>JAJRQB010000146.1 GCA_024280485.1 Deltaproteobacteria bacterium
TCCATTTAAGCCTCCTTCGCTATCGGGTTTGCTCAGATTGATAGCAGGAGACGGCGCAAGAAACAGTCTGTTTATATATTTATTTTCTCTTTAACTTCCGGGGAGTTAACTTGGCCTTCAAGTAATATATAACGTTGTTGACTAACGGGAATAAGTTCCGCCCATGATATGGGCCATGACATTCTCGCCGGGATTGTTGATCTATTAGGAGGAGATACTGCCTCTTCGCATCAGCCATTCCAGCTGTGCGATCTGGCTTGCACTCGCTTCCAGAAACCTGACCCCCATCCCGGGTGGTAGATCTGCAGTGGACTCTTCTGAAAACCAGCGGATTTCACTCAGGAGCGGGCTGGCATCCTCCAAGCCGTCCAGATTCAGCCAGAGCTTGTCGCCGATCTCCTGTTTGGATGGATTGGTCAAAAAACAGCCGTTCGCTGAGATATTCAGGGCGGTTGCGTCCTGAGGCGCGGCGAAGTCGGCATCGGTTGAAACTCGCGCCGGGAGGCAAAGCTTGGCGCGGGTTTGCTGGCGGATTGATCTGGGGGGGAAACGTTTGCAGGTCTCAAAAAAGGCCGCGAGCCCTGTGCTTTGTGATGGTTCAGAGTCTGAAAGAATTGCCTGGCAGGGGAGCACCTTTTTAAGTCGTTCAAGCTTGACCAAATCGTCAGAACAGCACTGTTCGATAAGTGTTTCTTCGATTAAGACGCCGTTGTAGATCCGTTTGGAGAACGGTAGATGAGCAATGAAGGCAACACTGGCCAGTAGATCAAAATAGATCCGCTTCTTTTGCAAAATACTCAACAGTGGATCTGCTTTTGATTTGCTGGAAAGTAGCAATAGCCGCATGGTGAATCAGTACCTTTTCTAATCCATCTCTGCCCGATAATGCGTGTATGAAATACTTGAAAAAAGGGTAAAAACCAGATTTTTTTACTATACAGAAAGGGTGACCAAAACTAAACATTAAATTCAAGTTATTGTTTTTAAAGGGTATTTGTGGAGAAGCTCATGAGTATTTACTGATGTAGGGGCACCCAGAGTGCTGGATCAAGCCGCTGTTCCAACCAGTTGATCCGCCAGTCGAGATGCGGTCCGGTGACACGACCGCTGGCGCCAACCAGCGCGATCTTTTCTCCCTGTTGGACCTGTTGCCCTTCAGTGACTAGAAGTTTGTTTAGATGCAGAAAGCTTGAGGAGAGTCCGAGACCGTGATCAATGACCAGAGTTTTACCCGAAAAAAACATCCCTGAGTGGGCCAGACGCACGATCCCGCCAGCTGGTGCGATGACTGGAGTTCCCCTGGGCGCCGCGATGTCGATACCATAATGTGGGCGGCGCGGTTCGCCATTGAATATCCGCTGACTTCCATAGACTCCGCTGATCCGTCCTTTGAGCGGCCAGATAAATCGTTCGCTGACGCCGGGGAGTGACGTGACGAATTGTCGAGCTTTACTCACCTGCGTGGCTTCTTGACCGATTCGGATCAGGTCTTCTGCAGAAGGGTTCATCATCTTTTTACTGATACCCGCAATTCTTTCGATTTTGTAGCTGCGAGGTTTGAGCTCGAGGGAGAGAATGGTCTCCTGATTATCTTCATTGATCAGCGTTAGCTGTTGCTGCAGGTCGGCATCGCGATCAAAACCAATCAAAAAGCGGTTGTCGTCGGTTGTTTGCAACGGCCGGTCTCCGAAAAAAACATGGCTACCAACAGGAGCCTTGCCGAAATAGAAGCCGCCTGGTTGCAGGTTGTTTTTTTGAGCGAAGCTCGTTGAGCAGATGGCAAAAAAGAGCAAAATCAATATGATTATTTTCATAGGTTTTATCAGCTGGCTGCGATTCCGAATTCGACCCGTGCCGGTTTTTTATTTTTCTCCGGTGGGGCTGTGATGTCGGTATTTTTTAAGAATATCCTTGGTTTGAGATCAGGGTTCTGAAGAATCAGGCTCTCTTGCACCGTCGCCGCTCGTGCCTTAGCCAGGGAATTCAGCTCCTCATCCCCGACCCGCATGTTTGCCAGCAGTAATTTCTCCAGTTCAAGTGAGGGGAGTTTCTTCTGCATTCCAATGGCGTTACGCGGTTTGGGAAATTTCGCCTGCTTATAGACCCGCCATAAATTGTCCTGATATTCCTCAGGAGCTATTTTCTGTTCTGCCCCTGGTTTGGCTCGTTTTTGCCATTCAGAATCGACGAGCAGTCTGAGCTGTTCCTGACGGTAACCTTCAGGGTCCTCTTCAGGGTCGACTAAAGCGCTGATTTCAAGTTTGAGTGCCGGGCGGTCGTCTAGCATTTGTGCCAGTTTGCTCAGCAGTTTCTGATTTTCCGCGGTCAGAGCCGCAAGCCCGGGGGCGAAGCTGATCTGACTGAAATCCTCTCCACCACCACCCAGCATTGATGCGAGCAGGCTGAAAGGTGAGGTGGCTGCTTTGACCAACAGGTTTTTGAGAATGGTGAAGACAGTTCCGGCAATGCTGAAACTCGGGTCGTTGAGATTTCCAGAGATCGGTACGTCCAGATGGATTTCTCCGTTACTGTCTTTGAGTAGAGCGATTGCCAGACCTACGGGGAGTGAGGTGGCCTGATCACTTTCGATCGACTCGCCAAAAGTAAATTGGTCAATCATTATTTTGTTCTGCGCATTAATCTGCTGATGTTCAATGTGGTAGTTCAGGTCGAGATAGAGTTTCCCCTTGTCGATGGCCTTACCAAGATAGGTTCCGGAATAAGGGGTCATCGGCGCCAGGTCGATATTCTCAAAGCGAATGGTCAGGTCAGAAAATAGATCTTTGCTGAGCGGATTGATCTTGCCGCTGATTGAGAGCGGGGAATGATTTTCCAACTGACCGCGCAGATCGACGTCTGCCAACATCTCTTCAGCCGAAGACATGCCGGTAATTCGGCCTCCCAGATCATGCATGGTGGTGGTGAATGTGTTCGGTAAGTGGCGGTCTGTAAAAGAGACCGTTCCGCCCTGCAGGGTGAGGGCGTCGATACGGATATCGGGAGGTGTTTCTGTTTGTGTCTCTACGACTTCCGGCGTTTGTTTTACCTTGGTTTCGGAACTATCTAGTTCTTCTGCCGTGACGCTCGTCAGGTTGACCTTGCCGCTTTGATCGATAAGGATATTGGCCAGATACTGGCTCAGAGCCACCTCTTTGATCCGCAGCGAGAATGGTGCAACCTCGCCCTTGATCCCTTCCAAAGTCAGGCTTTCCCAGGTCAATAGTTCACCGTCGTTTAAAGGGTCACGTAGATTGAAGCTGCTGACATTGATCCTGCCAGCAAAACTGCCGGCCAGAGTCTCTGGGGTCTCTTCAAGCTTAACCATCAGGCTGGTGTAGAGTTTCCCGTCCTTAAGGCTGACATTGACATTCTCAGGCAGAAAATCATTAAAGTCGGCCAGCGGCAAAGCCGTGATTTTGGTTTTTGCCTGCAGGCGTAAAGGGGTGTGAGCAACCTTTCCGGTGGCTGCAAGGATTCCTTTGCGGCCGAGGTTTGCACTGAAGGAGAAGGGGCTCTGCGTTGACTCGGGATAGGCCAGATCAGCGACCTCCAACCTCAGGTTGTCGATCTTCAGCTGGGGATTTTTAGTCAGACTGGCATCTGTCAGTCGCAGGTCAAACTGCTCAAGTGCAAAGGTTGCGACCTTGATCTGCCAGGCGGGGGGCTCTTCCTCGATGTTGGCGGGTGCTGGTGCCTTAGGTGTATTTTGTTCTTTGAGTAACTTCAAGGGGGAGAGACTGCCGTCGGCCAGGCGTGTAGCCGTCAGTACGCCATTTCTGAGTTTTATCTCCTTAAAGCTGAGTTGTTGCTGCTGCAGATCGAAACTGCCACCGTTCAGACTGAGTTCGTCGAGGGTGAAGCGATCCTCCTGGCTGAAGGGGAGCAATAGATTGTGCAGGTTCAGTTGTGCCTGTTGCAGTTGTAGATTGGCATCGGCAGTATAATTAATGCCGCTGGCAAGATTCAAGGTGCCATCAATCGCGGTGGTTAAAAATGGTTCCAGATAGGGATAGTAGGGTTTTAGTGGGATATCGTTAACCGTCAGGTTGAGCGAGGCGGTTGGCGGATTGGTCCCGAACTCACCACTCAGTTCTGTCGTCAGGGCCCGCTCGGTCTGCAGTTTAAAGAGCAGCGTGGTTTTTGCATTCTGCAGGGTTGAGAAATTTGACAGGGTCAGATTGATCGCGTGCACCTCTTCTTGAAAACCACCGGGCACAGAATCATCCTGATAATGGATTTTCCCATCGATCAGTTGTAGCTGTTCAATCTTCAGGAGTGGCAGATTCGTCTGCTGTTTCTCGGTAGCGTCAAGCGGCTGCTCATTGGTCTGCTGCGGCTGAATCCGATCAAAGTTCCAGACTCCCTGCTGATCGCGATTGAGATAAAGTTGCGGTTCGTAGATATCGATGGAGACAAGGTTGATGTCCATCTGCATCAGATCTGCCCAGTCGAGATCGAGAATCAGGGTCGGCATGCTGAACAGTTTACGCCCGTCGAGTTCACGGATGTCGATATCGGAGAGAGCCAGGTCTCCTCCGATGAGCAATTTTGGTTTGTCTGTCGATGAGACGCGGTAAGAAAAATCTATTTGAGTGTCGAGAATCCCGGATTTGACTTCGACCGGGAGGCGAACCGGGGAATGAAAGGCGTAAAAAGCCAGATCGACTTCTTCGAGCAGCAGGGTCATTGATGTTTGCAGCGAGTCATGAAATGGTTTCAACTGGCCGTTGGCGCGGATTTCAGAACCGTTCAACAGCATCCGTAATTGGGGTTCTACATATTCGTCAGTCAGATAGGGGATGTTGCCGATAAAGGGGATTCCCAGACTCAATTCGCTAATCTGATGCTGCGACTTCTTGGCTGAAGTCTGATCAGTAAAGGTAATTTTACCGCCCTTTAGCAGGATGTTATTGAAGGAGAAATGGAGTGGTTCCCTCGGTTCGTCAGGCGCGGTTGTCGGATTGTCATCGCCCAGACGGGTAAAGTCAGAAAAATTGAATTCCTGTTTGCCGAGTAGTTCGATGTTGACGAAGGGATCATCCATCTCGACCCGATCAAGGATAACGGCCAGATCAAAGAGTGAACTAATACTGCCAGAGAGCATCAGTCTCTTAACGGTAACAAAAGGTTGTTCACTGCTCTGTTCACTCAGCTTGAGTCCTTCAATTTCGACGGTCAGAGTGAAGGGATTGAAAAAGACTTTTTCAATGTTCAAGGTACGGTTGGTGTTTTCTACAAACCAGTTACTGCCCTGTTTCTTGATCTGCCAGGGAACGATCAGCATCGACAGCAGCATCAATCCAAGAACGACAGCGGTAGTGATCAGAGAATATTTTTTCCAGCGTGGCATGGTGGGTGCTCCGGTAGAGTAATAATTTCAGGAACCTTCTGGAAGTTTAGCATAACCATCGGCCAAGTTTGCACAGCCTCACAGCGTTCCGCTCATCATCAGCGCACCCGCGACCAGGGCCAGTCCGACTCGGTAATAGCCAAACGCAGCCAGACCGTGGCTGTTGAGGTAGCCAACCATCCACTTGACCGACAGAATCGCGGCAAAAAAAGCGAACAGCACGCCGACGGCGAGCGAGATGGCATCAAAGGTTTGCAGCATGACCTGCCCATGTTTGAGTGTATCGTAGGCGGTGGCCGCGCTGAGGGTGATCAGGCCGAGCAGAAAGCTGAATTCGACCGCCGCAGATAACGATAGTCCGACCACCATGCCGCCGACAATCGTCATCAGGCTGCGGCTGACTCCGGGCCACATGGCGATGCACTGCGCAAAGCCGATGATAAGTGCCATCCGCCAGCTGAGTGCGATGATCGACAGACCGCTCTGTCTGGTTTTGTCATTTCCCTGGTTGCGCCAACTGACGGCGAGAATCGCGAGTCCGCCAGCCAGCCAGGCGATGATCACCGGCCAGGTGCCGAACAGATAGGATTTTATCAGTTTATTGAAGAGCAGTCCGATCACTGCGGCGGGTAGAAAACCGGCCATGACATTGAACAATATCTTCCGTCCTTCGCTGTCTTTTCCCACCAGTCCAAGCAACATCTGCTTAACCCGTCGGAAATAGAGTCCCAGCACGGCGATGATGGCACCGGCCTGGATGCAGATGGTGTAGGCATCGACCGCTTCCTTGGTGCGCTCTCGCTCTGCGGAGGAGGCGTCAGGATTCTCACCGATCCCCATCAGCCGTTCCGCTAGCAGCAGGTGTCCTGTCGAGCTGACCGGCAGGTATTCGGTCAGGCCTTCGACGATTCCGAGAATCGCAGCCTGGCCGAGGGTCAGCGCTTCTCTGTCTGGTGCCTTTGAATTTTGAGAGGCTGCGCTTTCCTGGGCGATGGCACAGGTGCCGACGAACAGCATAAAACTGCAGAGAACGAACAGGCGGGCAAAAAGTGCAGATTTGGCGGGCATAGCATCTCCAGAATCAGGGTATTGGCGCCAGTTTCCCGATGAGGGAAGGCAGCTCAATATAGGTCTTGGAATCTAGATTTGGCAACCCGGGTGCGAGGAATTTCTGTTTTGCTCTCCCGGGGGGGGATTGTGTCTTGTGCCGCAGATTCAGGCCCATGTTCATCTCCGGGCAAGTTGATTGGGACCTTAATTTTTCGTATGAATTAACAATAACAACAAATAAGTCCGGATTATTGTTGTTATTGTTAATTGAACTTGATAATTTTGCAGAGTATCCGCACTTAACGCCAATCCTTTAACATACTAATTCTAGGGATTTATGGAAGTTTACACATCAATCTTGGTTGAGATCGCGATCCCTGTGTTTTTGATGTTGGGTGTGGAGCGTTTCGCAGTGATCCGATTTCTAAGGACGCCTCGGCAGATTGCCTGGGTCCGCGACCACTTCTGGCTTCATCCCAACTCCATCAGTCGGGCTCGCTACCCCATGGGATTTATTTCCGTGGCCTTGCTATACATGGGCTTTCCACGACTCTGTTTTCTGTTCTTTACCTTCTGGATGATTACCGACATCACCGATGGTGATATCGCCCGCAAGTGCGATCTGCACACAGAAGCGGGGGAGTCGATCGACCCCTTCTCAGATAAGCTCATGTATTTCCCCATGCTGGCCTACATGGCCTGGCTGGGATGGCTGAGTCCGGTGCTGGTGGGTCTGTTTCTGACCTTCGATGTCATCGGTCAGGTCTCGCGCCACTTCAGCAAGGTAAAAGCCGCGAACCTGTTCGGCAAGGCCAAGACGTTTCTCGTCGTCGTGTTGCTGATTGTTGTGGGTCTGGTCTTAATCTACGGACCACTCCCCTTTCTTGGTCGTACCATTAATCCTCTTCTCTGGATATGCACCTGCCTGGCGTTTTGTTCTACGGCCTTCAAAATTATCCCTAACTACTGGTATGCCAATATCCTGAGCCTTTTGAATCTGGTGTGCGGACTCGCTGGATGCTGGGTTATTCTCAGCGGGCATCCACCGGTCTACGCGCTTGGGCTTGTGTTCCTGGGGCAGTTTCTTGATCTCTTTGATGGCCGTGCCGCAGAACGATGGGGGTCTACCCCCAAGGGGGAGCTGTTCGACGACATCGCCGACGGGACGAGCTTTGGACTCACTGCAGGATTGATCGTCACGACATCCTTTACGCAGTTGTGGGTTGGGTTGGCTATGGGTGGGCTGTACCTCGGAGCGACGGTGTATCGGCTGATCCGTTTCGTCGTCGAGAAGAGAAAGCAGGGGATATTGGGGGGGGTGGCAACCTTCTCGGGAATGCCGTCGCCTGCCGGAGCGCTGGTGGTGGGAACCACCTGTGTTCTGATTTCCAATGATATCGCCGGAGGAGTGATCGTTGCGACAACGGCCCTGTTAATGATCTCTCGGGTCCCCTATGCTCACTTCGGACGCACAATCCTACCGAAAATTCCTAAAGTCGTACGGGTTCTAGTCCTGGGTGCATTCCTGTTTCTCTTGGCATTGGGGGTCCATCGTGATCAATATCTTGCGCCCCTCCTCATCGCTTTTATCGCAGCAGTAACCTATGGCCTCTCGCCTTTATTCTGGGCCAAGACCAAATCATCTCCTTCTCTATAAACACCTGCTTTTGGTCTTTGTCTCTGAATTATCAGAGAAGACTTTGTACAAAGTCCCGCCACTGTTGCCAGTATTTCACACTACCTTCGTCGTAAGTATTGTTATGCCCGGCGAACGGGATCGAATAGAATTGTTTCGGTAGAGGTGCCCGTTCGAAAAGTTCTCTGCCCATCTGCTGCGGGATGATCTCGTCCTCCTCACCGTGAAAGATCAGCAGCGGCGTTTTGAGTTGGTTGATTTTGACAATGTTGTCGTAGCGGACATCCAACGCCCAGCCCGCCAGTACCCACAAGATCGGATAATGGTGTTTCCCGATCGCTTCGATCGAGGTGAAGGGTGATTCAAGTACCAGCCCGGCGGGCGGGTGCTCAATGGCCAACTGTAGAGCGATCGCAGCGCCAAGTGAACGGCCGAAATAGATCATCTGTTGCTCAGACCAACCCTTTCCCTTCAGCCAATTTAACGCCCCGCGAATATCAGCGTAAGTTCCTGCTTCGGTTGCCTTCCCTTCGCTTTGTCCATAGCCGCGATAATCGAAAATAAAGACTGAAAGCCCTAACTCATTAAGCAGACGCAGGTTATCGACCCGGTGGGAGATGTTGCCGGCGTTACCGTGGCAGAAGAGGATCAGTGGTTTATCTTTTTCACCCGGCAGGTACCAGCCGTGCAGCTTGGTGCCATCACTGGCTTGGAATCTTATATCCTCGAACTCCAGACCTATGGACGCGGGAGTCATCACTATCTCTGTATCCGGGAAATAGAGAAACATGTGCTCCAGTGCCGCGCAGACTGGTGAGGGTATCAACAGGGTGCCAAGCAAGATCGGCAGAGCTTTAAAAAGTTCGTCTGTAATTCTCATGATCGTGGTTACTCACGTAGGTTGTTGCGTCGCGGCATAAAACTCAGTCTGCGACCCTTCTCACCAGAGGGCTCAGAGTATGATCTCAGTCGTGTCATCAGCAGGGTAAGAATCAGCGTCAGGCCCAATGAGATAAAAGTGGTCACTCCGATCCAGAACCGTGCTTTTGCAACGACGGTATTGATTTGTTCTCTCCGCATCTGTACTTCGCGCACTTCGTAGCTGATAATTTCATTTGTAACCGCAAGAAAGCCCTGTTCAAAGTCTTCGAACCGGGATTTCATCATTAATGAAAAAGAGCCGGACTGACCGGCGGGTAGCTCGATCAGCTCTGTGCTCATCAGAACCAATTGATCGATCTTTGTTTGCATCAGTGGGATATAGGAACTCTCCTCAGGGAAGTACATTTCGACCAACTTGCGATAGTCCTGCATATCGGCCATAAGCTGTTTTTGGGTGTGTTCGATTTCAGCCCGTTCTTGAAACAGGGCCTGACTGGATTCTGGTGTCACATCAAGGGACAAGATTGCAGATATTTCAATTATCTCAGCATGCAGCATGCTGCCTTGATTGCGAATGTCCTGGATGAGATTAAGAACGGGTAAGTTCTCAGCTGAAAGTCTTTCAAAGCTACGTTCAATCGGCCCCAGAGTTTTCAGGCAGAGGAGGATTCCTCCAGTGAAGACCAAGGCCATGAGAAGATAACCAAAGAAAACTTTGTTACGAAAGGTCATATGATTTCATCCATTAAAGAGTCTGGAAACTCGGTAGCAGAGGTCATTATAGCAAAATTCTCAGATGAGAGTCTTTAGCCGGCATCGTAGAAAAATTTCATCGATATCCCTCGGCCTGTAGCGAGAAGAGATAGGCATATTGGCCGCCCAGCTTCATTAACTCTTCGTGGCTACCGCGCTCGACGATCCGCCCCTTCTCAATGACCACGATCTGGTCGGCCATACGTACGGTCGAGAAGCGGTGTGAGATCAGGATCGTCATCTTGCCGCGACTGAGATCGCGGAAATGCTCGAAGATGGTCGCTTCGGCGGCAGCATCCATGGTTGCTGTCGGCTCATCAAGCACCAGCAGATCAGCTTTAACTCGCATGAAGGCTCGCGCCAGGGCTATTTTTTGCCACTGGCCACCAGAGAGTTCACGACCACCCTTGAACCATTTGCCGAGTTGGGTGTCGTACTTATCCGGGAGCTGTTCGATAAAGGGTTCGGCCATCCCCATCTTGGCGGCTTGTTGCCAGCGTTGCCGATCATCAAAATGGTTCATATCTCCAGCCCCGATGTTTTCTCCGACCAGAAATTGATAGCGGCCAAAATCTTGAAAGATCACCCCGATTCTTTGGCGCAAGGCATCTGCCTGCCATTGCTGCAGATCGAGCCCGTCGAGCAGAATGCGCCCTGAATCAGGCTGGTAGAGACGGGTCAACAGTTTGATCAGGGTGGTTTTACCTGAGCCGTTTTCACCGACCAACGCCAGACTATCCCCCGGTCTAAGCTGTAAACAGACCTCTTGCAAAGCCGGTTCTTCACTGTCGGGATAAGAGAAGGTGACGTTTTCGAAGCGCACTCCGGCTCCCGGTTGTGGCCCCTGCTGTAACTGACCCTGTTGATCGGGAACCGGCTGCTCCAGATATTCGTAAAGGTTAGAGAGGTAGAGGTTGTCTTCATACATGCCGCTGATAGCAGAAAGACTGGCCGAAACTGCCGATTGCCCCTGTTTGAACAACAGTAGGTACATGGTCATCTGACCAAGACTGATGGCCCCTTGAATCGCTGAGAGGGCAATCCAGGCGTAGGCTCCATAGAACGCGCTGGTTCCGATCAGACCGAGAATAAAGCCCCAGCTGTCACGGCGCAGGGTCAGCCTGCGATCTTCGGCAAAGAGTTTGTCGAAAATTGCTCGATAGCGTTGCAGCAGCTTCGGGCCGAGGTGGAACAGCTTGACCTCTTTGACGTAATCTTCGCGCGCCAGTACGGTTTCCAGGTACATCTGCATCCGCGTGTCTGGTGAGCGCCAGCGGAACAGGCGAAACTTGTCGCCCGAGAACTTCGCTTCGGCAAGGAATTCCGGAATCCCGCCAGCGATCAGGATCAGGACCGTCCAGGGGGAAAACTGAATCAGCAACAGCGCGTAACTGAGCAGTGAGATACCATTCTGGACCAGACCGAAGGTGCGCGTGACCAGACTTAAAGGACGCGTGGAGGCCTCGCGTCGCGCGCGGGTCAGTTTGTCATAGAATTCCGAATCCTCGAAATGGGCAAGTTTCAAAGTCAGTGCTTTTTCGAGGATCATCAGGTTGATCCGCTGACCCATCAGTGCGCGCAACAGCGCCTGACAGGTCGAGATACCACGCTGTGAACCGGCGATCAACGCAATGACGCCCGCCTCGGCGGCGACGAACAGCAGGACGAAATTGGTGTCGGCGCTGCCGGTCTGCTGATGCTGGCCCATCGCCGTGACAACGCCATCGACGATCAACTGGCCGATCCAGGCAACGGCCGCCGGCAACACTCCGGCGATCAGGGTCAGCAACGCAAAAATCAATGCCAGTCGGCGACTGGTCGTCCAGACCAGCTCGAGAGCACGGCGGCTGTAGCGGAAGATGTCGAAAAAACGCTTGGGTGGTGGGTTGGTGTCGCTGGCCAAATCTGGATATTTCAAGCTTGATCCTGTCGGTTAAAAAACGGGTCGATTCACGTTCAGAGTATTCGAGGAGACTGTTGGACTATACGAGCTGCAGCGAAAATTTGGATGGTAGAGGACAGATTTTAGCCCGTTTGCAGGCTCATAGCCATAGCTATGGGGCAAAAAAGGGCTGGGATATGGGTCCACCAGCCGGATTTGCAGCCAGCTCATGGATAGTCCGACAGCCTCCTAGCTGAGAGCGGAGCTCAAGGTTTTCTGTTAAGGTGAATAAAGCCATGAAAATATGGAGAACCTCGTATGGAGCCGACCTTTACCAATCCTGAATTGTCGCGGTACACACAGATCTCTTTTCCGTCCTATCGTTATCTCCCCTTTCAGCCTGAAATCCCTCATCCACGTAATGACCCTGCCGGACACTCTTATGGTCAGGAGGAAGATTACCTCCCCAGCTTTGTACCTGCTGATTGGCGGGATTGTGCCCCTTATCTGTATGGCATAGATCTGTTCAATCACGGTTACTGGTGGGAAGCCCATGAAGCCTGGGAAACCGTTTGGATGGCCGCAGGGCGCGATACAGGGCATGGCAACTTTGTGCAGGGATTGATTCAGCTCGCTGGAGCACAGCTAAAACGCTTTACCGGTGTCTCGCGTGGAGCACAGATGCTGACCGAAACCGGGATAGCGAAGCTCTTGTTGGTTGATAGCACCGATGGAATTTATCTGGGGATCGAGGTCATGTCATTCATTGACGAATTGAAACGTTGTCTGCGCGAAGACTGTGGAGAGTTCCCACGGATTGAGTTGCACTTCCCATAGTCAGGACATCCCGTATGGGTAAACTGATCGGTACCAATACGCAGGACTGGCAAGCGGTGCGGACCGAATTAACGATGGGGGTGATCGGTATTTTCACAAATGGCCGCTTCTCTGGCGAGGATTGCTCGCTTGCGTGTCGTACCCCAGTGATAACCGCCTATTGCACCGTTGACTCTGAGGACTCGATGACAAGGAATAAGATAGGCGATCGGGTTATGACCAACAGCAGTGCCAACTGCTCGATGTGCTCCGGGATGACCAACAGCATCGGCCAAAGAGCCGTATGAGACGGCCGTTCCTTCGGGAATGCGCAGTAGTGCTTCCCATACCTTGATCTGAAAATTTGTTCCCCACAGCACCACTTTAAGTGGTGTCTGAGCTTGATTTTCACTTTGTTTGAAGATTCGGCAGATGATGTTTATCCCTGCTTCCTGGTTCTCAACGATCGAAGCTGCTTTCCAGGTTTCCAACAATTCATTGAGCGCATCAGACTTGTCTTCTGGTTCAATAAACCCAAGGCTGCAAATCCCGCGATCTGTGACGGCTAAAAGACATTCCCCAAAAGGGGTCGCATGAAATCCATAACTGACTTGTAGATCCTTGCCTTGATTTTTGAATTCTCCCGGGGTCATCGCTTCGGTACTAACAAAAAGATCGTGCAACCGACCTGGTCCACTCAGACCAACATCTAAGGCCGCATCGAGTATTGATGTTGACTCGCGCAGCAATTTCTTGGCATTTTCAACCGTCAGGTATTGCAGAAATCGTTTTGGACTGACGCCTGCCCAAGATTTAAACACCCGTTGGAAGTGATAAGCGCTCAGACCAATATGTTCCGCAACCTCATCAAGGGATGGTTGCTCTGCAACATGTTCTTCCAGATAATTAATTGCTTGTTCTATGCGTCTGTAGTCAGAATTGTCCAAACAGGCACCTCCATGTCTAACTCCTTAGAGATCAATACCTTTGATTCTCAATTTCAGCATAGTGAAGTCTGAACGTAGGAACCACCCGTTTCTTGCTGTTGACTTAAAAATACTCTGGCCGAGCATTTTTGTTCGCTCAATACTCATTTTTTCAGATTTATTCTGTTGTTATAAAAACCCTGATCAGGGTTTAGAAGGAAGCAAAAATTCTCGCCGTCGAGCGTCCCGGCGCTTGCAGGTCGAGATCCAGAAAGTAGCCGAAGGGGGTCTGCCAGATATCGTAACCGGCATTGATCAGGCGCTGACTAGCTCGTGACAGTAGTTCGCGGGTGAAATCGGCATCGGCTTTAGTCTCTGCCAGATGCGAAAAGGAGTGCAGCACTATTCGCTGGGTGTCGTTTTTGCGTGCTCCCCATTTCAGGTTCTTGATCAATTTCTTTTCTACCCGCCCCGGATCTATTTCATCGGCCGCTTCGGCGTGAATCAAGCCGACCACGGCATCTTTGATTTCATCACTATCAGTACAGTCTGGCTCGTTCGCCAAGGTTTTATCGGCAGGGGTGTATGCAAAACGGTCAGTATAGATCATCAATAGTTTCATTTTATGAGTATAGCTCAGGTCTGCACATTAGTGACGGTGTGTATGCTGAGGGAATCTCTCCTGTTTATTCAGCCCAACGCCACATCAAGCATCATCATCACCGAAAAACCGGTCATCGTGGTCATGGTCACAAAGTCGATATTGGAGTTGATACGTTGCGATTCGGGGATCAACTCTTCAACCACGACAAAGATCATCGCTCCGGCAGCAAAACAGAGAGCGTAGGGCAAAATGGATTGCATACTCAGGACGAAAAACGCCCCGCAGACGCCAGCGATCGGTTCGACTATCCCGGAGGCCTGACCCATAAAAAAGGCCTTTTTTTGACTCATTCCTTCGCGCCTGAGTGGCATCGAAACGGCCGTACCTTCGGGGAAATTCTGGATGCCGATGCCGATGGCCAGTGCGATCGCACCGCCGATAGTGGCTGAGGGCAGGCCCGCCGCCACCGCGCCAAAGGCGACCCCCACCGCCAAGCCTGCGGGGATGTTGTGCAGGGTGATGGCGAGCACCAGCAGCGTGCTGCGTTGCCAGGAGGTCTTGACGCCCTCTTTTTGATCCATCTTTAGCCCGGGGTGCAGGTGCGGCAGAAATTTATCGGTCAGGCGCATGAAGACTCCGCCGCCCATAAAGCCGATTACTGCTGTCAGCCAGGGGGTCTGCCCCATCTGTTCCGCCATCTCGATGCCGGGGCTCAACAAGGACCAAAAGCTGGCGGCAATCATCACCCCGGCGGCAAAGCCGAGCATACCATCGAGTAGTTTTTGATCGACTTCTTTCTTCGCAAAGACCAGCGCGGCACCAGCGGCGGTAACCCCCCAGGTGAAAAGCGTGGCCAGAAAAGCCTGCATAACAGGATTTAATCCCATGAAAGCGTCAAACATTGATTGGTCTCCAGCTCTTTTAGCTATTTAAGTTCATGTGGCAATTGAGGAACAGTTGATTTGTACTAGCAGTCTGATGTTCAGCACAATCCGCAATCACTATGCAATGTCGGTATGGAATGGAAGTCTATCATTTTTTAAAAGTTGGCGGTGTGACTGTACAAAAAACAGCGGATTGGTTCTCTGGTTTTTATCGGAACTATAAAAAGGTGTGGCATTGCGCAGTCTGTTTAGCGAGATGTAGAGCGAAATGCTACCAGATTCCACGTTTATTTTCTTTGCACGGACCGATATATTGTCGAACATCAAGGGGTTGTTGTGGCAGACAGGCCTGAGATAGCTTTTTTCATTACAACAAAGCAAAGCTTCGCCCCACAGTTACCCTCCTAACTGTGGGGTATTTTTTTTATGCCTACATGCAGGCTAGGCAAGTGCTCTGTCTTTACTTTAGGAGAGCCTGGAGCCTTCTCTCAGCATCCGACCCGGATTTCGTTGACAACCCTTCTGACTGTTATGTCCACGTTCCAATAAGGGTTCATTCCCAAGTTCCATTTAAATCTTTCTGTCCCTCTCGGCTTAAGGGGCCTACACATTGCGGAGTTGAAAAATCTGCTTTTGTCCTTATCGAATTATAATTTTCTGGTGTGTTTAATGGGTGGAAAAGGTATCTGTCGGGCTAGAGAAAAGATGAAAGTGAGTTTATGGCGCGAGAATGAATCCCTAGAATATCCGGCTCAGAGTTGATATTTGCACCGGGTGTGAGATAATTATTGGCAGTCTCACATCTTTTCATGTTTGGTCTTTATGTTAAATGAACGTCAAAAACAGCAGGTTCGTGCAATAGATATCTGGAAAGGGTTCTTCTTGCTTTTTATCCCTCTGTTCGGGATTGCCCTGTTCGTTCTTTTGACTTTCTATTTTTCTCGTACCACCGCCGCGCATCACATCATCCTTTCTGGCGAAAATGAACGAATATCTCTCCAACAAAAGAACATGGCGTCCGATCTTGATTCTGTTGTCGGTGATCTACGTTTTCTGGCATCTGACAGACACCTACAGGAAATCACTAACGCTGATGCTGGTCGGTTCAGTGAGCTTAATACTGATCTGGCTCAAGAGTATTTGAAGTATTCTTCCGCCAAAAAAATGTATGACCAGATTCGTTTCCTTGATATCTCCGGGATGGAGGTTGTCCGGGTTAACTTTAACAGCGGCAGTCCTGACATTGTTGCACCAAGTAAACTACAGAATAAAAAGGGGCGTTATTATTTCGACGATACTCTGGCTCTTGGTTCAAAAGAAATATTCATCTCTCCGTTCGACCTTAACGTTGAGCAAGGTCAAATCGAAAAACCATTGAAACCGATGATTCGATTTGGCATGCCGGTATTTGATTCACAGGGAGAAAAAACCGGGATCGTCCTCCTTAACTATTTCGGTGAAATCATGCTAAGACGCTTTCATGATCAGGATAAATTCTCTGAGGGAGTTGCCTCCTTATTAAATCGCTATGGTTATTATCTTCACAACGATGACCATGAAATGGAATGGGGCTTCATGTATACAGGACAGAAAAAATCAATAACTTTTGGCAATGAGCATCCTGATGCCTGGAGCAAAATAATTATCGAAGACAAGGGGCAATTTGGAAATTCGGAGGGTTTGTTTACTTTCGCCACTGTATATCCACTGAGTATTGGTTTTAAAACAAGCACTGACAACGGCTCATCTCTGGGTAAGAGTTCTGTCCTTCTAGAGCAGAAGGCATATTTCTGGAAACTTGTTTCCTTTGTGCCAAATGCAGTGCTTTATAAAGAGAACACTTCGCTCAAGTTTTTATTGGAAGGGGGTCTGCTGGGATTTGCGGTTTTGATAGGATTCGGGTCCTGGAAAATTTCAGCGGGTCGTGTTCTTCGCAGGTTGGCCCAAGCAAGGCGCGATATTCTGCTCGCAGACCTTGAGCTGGCCCACCAACAATTGAAAGAATCGCAATCTCAGCTTCTTCAAAACGAAAAGATGGCATCGGTAGGTCAGCTTGCAGCAGGTGTTGCCCATGAAATCAATAATCCGATGGGGTTTATTGCGGGAAATCTTCGCACACTTCAAAAATATGCCGATCGTCTTGGTAATTTTATAACCGCGCAAAAAGCAGCCTTGAGTGCAGGTGCAGGGCACGATGCTTCAGAGCTTAACGCACTCGAAAAAAAGTTGAAAATAGGGTACCTGCTCGAAGATACCCAGGACTTGATCAATGAATCGTTGGACGGTGCCGAGCGGGTTCAGGTTATCGTTAAGAATTTGAAGACGTTCTCACGCGTGGATCAGAATTTGACCCAAACTGTTGATCTGCATGAATGCCTGGATAGTACAATCAATATTGTATGGAATGAGCTCAAATATAAGGTGGAACTCGAAAAAGATTACGGAGACTTGCCTTTGATTACTTGTCAACCTCAGCAGTTGAGTCAGGTCTTTATGAATCTGCTGATCAATGGTTCACATGCGATAGTAGAAAAGGGACGAATGAAAATTGTGACATCAGCAGATGCTGACTCTGTTTATGTTGCTATTTCTGACGATGGTTGCGGTATCGAGGAGGACCACCTCAAGCGCATATTTGAGCCATTTTTTACGACAAAAGAGGTTGGTAAGGGAACCGGCTTGGGTTTAAGTATGGTCTTCGACATTATAAAAAGTCACCACGGTGAAATTTCTGTGAAATCTGTTCCAGAAGAAGGTACAACCTTTACAATTAAATTGCCGATAGAGAACGAAACTTTATAGTCTTCTGATAGTTGAAAAACGCTAATTTTAATCACCCCCGAGATGAAACATTGTCTTTTCTGTAGGGATATTTTCTGTTCACTACACTGGCCCAACGATTTTCAGTATCTAAGATTGGTTTGATCTTGGCCGGACGATCCGTCTCTATGCTATTCTGCGACGATAAATTTAACCAAACACTATGGGAGGTCACTATGAACATCGACTGGGCATATCTACGCAAAGGTTGAACGTCCTGCACAAATGCTCAAGAGTTTCTTGAGAAAGAACAGATTGTTGCCAAAGAAGTTGTTGATGCTCGTAAAGTTCGGATTGATGAAGAACAAGCCTGGGCAATGCTGCAATCAGCACAATCGGTTACAGCCGCTAAGGGGAAGAAGATTCAGCGTTTTGAACAGGTAGTGAGCGAGAAAGAAGCTATCCTGAAGCAGGCGATGGGGCCCAGTGGAAACCTGCGCGCACCCTGTTATCGGGTAGGAGATGATTTTGTCATCGGTTTTAACCCTGATCTTTATGCGGACTGGGTGAAGTAAGAAAATGGCCTACCCGATATTTGTGGTAGGCCATTTCTATTTATCGGGTGAGTTTAATTTGTAGAACCCTGGTACTGGCCGAGGTGCTGATAATTATTCGAACCCTGTCAGACCTTTGATGTACTGCAACCGTTCATAGCTTGCCGGGTCTTCACTTTTGATTTGACTGAGGCGGCCTCTAAAGTCGTCAAGACTGTTGAAACCCTGAGTTTCCATCCATCCTCGAAGTTGTTCAAGGATTGTTCTAATCTGCAGAAAGCCATTGTTGTAGATGGTAGAGCAAATCTGGGCCACAGCAGCCCCCGCCAGTAGTTGCTTGGCGACATCCAACCCATCGTGAATTCCTGTGGTCGCCGCTAAGTCAGAGTCGATTTTTCCTGCCAGCAGAAGAATCCAGCGCAGTGAAGTGTGAATCTCCTCCTGGGTGCTATAAGGGTTGCCAGCGACGACTTTCAAGCTGTTAACATCCACATCAAGGCGGTAAAAACGGTTAAACAAAACCAAGGCATCTGCTGCCTGTGGCCCTTTCCCTAGCCGATGTGCCAGATGGCTGAAAGAAGAGAAGTATGGCCCGACTTTTAAGGCCACCGGGATATCGATCCGCGCCTTGACCGATTTCAGAATGTTTTCATAGCGATCTTCAACGACTGTACTCGTTAACCCGGCGGTGTTAGGTAAAAAACCGACGTTCACTTCCAGGGCATCGGCACCGGCCTTGGTCAGTTGAGCTGCGTAATCAACCCAACGTTCAGCGGTGACGCAATTGACGCTGGCTATAATCGGGATATCGACAGCTTGCTTGGCATCGCGTACCAGAGAAAGATATTCGTGAGGGCCGCAGGCATGGCCGTAACCCTCGAGATATTCAAGTGCTTCGGTATGCATGAAGTCTTCTGAGGCTTCGGTCAGGGCACTGACATCGGCGTTGATCTGTTCTTCGAATAATGACTTGAGGACGATGGCTCCAGCCCCGGCGTTGGCGCAATTTTGTACGCCTTGTAGCCCCGTGGTCAGCCCACAACTGGCAACAACCAGGGGGTTTTTCAAATCGAGACCCATATAACGAGTAGAAAGATCAATCATCAACTATTTCCTTTTCACCTCCAGACCGTCCCTGATTTCAACTCAACGGAAGGCCGGTTCTATAAAATCTGTTACGCAAGCAACCTATTTAGCCGTTGCGCCCAATTTTGTAGTGACTATAATTGACAGGTTAATTTTCTTGATATGTTATCGCAATAGAAAAATATGAAATTGTATTCTTCGGGAGAATCTGGGCTATGGAAATTGATCGCGGGACCGGGAATATTGCCAAATGTCTTCGCTTGAAGTTGTACGACAAGCCAGGGAATCTGGCAAGAGTTGCTACCGAAATTGCGAGTAAGAATGCCCGAATCGGCGATATCCGGCTGGTACGTGCCGGGCGGACTCACAACACGCGTGACATTGTCATCTATGTCGCTTCAGATGAACAGCTGGAAGAGGTGGTCGACGCGCTGACCCATCTTGAAGGGATCATTGTCGAAGATGTCATTGATCTGGTCCAACAGGTCCATCAGGGGGGGAAGATCGCGACCAAGAGTCGGGTCGAGATCAACTCCATTTCAGATGTGAGAAAAATCTACACGCCGGGTGTGGCAGCGATCTGCAAGGATATCCAGAAACGCCCGGAACTTGCTTACAAGTACACGGCAATCCCGAATCAGGTCGCTATTGTTACCAACGGTACCGCGATTCTGGGTTTAGGTGATATCGGTGCCGTCGCCGGAATGCCGGTCATGGAGGGGAAAGCCGCGCTGTTTGATCACCTGGTCGGTGTCAGCGGAGTCCCGATCCTGATTCAGAGTCATGATCCGCAAGTTATTATCGATACGGTGCGTAACATTGCCCCGACCTTCGGCGCGATCAAGCTGGAGGATATCAAGGCTCCGGAGTGTTTCGAAATCGAAGATATCCTCGACGCTGAACTGGACATCCCGGTCATGCATGATGATCAGCACGGCACGGCGGTTGTGGTGCTGGCGGCAATGCTCAACGCGGCGCGTTTTTCGGGTTTGATGCTCAGAAAATCGGTTGTCGGGGTCATTGGATTGGGGGCTGCCGGGATGGGGATCAGTAAGCTGCTCTCGGCTTATGGGGTCAATCAGTTGATTGGTACAGATTTGAATGTTGATGCCTGTGAACGCTTCAAGACGGTGGGAGGAAAAGCCTGCTCTCTGGATGAAGTGATGAAGAATGCCAATATCGTGATTGCAACAACCGGTTGTCCACAGTTGATCTCCCCCGAGATGGTCCGCAAGGGATCGGTCATTCTGGCTCTTTCTAACCCCAACCCGGAAATTGAACCGGGCCTGGCCATGCAGAGTGGCGCCGCCTTTGCCGCGGACGGTAAGAGTGTCAACAATGCTCTCGCCTTCCCCGGCTTGTTTCGTGGGGCGCTTAATATCCGGGCGACAAAAATCAATAACAAGATGAAAATTGCTGCGGCCCAGTGCATCGCCAGATATGCTGAGGAGGTTGAGTTGGTCCCCTCGTTGCTCCATCCTGAAGTCCATCGGGCGGTCACTGCTGCCGTGGAGAGAGCTGGGCTGGAATCGGGATGTATCAAGCCCTGGTGATGGTCTGACGCGAATCAAGAAGTTTTCAATCTTGAAAATTACGCTAACTCAAAAATCCACAACAGTGGCACTGCAACAAACACCGCGGGCAGAAGGTTTCCGACGGGCAAGCGTTTAATTCCCATCAGATCCAGGGCGATGGCTACGATCAGTAGCCCTCCAACTGCGTTCATTTCAACGATGACCGGTTCAGTCAGAATCGACTTCGTCAGCCCCGTGGCCAAGGTGATGCCTCCCTGATAAAGGGCGAGTGGAACAATCGAGAAAAGAACACCGATTCCCAGGGTGGAGGTCAGGGCAATCGATGCAATGCCATCTAAAGCTGCCTTGGCGTAGAGAATTGTCGGTTTATCTCCCATCCCATCCTGCAGTGCTCCCATAATGGCCATTGCGCCAACGCAATAGAGCAGGCTTGCCGTCACGAACCCCTCGGCAATCTTCCCCATGCCAGAAAAACGTTTCTGGAGGCCAAGACCAAAGGCTTCGAGGCGTTTTTCAATCCCTATCACTTCTCCGATAAAACCACCTGAAATAAGACTGCCGATAACAATCATCACCTGTTGACTCTGAATAGCCAATTTCAAGCCGATGAGTAACACGGCCAAACCAAGTCCGGTCATTAAGGTCTGACGCATCCGCTCGGAGAGATAACGGCCGGCCCAGAGTCCGACTAAAGACCCCGCGATAATGGTTGTTACGTTGATGATGGTACCCTGCAATATCATGGTTGTGACCGCCCTGTTAGATGGAGGGAATTAGATTCGGACCTTAGTATAAACAAAAAAACGGACTTGCGTGAAATCCCGAACAGGGCTGAGAATGCTGCCGTATTTGGAGCTTTTAGTAATATGCCCTACCCGGTCTTTTATCGTCCAGCTTGAAATGGGACTGTGCTGCTAACGTTGAGATGTTCCAGCTGTCAAATTCGTCCGTCTTTGAAGCGCTTGTTCCGAAAAGACAGCAGCGCTATAGTTGAGACTACTTTTATTTGGATCAACCCTGTTGTTCTAAATTTCCTGGTACGAGGAGATGTAAAGCATGCGTCGTCGCGAAAAAGCTGTTACTGATATTGCTGGTCTCGAACAAATCTTATGGCACGGGAAGGTTTGTCAGTTGGCGATTGCTGATGTGCCGGCCCCCTATATCGTATCGCTCAGTTACGGATATCGCGGAGGGGTGCTCTATTTTCATTCCGCTGCTGAAGGACACAAGATCGACCTGCTGCGCTGTAATCCGTTGGTTGGGTTTTCGGTGGTGATCGATCTGGGGATCGTTGAAGGGGAAGAGGCTTGTAATTGGGGGGCGCGTTTCCGCTCGGTGGTTGGACACGGACGGATCGAATTCATTGGGGACCTTGAATCGAAACGCACTGCCTTGAAGCTCTTGATGATGCAGTATGGGGAGGGTGAGTTTGAATTTCCGCAGCAGGCGATTGCCGGAACGACGGTTTTCAAGCTGGTCATCGCAGAGATGACTGGCAAACAGTCGCGGGTCTGAAGATGGCAGAGCAGAATTATTCTTTCCTCGTTCAATTCAAAACCGCACTTCGCGAGCTCTTTTTGACACATTGCGTACTTGTGGAGAGCTTTTCAAGATCATTGTTCCGATCAGTATCCTCACTCGGTTGTTGCAGCAATGGGGGGTGGTTGATCAGCTCGGTGTGCTACTCGGTCCGGTGATGAACCTGGTCGGCCTACCGGGAGAGATCGGATTGGTCTGGGCGACGGCGATGGTCACCAATCTCTACGCCGGGATGGTGGTCTTTGCTTCGCTTGCTCCGGGGCTTGAACTGAGTGTGGCACAGGTCACGGTCCTGACGACGATGATGCTGGTTGCGCATGGCCTGCCAGTTGAGCTACGGATCGCACAAAAAGCTGGGACGCGGTTCCGTACACAGGCGCTGATTCGGGTCGGGGGGGCGTTGCTTCTTGGTGGAATGCTGAATCTCGGTTATCGCTGGAGCGGTACTTTACAGGAGAAGAATAATGCCTTGTGGAATCCCCCCCCGGTCGATCCGACCTGGCTCGGTTGGATGTTGGGAGAGCTGCGTAACCTTGTTTTGATAGTGCTGATTATTTTCGTATTGATGGCTTTTTTGAGAATTTTGAAAAAGATTGGTTTGATTGATCTGTTGACGCGTTTGCTTGAGCCACTACTGACGCTGCTCGGGATTGGACGACAGGCGGCACCGTTGACGATTGTCGGTATTACTTTGGGGCTCAGTTACGGTGGGGGCTTGATCATTCGCGAGGCGCAGTCAGGTCACTTGAGTAAGCAGGATGTCTTCTGCTCAATTGCCTTGATGGGGCTTTGTCACAGTCTGATCGAAGACAGCTTGCTGATGATTGTTCTCGGCGGTCATGTTTCAGGGGTGTTCTGGGGAAGGTTGATCTTTTCACTGGCTGTGGTGTTCCTGCTCAGTCGTTTGCTGAGAGTGCTGCCAAAGACCTTTTTCGAACGTCACATTGTGCGCCCGAACGTGGCTAATAACGCAGGCCAGGATGAGGAGATCCGCTGTTGCTGATTTCGCTGATAGTCGCGATGTCGACTAATCGCTGTATTGGCCGTGATGGCCAGCTTCCCTGGCATCTGCCGGACGATCTGCAGCGTTTCAAGCAGTTGACCATGGGCCACAGTCTGCTGATGGGACGTAAAACCTTTGAATCGATCGGCCGACCGCTTCCGGGGCGTAGCAGCTATATCCTTAGCCGGACTCCGGACTTTTCAATTTCTGGATGCCACACTGTCAACGACCTGAATGTTGCTATCGATACTGCACAGAGCGCAGGAGAGACCGAACTCTTTATCTGCGGTGGTGAAGAGATTTACCGTCAGACTCTGCCCTTATGTGACCGGATCTATCTGACTGAACTTGAGCGAGAAGTCGCAGGCGACCGTTTTTTTCCTGAAGTTCCTCTCGAACAATTCAGCCGGATTCGGCATTTGCATCTCTGTGCCGCTGAACAGTGGCAGTTCTCTGTTCTACAAAGAAAACAACGGCTCTGATTGTTCGAATTCAGGCAGTGAGATACCCATAAATAAAGTTCTGTCTCTGTCCCGGGAGGTTGTAATGCGTTTTATCTCTTTTATTTTTTTGGTTTTGCTGCTTGCGGGTTGCTCTCCTCCACACTCTGTGACCGCACAGAATCCTGTCTCTCAATTAGTGGTGCGCGGCGAAGCGACGATCAAGGCTAAGCCTGATCAAGTTGAGATGTCGCTTGAAGCGGTGACTTTGGCCGAGAATGCCGAGCTGGCCATGTCATCCAATAGTGAAGCAGTTCTTCAGTTGCAGCAATTGTTGGCAACAGAAGGCTTGAATCCTGAGGATTACCGGACCGGTCAATTCAGTATCCAGCCACAATGGAGTCGTCCACCACGTCCGGCACCGGCTAACTGGGCTCCAGAGATCATTGGATATCGTGTCACTAACAGCCTGCAGATAACGACCTCAAGAATTGATCTTGCCGGACGACTGTTAGCGTTGGCGCAGCAAGCGGGGGTCAACAAGGCGGGTAATTTACGCTTCTCTCTGGCAGATCCTGAAGCAGCCAGTCGTCAGGCCATTGCCGCGGCAACTAAAAAAGCCCGTCTGCGGGCCGAAACCCTGGCGCAGGCCGCAGGGGTGAGTCTGGGTAAACTGCTAGAGGCGCGGGTTGAAGAGTCTGGTTCGGGAAGACAGCCGCGTTTGATGATGGCTGAAGTGAGTTCAGCCAGATATGCGGTGAACAATGTTCCGATTACTGCCGGTGAGGTAGAAGTGAGTGCGGCAGTGGTGCTGCGCTATGCGCTTGGCGAATAATGGACTTTTAGCTATGAAACTTGGCAAAAGCGCAGCTATTTTTCTCGGGCTGGTACTTATTCTTTCCGGCTTCTATTTTGTCTATGCGTATTTTACGCTGCCACCGACTAAGGAAGCCGATGGATTTTTCGGCGAACTCGGAGAAGGGGTGGGCAGTTTTGCCATCTGGGGTTTGGTGCTGCTCTATTGCCGAGGGCTGCTGAAGTTGCTGGCGAACGAGGGTCCTTGGTTGCAGCGATTTTTGCCTCAGGAGTATTCCGAAATGACGCAAAGTTTGGGGCTGCGATTTTTGCAGTTGCTGAATAGAAGCCATCCGGCGTTGGGAATTTTAACCATCGCTTTGCTTGCAGGGCATGCTGGATTGACCAGCAGCAACAATATGAATCTGTTTTTGGTTCTGACGATGGTTGTGGTCTTCTGGCAGGGCGGTTTCGGGCTGTTTCTGAAGACGCGCTTGACACCACTTTCACTGCGCAAATATACCTATGCGGTCCATGCTCAACTTGTCAGCGGTGGGCTAATTCTGATCTTTGCCGGGTTTGGTCACCTTCTGGTGGGAGACTGAGCAGTGAAGGGAACTGGTGAATTTGCAGAATTAAGCCTGTGTATATTTAGCGAAGACGAAGGCCGATGCAATGGCATCGGCCTTCGTTGTTTTTAAAGTAGTCGTTCAATATGCATCTCGCCTGGTCTGTTTTGTCGCGACCTTTAAAAGCTATTCTAGCCTTTACCCCTCTCGATGTTTTATAGTCTTATTTTTTTGAATCATCGTTCCTACTCTCCAAAACTTGCGAGGTTGCCATGATAGCGCGGTTTAGAAGATATTTTATTATTGCTGCGATCTTTTTAGGGGGGTGCGCCACTCTAAACCAGTCTGAATGTCTGAATGCAAATTGGCAAATGATTGGCCTGGAGGATGGTTCAAAAGGGCAGGCGCTCTCCTACATTGGAAATCATCGTAAGGCCTGTGCAAAATTCAACATCAGCCCTGATCTAGAACAATATCAGCGCGGCCACACACAGGGCCTTCAGCAATATTGTACTTATGATCGTGGGTTTCAGCGGGGGGTTCGTGGCCAAAGTTTCAACAATGTTTGCCCCCCGGAGTTAGAGAGTTATTTCCGTTCAGGCCATCAACGCGGTCGTGAAATCTACAGGTTAAATGTAGAGATCAAACAAACGAATAGATCAATCAAAGAGAGTTACAACCTGCTGGACGATCTGGCAGATGACGTTATTGAAATGAAAGACTTGATAATCAGTAGAGATACACGCAAAGCTGAGAAGGCTCTACTCTTGATTGAACTCTTAGAGGCGCATAATGACATCGGGCTTCTGGAGGCGGATGTTGAATTACTCGAACAACAGAAGGCAGAAGTCATCTACGAGCGGAACCTTCTTAGACAGCGATATCAAGCAGGTCCGGGTTGATTTCTCGTCCTTCTGATATTTATGCTCTAATCAACTACGCGCCGAAGTGAAAATAAAATGTTGCGCCTTGGCCCTCTTCCCCCTCCGCCCAAATCTCTCCACCGTGACGGTGGATGATGCGTTGAACCGTTGCAAGTCCGATCCCTGTTCCGTTAAAGCCTTTGGCAGAGTGTAGCCGACCAAAGGTTTTGAACAATTGATCGGATTTCTTCATGTCAAACCCGACGCCATTGTCCCGGATATACCATACAGCCTTTCCGCCTCTTTCTTTTGCTCCGAATTCAATTCTTGGTTCGAGTGATTTACCACTGTATTTCCAGGCGTTGCTCACTAAATTTGTCATGACAATCTCAAGCAGATTCTTATCTCCATTCGCTTCCGGGGCCTGATGAATGATCAGGTCAACCTTACGATGCTCCTCGGTCGCAGAGAGTTGAGCTATATTCTTTTTCACCATTTCACCAAGGGGTACCGATTCACGAGCCATTTTTTTATGGCTGGCCTGTGATAAAGACTCAAGTGCGGATACGATTCTCGACATGTCATCACAGGCTGTCATGACATTGTTCACGATCTCTAAAATTTGAGGCGGTCCGTTTTTGATGTGCTTTTCATGAAGGATTTCACTGTAGCCATAGATCACTGTCAAAGGGTTACGCAGATCATGTGAAACCATGGCATTAAACGCTTCAAGGTCGCGGTTTGCTGTGACCAATTGTGAGGTCCGGTCCTCGACGCGTTGTTCAAGTTCAGTTGTCAGTTGTTCGAGAGATGCTTGAGTCTGGCACAAGCTGTCCATCATCGTATTAAATGTTTGAGCGAGATTCCCGATGAAATCATCATTTTTTAAATTGATGCGATGCGCAAAGTCTCCTGAATGGATTGCCTTCATCCCTGAGTTGAGGGTCTCTGCCGAGCCGAGGATGTCTCTGCTCATCCGGATAGAAAAAAGACTGCTAGCGCCAAAAAACAGCAGCAACAAGATGAACCCTGCTGTGAGCCGGGCATTTGTTGCGGACACAAGAATGCCAGCTCCTTCCTGAATCGCAAGAGATGTGCCGTCATGAAGGTCGGCAATCAGGAGATCCTGGTCGATAATCAGGTCTAGAGCCTCGGCGGTCCGCCCGGCTTTTTTAAATTCGATTGCGGTGGCTGCCTGTTGTAGAAAACGTTGAAAGCTGGCATCAACAATTGTAACCAGAGGGGAGAAATCGCCGGGGGGGAGTCCATAGAGGAGGGCTTTTTTTTGGGTTGCCCGGGTCCAAAAAGAGAGAGCTTCACGGCTAACGGCCAGACTGTGCTCGTAGTTCAACAGACTTTTTTCGTGGCCCTGGAGGAGATAGTCGATGAGATGAGAAAATTGACGATTAATGCTGGCGTTGACGCTATTCCCGCCGACAAAAAAATCCATGCTGGTATGAATAATTTCGAGTTGTTCCGCATAGTTACTTGCCCCCCAAGGGCTGCCGCCAACCGCTAGAATCAGGGCATGATAGGTATCTTCAGCTTCAATCATCCCGTCATTGAGAGCAACATCGAACGCTGGAAGAAGTCGTTGATTGAGAGAGTTCTCCCCCAGAATTTGGAACTTCCCCAGAGCAAGGGCCCAGCTCCCACGTTCTGCAAGTTCAAAAATTTCGATTAAAGATTCTTGCCAGTGTTGGTAATCTAGATAGGTTCTGTCAACTAACTCGAGATCCTCATGTTCGCCCTCGACGCCGAGCATCTGTTGTTGGATTGCCGCCTTTTTCCAGCGATGAAAGCTTTGTTCAAGCTCAAGGCTAATGGTGGCGAATTCCCGTTTGTTGAGTTCTTCCTGTGATATCAGATAATCGAAAACTTCCTTGTTCTGTCGAGTCAGGGCTGAATGTGTCGCTGATATCCCTTCCAGATAGTTGGACAACGGGACAAAAAGTTGGACTTGTTCTTTGATCGATCTGGCACTGGAAAAGAGCTGCCAGACTGCTCCAGCGGCAAGCAAATTCACCAGAACGACCAGTAATATAAGTTTAGTTCGAAAGCCCATGAAATGAGATATCTCTTTTCGGACGATCCAAAGGTAATCGGCCGATATTTTAATGAGTTTCTAGCGTAAACTACGAGCCAATCTCTGTCACGGTTTTATTTTGCGGTCGCTCCCGTTGCGAATTTTTTCAACGCCCCGGTAATCTTCTTCAAGGCTTCTGCGCATCCCTTAATTTGATGACGATCTTTCAGGTAGGCGGGATCATTGTAGGAAAGCGAGACCTGACCTTGCTCATCTTGGGAGATCAAGGCTTTTTGCGGCAGATCGAGGCCAGCAGACTGGCTGCATTTCATCAACGGGCTACCGACCTTGGGGTTACCAAAGATGATCAGGGTGGTTGGACGAAGGTCAATGCCGACCTTATGCGCTGCGGCAGCATGATCGATCCGTGAGAAAACGGTCATCCCTTTGTTCTCTAGCAGGTTGACTAGGCGATCACTGGTATCACTGACCGAATGATGGCTGGGCAGGCTGATGATTCCATCGGTAGCCAGTGCGGGAATAACGAAAGTTATGGCCAAAAAACAGCTTAGAAGTATGCGCATTTGCTCCTCCTTTTTCGGGTAGGTTGCCATTATAACAGTTTGGTCGTTACAGAGCATTGCCCTGCCTGTGCGGAGGAAGTAGGATGCGGCCATGATCTTCAGTGATACGCATATCCACCTGCTGGCGCCAGAATGGCGGGATACTGTGCCGCGACGGATAGAGAGAGCGACTCAGGCAGGGATCGAACTGCTCTTGCAGCCTGGAGTGGGCTCTGCCGACTGGGATAATCTCATCGAGCTTGCGCGTCTACAGCGGTCTGTCTATGCTGCGCCGGGCCTGCATCCGATGTGTGCTGCGGAGTGGAGTGCTTCTGTCGCCGAGCAACTACGTGAGTTATGCTGTCTGCCTCAGGTTGTTGCGGTTGGCGAAATCGGTCTTGATGCAGTGCTTGAAGTCGATCAGCAATTGCAGGAGAATGCATTTCGCGGGCAGGTTGAGGTCGCGATCTCTGCCGGACTTCCGGTGCTGATCCATTGTCGCAAGAAAATTGCCGAAGTCCTGAACATTCTCCGCCAGGCAGGAGCTGGAGAGGTCGGCGGCATTTTGCATGGGTTTTCCGGTAGCGTTGAAACGGCACGACAAGCGATCGAGATTGGCCTTTTGATCGGGGTTGGACCGGTGTTGTTGCGTGAAAATGCTCGCAAGCTACCCGCTGTGGTTGAGCAGATTCCCGCTGAGATGCTGGTGCTTGAGACTGATGCTCCAGACATGGCGACCGGGCCTGAGGTGTTGATCGATGTCGCGCGCAAGCTGGCCGAATTGCGGGGATGGAGCATGGAAGAAACGGCGAAAATAACAACGGCGAATGCCCGCCGCCTTTTGAAATTACAGGATAAATAAGAGTGAGTGAACATAGATTCAGTCGGATGAAGTTGTTGGTTGGCGCGGCCGGGATGAAAAATCTGAAAAGCGCCAGAATTGCAATTTTTGGCATTGGCGGGGTGGGCAGTTATGCCGCCGAGGCCTTGGCACGGGCCGGGGTCGGACATTTGACCCTGATCGATTTTGATGAGATCTGCGTGACCAACGTTAATCGACAGATTCACGCTTTGACCGGCACCATCGGGCAGAAAAAGGTTGAAGCCATGGCCGAACGCTGTCGCCAGATTAACCCGAACGCGCTCGTTGTTCCGATCCACCGTTTTTATGATGCCGAGGCGAGCGACGAGCTACTAGGGTCGGGTTACGATTACGTGCTCGATTGTATCGACCATATTACCGCCAAGCTGCACTTGCTCGAAAGCTGTGTGCAGCGCAAATTACCGATTATCAGTTCAATGGGCGCGGCGAACAAGGTTGATCCGACTCAAATCAAGATTGCAGATATCAGCAAAACCGAAAAATGTCGGTTGGCGCGGATTATCCGCAAGGAACTACGTAAGCGCAGAATTTCAAAGGGGGTGCAGGTTGTGTTTTCAACCGAGGAGTTCCGTCCCTTAAGTGATGAAACTGTAGTCTGTGCCGAGAATTGTGTGTGTCCCAACAAAGAGGAGCAGCGTTGGAGTTGTGATGATCGCCGGGTTATCCTCGGGAGTTCTTCGTACATCCCGCCGATCTTTGGTTTGACCATGGCAGGTGAGGTCATCCGCAAGCTGAGTGAAGTCGACTGAGGTTCTATATGGATCCTTTATTCTGGCAAATCCCGCTTCTTTTTGCAGTAGGCATTGTCGCCGGCATTCTCAATGTTCTGGCCGGAGGGGGTTCGCTGTTGACTCTGCCGCTGCTGATCTTTATGGGGTTGCCGTCCGCTGTTGCCAACGGGACTAATCGCATCGCGATCTTTTGTCAGAATATCTTTGCCATTCGGGGATTCCGCCAGAAGGGGGTCATGCCGTTGGAACTGGCGCTCCTCTGTACCCCGCCCGCTCTGCTCGGCAGTTGGCTGGGGGCCAATATGGCGATCAACCTTGATGACCTGATGTTCAAACGAATCCTGGCTCTGGTCATGCTCGGGGTGCTGATCTTTACAGCCGTCGATCCGATGAAACGCTTCCGCCAGCAAGAGGTGACCTTCGGCCCGCTGCGCAAGCTGATTCTGGTGATCAGCTTCTTTGGCGTTGGGGTTTATGGTGGTTTTGTCCAGGCCGGAGTCGGTTTTATTGTTATCAGCGCGCTACTGGTTCACGGTCTCGACCTGGTCCGCATTAACGCAATCAAGGTGTTCGTTATTTTTGCCTACACCTTTATCGCCCTCGGGGTTTTTATTTATCATGGACAGGTGAATTATCTACTCGGCTTTGCCCTGGCTGCCGGCAACTCAATCGGTGGGGCGATCGGTCCGAAACTGGCGGTTGCCAAGGGGCATGACTGGATCAGGAAGGTCGTGACGGTGACCGTTGCGGTCTTTGCTTTAAAGCTACTTTTTTTCCCCTGAATCGTGGGGTTGCTGCTGTTGACTGACACCAGACTCCCACGTATCATGAAGTAATATAGTAATCTCCCCGGGACGCGTGATTTTTTAATATCATAACCGGGGATTTCTGTGTCGGTTGGGCTGAACGGTCCGACCGGATCGTGAAAGGATGAGTCGGCCATGGCCGTGCGTACAATACTCCGTTATCCAGAACCGCTCCTGAAGCAGGTTTCGAAGCCAGTGACCGAGTTTGATGCTGGGTTGAAGCAACTGGCCGAAGACATGGTCGAGACCATGTACGATGCCCCGGGTGTTGGTCTGGCAGCGCCTCAAGTCGGAGAGCTGAGGCGCTTGATCGTTATGGATTGCTCCGGCAAAGAGAATTCGGCCGATTTGATTGTCGCCGTAAATCCTGAAATTGTTGAAAAAGATGGGGAATCCTACGAAGAAGAGGGTTGTCTTTCAGTCCCCGAATACTATGCCCCAGTTAAGCGTTTCAGCCGGGTAACAATGTCCTATCAGGACGCTGAAGGTAAGTCGCTTCTGCGGCAGGCCGAAGGTCTGTTAGCGGTGGCGATGCAACATGAAATTGATCATCTGCAGGGAATCCTCTTTGTCGATCACCTCTCTCCTTTGAAAAAATCGATTTTCCGCAAGAAATACAAGAAACTGATGCAGGAGAAAGCAGAAGCATGATTCCTCAGGATATTCGTACCGTCTTCATGGGAACCCCTGGTTTTGCTCTGGACACCATGCGCGGCCTGATAGAGGCCGGAGTGCAGATGGTCGGAGTCTATACTCAACCGGATCGGCCCAAGGGGCGGGGCAAGAAATTAACTCCACCACCAGTCAAGGAATTGGCATTGCAGCATGCTATTCCGGTTTTTCAACCCCAGAAACTGCGTGACCCTGTGGCTGTTGAAGAGCTGAAAGCGCTCAACCCTGACCTGATTGTGGTGGTCGCCTACGGCCAGATTCTGCCGCAGGTGGTACTCGATATTCCGCAATACGGCTGCATCAATGTACACGCTTCACTCTTGCCGAAATATAGAGGAGCGGCACCGATCAATAAGGTGATTGTCGACGGCGGAACAGAGACTGGCGTCACGACCATGTTGATGGATATTGGTCTCGATACCGGCGACATGCTTGTCAAGCGGACCCTGACCATCGGTGCTGATGAAACCGCTGGTCAGTTGCATGACCGTATGGCCCCGCTGGGGCGCGAGGCGATGGATGAGACTTTGCGTCAGCTCTGCGCCGGAACACTCAAAGCTGAAAAACAGGATGATGCCGAAACTTGCTATGCTTCGATGATGAAAAAAGAGGATGGTCTGATCGATTGGAGCCTGCCCGCCGTGCAGATACACAATCTGGTGCGGGGTCTCGATCCTTGGCCAGCGGCTTACTCAAGTCTTGGAGGCGAAACCCTTAAAATTTCCAGAACTTCAGTTGAAACCGGAGCAGGCGAAGCGGGATCGGTCGTCAGCGCCGCGGAAACCGGAGTGAGGATCGCTTGTGGAGACGGTGTCCTGCGGATTGGCGAGCTGCAACTGCCAGGGAAACGCAAGATGGAGGTGGCTGATTTTTTGCGCGGCCATAGCCTGCCTGTTGGTAGTAAATTGGGGACGTAGGTAGAAGTTATGGCCGGATCTGAACATATTCAGCAGCCGCGTAAGCGGCTGTTTATTCTTCTACTGGCGATCGGTGGACTGTTGGTGCTGGTGCTGGCTTTTCTACTCTGGTGGGTGCCGAGTGTCGGGCTGGAGAATATACATCCGGTGCTGCCGGTTGTATTCGGCGTTTTTCTGATGATCCTGGTGCTCTTTATTGTTGGCAGCCTCGGTCTGTTGGTTTTGACCCTCTTGACCGGGCGTGACCTGTTTTTGCTTCAGTCATTGCGCGGGCTGGTGGTCCGCTATCTCTTCCCGGCGATCACCTCCCTCGGTAAGTTGTTCGGTGTTGACCGCGATATTTTGCAGCGTTCATTTATTGTTCTCAACAATCAACTGGTCCATACCCGCAGGTTACGCGTTCCTGCCGAGCGGACCTTGATTCTGTTGCCGCACTGTATCCAGATGTCTGACTGTGCAATCAAGATTACCGGCGATGTTGAAAAGTGTGTGAGGTGTGGCAAATGCGATATTAGCGGTCTGCTCGAGCTCGCTCAAAAATTCGGCATCGAAATGGCGGTTGCCACGGGAGGGACTCTGGCTCGCAAACTTATTGTTGAGAAGCGTCCGAAATTGATCGTGGCGGTTGCCTGTGAGCGAGATTTAACTTCGGGTATCCGTGATGCCTACCCGCTGCCGGTAGTTGGTATCCTCAACAAGCGCCTGAACGGCCCTTGTTTCAATACCACTATCCTGCTCCCCGAGGTTGAGCAGGTGTTGGAGGAGTATGTCATCCCCGCAGTAGGGTGATTTTCACAGTCTCAGAAAAAGAAATAATGGAAGATAAAGGTATAGCAAGATGAATACAGCAAAAACTGTCATGCTGATGACCCTCCTGACTCTGGTGCTGGTCTTTTTGGGTGGTGCCCTTGGTGGACAGGGCGGTGCCCTCATTGCTCTGGTGATGGCCGCAGTAATGAATCTCGGTTCCTATTGGTTTTCCGACAAGATCGTGGTCAAGATGTATCGCGGAAAAGAGGTTCTGAGCGGAACTTTATACGAAGTTGTTGCCGAGCTTTGCCAACGTAACCAGTTGGCCATGCCAAAGGTCTACGTCCTGCCGCAACCTACTCCCAACGCCTTTGCTACCGGGCGCAATCCTGAACATGCTGTCGTTGCTGCGACCGAAGGGATTCTGCAGGTTCTCTCGCGCGACGAGTTGATGGGGGTCATGGCGCATGAACTGGCCCATGTGCAGAACCGCGATATTCTGATCGGCTCGATCGCAGCGACCATTGCTGGTGCGATCAGTTGGCTGGCTCATATGGCTCAATGGTCGATGATCTTTGGTGGTGGGCGCGATGATGAAGACAGCAACCCGCTGGCGA
>JAJRQB010000147.1 GCA_024280485.1 Deltaproteobacteria bacterium
CGATGATGTGCATCACTCCGTAAACCAGCGAGAAGCCGATCGCGATGGTAATGTAGATGCCGCCGAGCAGAATTCCGTCGATCAAGGCCTGGGGTAACAGTTCCATGGGTGTATCCTCCTGCCGATGCGTAAAGACCCGTTCGGTCATTCAGCCCGAGCTGCCCATTAAAAGGGTTATTGTGGGGGGATTGAATGTCTTGTTTGATGCTGGTGGAGGTGGCCTGTCATTAATGGACCACCTCCACCGTTTAGCTTACATTTGTATGGATCAAGCTTGTTAGAGCATAGAGCTTAACGCGCTTTCCAGCTGAGCATCGGGTATTGCGGGGCCGATTCCATCTCTTTGTGCGGCCCGACGACCAGCACCTGCTTGTTCTGGATCTGGATGGTCAGCGGGGTCAGGCCGACGTTGGCGTGGTAGTACTCACCCTCATTGGCAAAATTGATCCGGCCATAGAAGGTTTCAACGTCCAGCTCCTCGAGTGCTTGAACCAAGGCAACGCGCTCGCTTTCAGACAGGGGCGGGGTAGCGCCGATCTCCTGCAGTGCGGCCTGGTAGGCCAGACCGGCAGCCGAGGAGCCGGCCTGGGTGTAGTCAGGTGGAACCTGATAGGCCTTCTCCGCGGCGGCAGCATAGCTGGGGGCATCGGCCCATAGCAGCTCGCCACTGGTTTTGGCGGTCGGCGTCCAGACCGATGCGCCATAGACCTGGTTGGAGTTGTTGCCGAGTGCTTCAATAAAGGCCGGTTCGGTAACGCCGTAATGCATCAGCAACGCCTTGGGGGTGTAATTGATCTGCTGCAGCGACTTGACCAGCTTGATCAACTCCTCGTCATGCCCGCCGAAGGCGACCAGATCGGGGCGCAGGCCACGCACCGCCGACATCAGCGGGGTTAGATCCTGACCGGCCGGAACGATATTATACTTGATCACCTTGATGCCGGCTTGCTCGGCGGCCGCCTTGAACGCTTCTGCGGTCGCCTTGGAGAAGGTGTCGTTTGATCCGAGGATGACTGCGGTCTTGGGTGGGTCGGGCAGGGCGCTTAAGGTGGTGATCGGCGTCGCACCGGTAAAGCTGACCGGCGGGATGGTGCCGAAGGTGTACTTGAACTTGTTCAGCCAGATCAACGGCGATTCGGCCGAGCCGGTGATCATTGGTACCTTGTACTTTTCCACCACCGGGGCGGCGGCCATGGTCACTCCCGAGGAGTAAGGGCCGAGGATGAAGTCGACCTTCTCCTGGGTGATCAGGCGCTCTGCAGCAGAGGCCCCCTGTGAGGGTTGGGACTGGGCATCGGCATAGAACAGCTGCACCGGGTATTGCTTGCCGTTGATTGCGATTCCGCCCTGGGCATTGACGGCTTTGGCCCAGAGATCATAGCCGCGCTTGGTCACGTTACCGCCGGTTGCAAGTTCGCCGGAGATCGAAGTGACCACGCCGACCTTGAAAAAATCGCGCGCTTCAGTTGCGCAGGCTGGGGCCGCCAGTAAAAGTACTGCCAGCAGGGTCAGAACCCATGTTCTTTGCTTGATCATTGTTCTCCTCCTTCAGGTGTGATTGTTAGTTGTAAATAGGTCTGCAATAATACTGATTCTCGTAATGTGCATTTGCTGTGCCACAATTCAAAACGACGTATTATTTGATTTTATGCTTATTTGAAGAGTCTTAAAGGTAGTCATAGTTTAAAATTTTTACCATTAATAACAGCATGTTACTGGATATAGGATAGATTCTCGTCATTGTATTGGTAGGGGCAAATCTAGCCTCGTGCGCCAAGCTCAACGGCACGTTAAGAAATTATCAAACAATGTTCGCAAATCTGCAAAGAGTATTGCCGGGGTGCATAAATCGCTCAGTCAGCATCTGGACATTGCTGCTCTTGCATGGCGACAAGCGTTCATATTTACCGAGGAAGCTGCCCACTAAAAATTACAACGGAGAAAATTGGCTTTAAAATCAAGTGAGTTAGATATTGAGTGGAGGCACTGAGCGATTCATGGTCTCACTGGCACGTCTGGAGAGGTTGGCGACGGTAAGCAGCTTATGCAAATACGCAATGAATTGCATTTCGGCATACCCTTGTTGGACAATTCTACTCTTTGCGGGATAAGTGCTAAATCAATGGCTCCCTGATGCTCGATTGTCGAGTAGAGTCATTTTCATACAGCGTCAGGATTTACACAAGGCGGGTTGCTTTGCTGAGTGAGGGGGATATCGTGATACGCATAATTTCGCCTGAAATACAGTACTGGCATTTCTGGCCCCGGGCGGACGGGAGGATTCTGCAGTCGAGCTACTCCAGGCGCAAGCAGCAGGTACTGCTCCAGGCGGTCGAGCAGGTGATCCGGGGTACGGTAACCTCTTTGATCTGTGGATAATCGCGCCCGGCGGGGATCGGATCGAGCAACTGTACCTCCGCCTCCTGCGACTGCAGGCGGCGAACCCTGCCGCGCGACCGGAAACTGTAGCCGTATGCTCTCCAGTATACCTTGACCGGCGCGCCAACCCGTAATTTCTGATCTTCCTGCTTCAGGTTGAGAATCGAATCCATCAGTTAGCCACCTTGTCGATTTTAGAAGTTTCGTGTTCTGCCATGCTGGCGGGACCGCGCCTAAACCGCTGTGCTTATCAGCTTATTCTGACTGATCTGTGGAGCAGACATATTGCCAGCTGCCGATGGAAAGCTGCGACTCAGGTGGCCCTTGATCATTTCGATGAACTCAACATCCCGGTTGCCACGATAGACCAGCGACGAAGCAATCTCGCTGGCAAGGATGGCATAGAGATACTTCTCAGGCAGGCGGTTCAGTCGACGCCGATATTTCGGCTCGTCACGCAGAATGCGCGGCAGATGGCTAAGGATCACCCGCCGGAATTGCGGTTCGCGACAGAGCTGCGGCTCGGCCTGGAAGAAATTGAACAGGCGCGCATAGTTTGTGTTGATCTCCTGGCTGATAGCTGCCGAAATCTCGGTGCAGGGTAGATTGCCTCCGGAAGCACGATGGCGCTGAAAAATCAGACGCGCCTCGTCGGCCGCACGTTTCTCGAGGATCTCAAGGACATCGGCGACATAGGTGGCCTTGTTTGCCAAAAACTCTTTTTCATTCAGCAGCAGGTTGCCGATAATCTCATAGGAGGAGGAGATCACCCCGCACTTGTTGGCTGAAGAGTCGCGGAGGATCAAAACCCCGCGCTGCTGGAGCTCGATGCGAGCAGCCGGAGTAATGAAGGAGTTGGCGCCCTCGACGATGAGTGGCGCACTTGGTCGACCGTTGGCACCCAGGTATTTGTGACAGTTGCTGGCGTCTATAGTCTCCGGGCGACCGCCGGCCGGGATAAACAGGTCTGCTTCGACCGTAAATGGCAGGGTATTGAACTCGCGGTAGAATTCATCGACAGTCAGCCACTGCTCCTCCAGACCTGTCTCGGTGCGAACCAGCTTGCGGTAAAGTTCGAAGCGCCCCTCAGTACGCCGCTGATTGCGGTAGATCAGGAAGCCTCCGGGGCTCAGGGCCTGTGGCTCAAAAGCCTCGAGGTCCTGTTTGAGTAGCACCTGCTGCAGCGCGCCATGCTCAGCCCCTTGCGGGTCATAGAGAGCGCCGCTGCCATCGATAATCAGTCGGATCGCGACCTGCGGGCAGCGCTCAAGCAGCAACTTCATGGCGTTACCCGCAACATCGCCGTTCGGGCCGCCGGTGAGCTTGACGCTGAAGCGCTCTTTGCGGCTGTCGATCCCCTGTTCGGCCAGGGCGATTTCGGCACAGGTCACCACCCCAAGCGATGTGACGCCAAACTCCTTGTGATTTATCCCGATCCGCTTGCTCGAGATCAGGCCGATGCCAAGCAGGTAACCGCGCCGCACCGACTGCCGGGCGATCAGCTCAACCATCGCGTCGTGCATGTTTTCGTCCGGGCCGAGTTCAATCGGCTCGTCCTCGCCGTAGTAGTCAACTACCCGCGGATCTCTGGCTTGTCCTTCGTCGGTAACAAAAATATCGAGGAAGGCATTGATGAAACCGTACTGCAATTTATAGAGACGTTGGGTGGCCTGCTCTTCATCGGCGACGGCGGCGACATCGAGCACCACCACCATCTTCGAGCCACCCTCATAGATATCCTTGTTCTTCAAATGCTGGGTGTGGGCCAACACGTAGTTCTCGCGGAACAGGGTATTGGCGTTGGTCGCGTAGTCGTCGCGGCTGTGGGTGAGGATGGTGCGCCAGCCGCCGCGGGCGATATCCGAGAAGCCGATATGGTAGCCGATCCCGTTGCGGCCGAAGAAGAAGGTGACGCGGAACGGTCTCTCCGACGGCAGATCGGCGGTAAACTGCTCGCCCAACTCCAGCAGGTAGGCCGGGTCGAGGCGGAAGGCCAGCGCCTGCTTCTCCAGCACGAAGAAGTTGGTCTTCAGACAGTGGCGGATAAAGCCGAGGCAGCAGCGGAAGATGGTGCGGCGGAAATCGTCGAGAAAGCGATGGCCGGTGTTGTACTCCTCGATAAAGCGGCTGAGCCGTTCCAGCTCCTGCGCATAGCGCAGCTCGCGCTGTTTCAATGTCGGGTCGAAACGGCAGCGGAACAGCCCGACCAGCTTCAGGGTCATCTCGGGGTGGTTGTGGAAGGCCCGCATCACGTCTTCGAGGCCGAAACTCTCCGGCTGGTTGTGGGCCAGGTTGGTATGGCAGAAGCTGATAAAGGCATCGACCAGCGCGGCGTCCTCGCCGCTCATCAGCCGTGCGGTGACCTGTCGGTAGCTTTGTGAGGCCGTCGAGAGGATCTGGGTGTTGTAGAGCTCGCTGCGCAGCTGGGCGAACAGCGCGGACTGCGGGTCAGCGAGGGCGGCATGGACCCCCTTGACGTAGAAGGAGCCGAGAAAGTAGGGGTGGATGCCGGTATTGATGTTGAGGCAGTAGGCACGTTTGATCCCGATCCCCAGGCGCTTGAAGACCTCCATGGTCTGAATCAGGAAGTCGCGTTGCGGCGGGTTGCCGGCGGCGAACATCACCCGGTATTCCGGTGCGTCGAGGGAACTTTCGGCCTGCTCTACGGCCAGGTAGACGCCCCCTTGATTGCGCCCCTGCTGAAACAGCCAGAGCAGCTGGGCGACCCGGCGCGGCGGTGAGATCCGCACGTAGTTCTCGTTGTTGAGCCACAGCAGCTGCAGCAGCTTGTCCAGTTCACACAGTTCGAAATCGGGATAGTTACGGCCTAGTTCGCGCTCGATTTTTTTGCTTATCTGTGCCGGGATCCTGGGCACATCGGCCGCGGCGATCTCCTGCTGCTCCTTGCGGTCGAATTCGAACAGCTGGACCTCCAGTTCCTGATCGAGACCCGGCAGCGTCGCGTAGGATTGGGTGAGCTGGGCATAGGAGATTTCCCGCTCCTGCAGCCCCTCCAGGGTGTCGTAGAGGGAGCCCGGCTGGCTCGGCCGGGCGATGATCAGGCTCTTGTCGCGGTCCGCCAGCACCAGCTGGCGGTGTTCGGCCAGATCGCCCAGCCCGGAGGCCAGGCGCGCCACGGCGGCTGGATCGTTCTGCAGGGTGATGAAGAAGTAGGGGTGCATCTGTGCCTGCAGCCAGGCGAGATTGGCACTCTCCGTCTGGCGGCTGTCGGCCAGGGAGTTGTTGATCGCACTGAAAATCTTCTTTTCCATCGGGAAACCCATGCTCATCTCCTTGGCGAACATCTAATGAGTGACTGCCGCTGTGCCGAGGAACGCCCGCAAGCTGCTGGTGCTGTTTATTCCAGTTCCGAGGCCGGTTCCGGCTCAAGGGTTTCGGGCAGATGTACAGTGCCACTGGCGAGTTTGGCCCAGAGCAGAAGGACTCCGCCGAGTACCCACCAGCCGAGCATGATCGCCCATTCATGGGGCCACGCCAGCGCCGCCGGTGCGCCCGGCATGTAGAGCATAGCCATGCCGAAACTCAGGACCATGGCGATCACGCCAACGGTTTTACCAGCCTTGATTCGATAAGGGCGTGGCATCTCCGGTTCACGAATGCGCAGCACCAGGAACGAGAGTGCGACCAGGAAGTAGGAGATGACAATCGCCAGTCCGCCAGCATCGACCAGCCAGACCAGCATCTTGCGTCCGCAGAGCGGCGCCAGTGAGGAGAAGAGGCCAATCATCAGGATCGCATTGGTCGGGGTCTTGTATTTGGGGTGGAGAAAGGCCAGGAAGCGCGGGAGCATACCCGAATCGGCCATGGCGTAGATCGCGCGGCTGCCGCCGACGAAGAAGGAGTTCCAGCTGGTCAGGATGCCGCCGATTCCGGCTATGATCATGACCTTGGCGGCCAGGGGGCTGGAGAAGACGGCCTGCATCGAATCGGCGGTCGCCAGTTTTGCACCCTGCAGGCCGGCATGATCAAGCGCCAGCGAGACACCGAGGATGATCGCAGCGTACCAGACGATTGCCATCACCACCGACAGCAGCAGGATCTTGCCGATCTTGGCCGGCGGCATATCGATCTCCTCGGCCGCCTGGGGGATGACATCGAAACCGACATACATGAAGGGGGTCATGATCGCGACGGCGAAGATCCCCTTGGTGCCATCGATAAAGAGCGGGGTCATGTTGGCGGTCTCGCCGTTAGTCAGGGCGCCGCCTAAGAAGGCGATGCCGACCAGGGCGATCAAGATGGTGACCACCCCCTGCACCAGCGCCGCCGGTTTGACGCCGAAGTAGTTGAGGGTGGTGACAGCGATCGAGGCCAGCGAGCCGACCAGGACCCAGGTCAGATAGACGTCCCAGCCGGCGACGTTGTACATGAGGCCCTGTTTGTAGTCGGGGAAGAGGTACTCGATCACCGTCGGCAGGGCGACCGCCTCAAAGGCGACCACCGAGACATAGCCGAGCACGATCGCCCAGGTACAGACGAACGACACGTTGTAGCCAAGGGCCCGGTGGCTGAAGACATGCTCGCCGCCGCACTTCGGCATTGCCGCGGTCAGTTCGGCGTAGGTGAGGCCGACGAAGATCACCATCACTCCGCCCAGGGCAAAGGCCAGCATCGCGCCCAGCGAGCCGGCCTTGCTCACCCAGCCACCGGCCAATACGACCCAGCCCCAGCCGATCATCGCGCCGAAGGCGAGAGCTAGAATATCTCTACTCGAAAGCACCTTTTTAAACTTGCTGGTTTCATCCGCCATCTTTGATTCTCCTGCGTTATCTAAGTTTTAAGTTCAACGCCTGGCCGAAGGGTGCAGGCTCAAATTATGTTCTGTCGCGAACCGTGCCGGAACAACTCAATTGTCTCGTCCGGTTTGTTGCTGGGCAGGGCAATTTGCAAGGGAGATGCCAAACATTGTTTTAACTGCTTGTTCGGTGTAGAAGGTCTGCGCGAACGGTGGAGTAGGCCGTATGCCAGTGGTAGCGTACTCTTGGGCTTGAGTCTTGCGGGGATTAAACTCAGGTTTTATTTCTTGCGTAAATGCAATAAACGATTTTATCCGAAGGGGAGGCAGGTGGGAGGGCAGCGGTCTTGCACAAATGCAAGACCGCCCTGCAGTTTCAGCGCAGACCGTAGCGCTGCAGCTTACGGGTAATGGTCGACTGGTTGACCTGCAGCGCCTCGGCCATGCGTGCCTGGTTTTTGTAGCGCTGTGTGCCCTTACTCAGCACCGCGCGTTCGACACTTTCGATGATCTGCTGCAGCGACATCTGCTCGGGCCAGTCGTCGCTGGTAGTAGCGTTCTCCTGGATGGCGCGCTTGGCCACATGACTCGGCAGGTCAGGCAGGTCGATGAGTTCGGTGTCGGTCATCACCACCAGGCGCTCGCAGAGGTTCATTATCTCCCGCACGTTGCCGGGATAGCTGTAGTTGAGCAGGGCGTCCGAGGCGGCACGCGTCAGGCGCTTGCTGGCCCCTGCCTGCTGGCCGAAGAAGTCGAGGTAGTAGCGGATCAGCGGCAGGATGCAGTCGCTGCGCTCGCGGACCGCCGGGACGTAGATCGGGATGACGTTCAGTCGGTAGTAGAGATCGAGGCGGAACTGGCCCATTTCGACCATCTTTTCCAGGTCACGGTGGGTGGCGGCAAGAATCCGCACGTCGACGGTTTTCGGTTTGGTCCCGCCTAGGCGCATGATCATGCCGTCCTCGAGAAAGCGCAGCAGTTTGACCTGTGACGACAGCGGTAGTTCGGCGATTTCGTCGAGAAACAGCAGGCCACCGTCGGCCATTTCGAAATAGCCGGGTTTGCTCCCCTGTGCGCCGGTAAAGGCACCTTTCTCGTAGCCGAAGAGCTCCGATTCGATCAGTGATTCAGGGATTGCGCCGCAGTTGATTTTGATCATCGGTTTTTCGGCGCGACTCGAATTGCTGTGGATCAGGTCGGCGAACAGCCCCTTGCCAACTCCCGATTCGCCAAGGAGCAGTACCGATGAGTTGGCGCCGCTGACCTTCAGCGCCTGGGCCAGTGACTTGACCATGCTGGGGCTCCTGGCGATCACCTTGCGCGAATTCTGTACGGCATGCTGCATCTCAAGTATCTGCAAGCGGAATTGATCCTTCATCGCGGCCTGCTCCTCGAGGCTGTGTTGCAGTCTGTCGATTTCGGTGATGTCGCGTTCGCTGACCACGACCCGCAGCAGGGCGCCGTCGCTGTCGAAGACCGGCGTCCCGGTAAGAATCAGTTTGCATTCACCGCGCTGCTGCAGCAGGTTGCAGACCTTGCCGGTCTTGATGACCTCAAAGGTGACCGAACGGTCGACGAAGCCGTGTTCGATCAGGTCAGTCATGTTGCGCCCGACCACCTCGGCGGCAGTGATGTTGTTGATCCGCTCCGAGGCGCGGTTGATGCGGATGACCTTGGCCTGGGCATCGCAGATCCAGAGGCCGTCGGAGGAGGAGTCGATGATCGCGTCCAGTTCGCGGGTCAGATCCTGATAGGCGAGCATCTCGCCGGCCATCTCGTTCAGCTTGGTGCGCTCTTCGAAGATGCATAGCACGCCGGTTAACTCACCGTCTGCCAGCACCGGGCTGATGCGCGTCAGGAAGCTGGTCCCTCCGATCTGAACCGGGATCTCCATCCGCCACTGGCGGTCCTGCAGGGTTGCTGCAACCTGCGGCCAGAGTTCCGGCAGGACCTCCTTAAGCGGGATGCCGGGGTAGCAGCCGAGCCCCTCGCGGGCCACCCGGTTGGCCAACTGAGTGATGCCGGCGGGATTGACCGCCAGTAGCCCTTCGCTGGCTGCATTCAGCAGCGCGTGGCGCAACATCTCTTGATGCGCTGGGGGATTTTGGTCGGTGTTCATATGTTCAACTGGGGCCATTTCTTTTAGGCTCCTTCGCCTGATTTCTGCTGGAGTTGAGTATTTAAGACTGGTTTTTAACCAGTGATTTATTGGCATTATGCATAAACGCAATATTTATGCAAATCGGAAACTTTCCAGGTGCTCAACCTGCCCGACTCCAGCATCGCAATCAACAGCTAAACCCGATTTTGTCCCTGTCTTAGGGCCTGGGAGTGCGGCAGAACGTTTGTTTATTCCTGTTGGTACACTCCTTGTAATTGTTCACTGTCAGAAATAAAGCGATAACGCCTCGCTATGTAAATCCGTGCAGATGCAAGCCGTGCAGCGGACTTAGAGGCGCTGATTACCAGAACTTACCGAGTCTATTTAGAAACCTTATAGCCAAGGAGTAACGATGATGAGCATGAACAACGAAAAATTGATGGAACTGCGTAACCAGCACACGCCGCCGGGTCTGGGTGTGATCACCCCTTCGTTCATTACCAAGGCGCAGGGTGCGGTTATGGTTGACGCCGATGGCCGCGAGCTTCTCGATTTTGCTGGTGGAATCGGGGTCAACAACGTTGGCCACTGCCACCCCAAGGTTGTCGCCGCGATTAAGGACCAGGCCGATAAGTACCTGCATACCTGCTTCCATGTCGCGCCCTACGAGCCCTATGTTCAGTTGGCCGCCCGGCTCAACGAGCTGGCACCGGGAACGTCCGAAAAAATGACCATGTTCCTCAATTCCGGCGCTGAAGCGGTGGAGAATGCGGTCAAGATTGCACGTTATGCAACCGGTCGTCAGGCGGTGATCTCCTTCGAGAACGGATTTCACGGTCGCACCAATATGGGGATGACCCTGACTAGCAAGGTCAAGCCCTACAAGTTCGGTTTCGGTCCATTTGCGCCGGAAACCTACAAGATGCCCTACGCCTACTGCTACCGTTGTCCGATCGGGTGTAAGTACCCCGAGTGCAAGACGGCCTGCGCTGATATGCTTGAGGACTTCTTCATCACCCAGGTTGCCGCCGAGAATGTCGCGGCGGTGATCGTTGAGCCTATTCAGGGGGAGGGTGGCTTTGTTACTCCGCCGGCTGAGTATTTTCCCAAGCTGCAGCAGATCTGTCGTAAGCACGGCATCCTGCTGATCGTCGACGAGGTGCAGACCGGCATGGGACGGACCGGAAAGCTGTTTGCCTGCGAACACTGGGGGATCGAGCCTGACCTGATCACCACCGCCAAGAGCCTGGCCGGTGGCCTACCGCTGAGCGCTGTTACTGGTCGCAGCGAGCTGATGAACAAACCGCATGTCGGTGGCCTCGGCAGCACCTACGGCGGGAACCCGCTGGCGGTCCGTGCGGCCCAGGCGGTGCTGGAGATCCTGATTGAGGATGGCCTGCTGGAGCGCGCCGAACAGCTGGGTGAAACCCTGCGCAGCCGTTTTGAGGCGATGCAGGACGAGCATGAAATCATCGGCGAGGTGCGTGGCAAGGGGCCGATGTTGGCCCTCGAACTGGTTCGTGACCGTCTGACCCGTGAGCCTGCAACAGAGGAGACTAAAAAGTTAACTCAACTCTGCTACGAAAAAGGGTTGGTGCTGATCTCTTGTGGTAATTTCGGCAACGTACTGCGGGTTTTGATGCCGCTGGTCATCACAGATGAGCAACTGGAACACGGGCTGAGCATCCTCGAAGAGTCTTTGCGAGAGCTGAAGCTCTCCGCGACAGAGAAGCTGGCCTGTTGATAACAATCGAGACTATACGGAGGCTGTGGTGAAAATAGATCCAGAGAATAAGGTTAAGATCGTCGTGACTCAGTCCGGTTGCCCGCTGATGAAAAAGGGTGCAACCGTCTATCTGAACGGTGCGGTCATTGACTACCGCGAATCGGCACCAGTCTGTGTGACAGCACTGGTAGGGATCTACCCCTGGATCATGACTGCGCGGTTTGGTATAGAATCGGCCGCCATGGGTTTTGATGGCGATTATCGGGTCAGTTGCCCCGATAAGTTGGTGGAGTTTGCGATCAGTAGCTGCAATGGTGCGACCCGCTTTTAGTCGCAGCTTTAACAACGACCAGCTTGACACGGGGCGGCACGAATTCATTTTCACTGCAGTTTTACCTCTCTCTCCTGTAGTGTTGCCGCCTCGTGGCGAGTACTCCCCGTACCGCAAGGTTTAAAGTATAGCGATCTGGCATTGAATTGAAATCCAGGCGCGGCTGCGGTGGCGCTTGATACGAGACTGTCGGTCTTAACCGAGATTTTCCCGGCCGCAGGGTCGAAAATGAAAGGTTAGCAAATCATGTCAGGACCCCTAAATCATATCCGTGTTCTGGACCTCAGCCGGGTCCTGGCTGGCCCCTGGGCCGGCCAAACCCTAGCCGACCTGGGTGCTGAAGTTATCAAGGTCGAACGCCCCGGGATCGGGGACGATACCCGTGGCTGGGGGCCCCCCTTCCTGCAGGATGCCGATGGGAATCCAACCAGCGATGCCGCCTATTTCCTCTCTGCCAATCGCGGCAAGAAGTCGGTCACTATCGACTTCACCTGTCCGGCTGGACGTGAACTGGTCTGTCGTCTTGCTGAGAAGAGCGATATTCTGCTGGAGAATTTCAAGGTCGGTGGACTGGCTAAGTACGGTCTCGATTATGAGACGCTGAAGCAGATCAATCCAAGACTGATTTACTGCTCAATTACCGGTTTTGGCCAAACCGGACCCAATCGGCAGCGCGCCGGCTATGATTTCCTGATCCAGGGGATGGGTGGCTTGATGAGCGTCACCGGTGAACCGGACGGTCAACCAGGTGGAGGGCCGATGAAAACCGGCGTTGCAATCGTTGATATCTTCACCGGCATGTATGCCAGCACCGCGGTACTGGCCGCACTGACCCACAAAGAGCGGACCGGCGAAGGACAGCATATCGATCTGGCGCTCTTCGACGTCCAGGTTGCGACCCTGGCGAATCAGGCTATGAACTACCTGGTCAGCGGCAAGACGCCAGAACGGCTCGGTAATGCTCACCCGAATATCGTCCCCTACCAGGCTCTGGCGACCGCCGACGGGCATATCATTCTGGCGGTCGGTAATGACGGACAGTTTCGCAAGTTCTGCACTCTGGCAGGCTGTGCCGAACTAGCCGACCAAGCACGCTTTGCGACCAACGCCACGCGGGTGGAGAATCGCAAGGAGCTGATTCCGCTGATTGAAGAAATCCTGCAGCAACGTATCAGCGCCGACTGGATCGCGCTCTTTGAAGAAGCTGGAGTCCCCTGTGGCCCGATCAACACCCTGGCCGAAGTTTTCAACGAGCCGCAAGTCGAGGCGCGTGAGATGCGCATCGACCTGAAGCATCAGCGAGCCGGAGAAGTCCCGTTGGTCGGCAACCCGATGAAGTTTTCCCGGACTCCCGTTGAGTATCAACAGGCCCCGCCAGTATTGGGAGAGCACACGGGGGAAATTCTCGGTGGGCTGCTCGGCCTTTCGAAAGAGGAGCGCCTGAAACTGGCCGCGGAAGGAATCATCGATAGCTGCCCGCTCGAAATGGAACCATGCCAAGCAGGCTGCTGATCTTCACTTTTTGCGCGAGGTTCCCGGCACAGATCCGGAGTAGACGTATCGCTACCCTGCCGCAGGGGCCCTTTTACAGCCTCCGGTAGAGATCACGGGACTTGTCCGAGGCGATTCGCTCTGCTAAATCTATGTTCAAGTGGAATATAAATTGTCCGCAGCGTCGGCAAGGGGCACGAAGACATGAAAATCAAGGTCAAGCTGGTCGGGCTGTTCAGGTCTGAGCTCTTTAAAGAAGAGTGCCGCGATTATCCGGCCGGGGCAAGAGTCCAGGATGTCATCGAGGATCTCGTACTGCCGCAGAAGCATCTGGGCATCGTGCTGATCAACGGGGTTCATGCCCGGGTCGAGGATGTCTTGCAGGAGGGTGACATCCTGTCGCTGTTGCCGATTCTGGGCGGCGGCTAGCAGGCGGCAATCGTAGTTTAACTTTGTGCAGTTATATCAATATTTGCAATAGGGAGTGAGCCTTATGAAAGTTCTGACCACGGACCCTGCCGCGCAAGCCGCGTCTGTCCTTTATAAACGCTGTACGATCGACCTGCAGAGCGGTGAGACAAGCTTCGAAGATCTGCCCTGCCGTAATCTGGAAGATGTTCTGGGCGGATTCGGCCGCTCCTTTCAGGATCTGGCGCAGCGCAGGGTTGAGACTGCTTACTGCGACGAGAATCCGCTGATTGTCAATACCGGTCTGCTGACCGGCAGCAGCGCCATGACCGGGATGCGCACCTATTTTTCCGGTTACAGCCCGATTAAAGGGTCGAAGAAGGGTCTGCCTTCAGCGATGTGGTCAACCGGCAGCGGTAAGTTCGGCGCCAAGTTCAAATGGACCGGCCTCGACGAACTGATCTTCGAGAATCGCTCGGAGACACCGATCTATGCGGTTATCCGTGAGACAGAAGAAGGTCCGCAGGTCGAGCTGAAGCCCGCCGAGAAACTGCTCGGCCTCTCCACTCACGACAAGATCATGGCCCTGCAGAAGGAGTATGCCGATGCGCACTTCGCCGTTATCGGTCAGGCTGGCGAGAACTGGCAAAACGTCTACATGGGTGCAGTGGCCCTTTCCACCGAGAACCAGCTGAAGTCCGGTGAAGACAAGTGCCGCTTCGCCGGTCGCGGCGGCATGGGTAGTCTGATGGGCTATAAGAACATTATCGCCCTGGTCGCCCAGAGCGCCGACAAGCTCAAGCCCCTGTCGTCCGAAGTGAAGAAGGTCAACATCAATGTCGTCAAGGGCGGCGGCTCGACCCGTCTGCAGCCAATCAGCCGTGGTGGAGGGGGCGGAACCTGGGCGGCCTATGATGTCCTGCAGGCTTTTCATGCCGTGCCGCTGAATAATTTTCGCCCGCAGGGCAATGATCTGCCCGAAAAGTTGTGCCGGGAGAACGTGGAGCAGGACTATGAAATCAAATCTGAGGCCTGCTACCGTTGTGGTATAGCCTGCCACAACAACGTTTATGAAAAGAACGCCGATGGCAGCAGGGGAGAGTTTTTGGCAAAGTTCGACTACGAGCCGCTTAACTTGCTCGGCAGCAATCTCGGCATCCACGACGCCGGTCAGGCGGCTCGTCTGATTCAGTTGGGCGACAACTACGGCATGGACTCGATCTCCCTGGGTGTGACCATCTCCTACCTCTTGTCATACAACGAGCGTCATCCCGAAAAGCCACTTCTCAATGGTGCCAGCTTCGGCGACTATGAAAAGATCCGTGATCTGGTCATCAGGGCGGGCGAGGGCGAATTACCGGAGATCGGCCGGGGCTCGATGCGCCTTTCACAGGCGACCGGGGAGACCAGCTATGCCTACCATGTCAAGGGGCTGGAACTACCGGCCTACCAGCCAGAGACCAACCCCGGTTACGCCTGGGCAATCGCCGGTGGTCACATGTCGATGGCAACCTACGGTCTGCTGACCCGTGAGGGGAAGGCGGATATCGACTCCTGGGTCAAGGGGATCACGCAGGACAAGCTGCATATGGTCGGCTTCGACATGATCGGGCTGTGTAAGTTCTTCGATATCGCCAACGGCATCGGTACCCAGATGGTCGTGGATTGTCTCAAGAGTGAATTCAATCTGGAGATAGCCACTGATGATATTCGCGCGGCGGTTCGCAGAGCCTTCCTGCGTGGGCTGGCGCTTGAGCTGCGGCAGGGGTATAGCAAAGAGGAGTTCGCCCTGCCAGCGGAGGTCTACGAGCAGCCGAATGGGCATATCCAGCTACCGCAGATAGCCACACCGGAGTTTCTCGACGAGTTGCAGAAGCGGGTATGGGCGGTTTTCGAGCCAGAGTTGGAATCCCTGTCTCTTTGATGTCCAGTTCCAGCTTTTACTTTATTGTTCCATCACGCTAGTAAAAACTATGGACTTTAGTCCAAGTCTTTCAGATGCTACCTCATTTGGTTGCAGAGAGTGACGTTTTGATCACAATTTTTAACTTTTCTACTCTGTAACGTATTTAAACTACATGTGAAATAATTGTAGCGCGAATCTCCTCTTCGGCACCAATCAAAATTATAGCCCGACCACGAAAGTGGTTGGGCTTAATTTTGTTTATAGAGGATCGATGATTGGTCCTGTTATTCTCATGTCCGTTTATGGCCTCCTGTCAGGCCACGTTACCAGAAACAATATGCAGGTCGCGTTGCGGGAAGGGTATTGAAATTCCCTCGTCATCAAAGCGTAATTTGATGGTCTCTTGCAAATTGAATAGTACCGGCCAATAATCAGCTGTTGCTACCCAGGGACGCACGGCAAAATTGACACTGCTTTCACCCAGCTCCAGCAATCCGATTGTAGGTTCCGGGTCTTTTAGAACACGAGTCTCATTTTGGAGTATTTTCTGTAAGACTGAGCGAACTTTTTTTAGATCATCGCCGTATCCAACACCGATAACTAAATTGATCCTCCTGGTCTCTTTGGCAGAGTAGTTGGTAATTGTTCCACCAGTAATCTGACCATTTGGGACTATGATTTCTTTATTGTCACCAGGGCGGATCTTGGTACTGAAGATTTGGATTTCTTCGACAATATCTGCTACGCCACCAGCCTCTATAAAGTCCCCTGCCTTAAAAGGGCGGAAGAGGATTAAAATGACTCCAGAGGCGAAATTTGATAGCGAGCCTTGCAGGGAAAGGGCAATGGCCAGGCCTGCAGCTGCAAGCAATGCGGCAAACGATGTTGTCTCTACGCCTAATTTACCGAGGGCCGCGATGAAGACAAATGCCATCATTGCAACATAGGCAACATAGGCAACATTGGTTGTGAAGCTGATAAGAGTATCGTCGATTGCTGCTCGTTTCATCGATTTGCGAATAATTACGGTCAGCATTTTGGCGATAAGACGACCGATGACAAGAACGAGAATTGCCCAAAAGAGTGGTAAGGCATATTGCTGAACAAGAGCGAAAATGTTTGCCTGCGTCAAGTTTTCAGCATGGATGGATACTCCTTTAGAGGTATGTTCCGGAGACCATTACTTTTTCGATAGTAAACCATAAAAAAAGGTCCCCGCTAGTATCGCGAGGACCTTTTTCATTAAGACAGTAAATAATCGTCGTTATGTCAGGACGTGTCTATCCAGGTACTGCTTTACCGCTTCGATATCCGCTGGCATTGTCTCAAGCTTTCTCTCCAGGCGATCAATACCTTCAAATGCAGGAGGCAGAGTTGGATTGTCACCAGTTGCTTGCTTAACGGCAGCACCGAATTTAGCTGGATGCGCTGTTGCCAGACAGATCAGGGGACAGCTTCCAGTTCGCATCTGCTTTCCGGCGGCGACCCCAATTGCAGTGTGTGGATCGAGGGTATACCCCGTTTCCTTGGAGAATGCGCCAATTGTTTTGAGCGTTTCTTCATCATCTATCGTGGCTGCTGAAAAAATTTGTTGCGTTTGAGTGAGTTCTTCAGAGGAAACCGGAAGCATCCCGTCTGTTTGGAAGGTCTTCATTGCTGCGGTGATACGCGCTGAATCCTCACCATACAGGTAGAAAAGATAGCGCTCGAAGTTGCTCGCGACCTGAATGTCCATTGAGGGTGACAGGCTGTGGTGTACTTCGGCAGCAGAATAATCACCTTTGGTGACAAAACGACTGAGAATGTTGTTGCCGTTGGTCGCAAGTATCAGTTTTTTGATGGGGAGGCCCATTTGCATGGCGATAAAGCCAGCAAAAATGTCGCCGAAGTTACCGGTCGGCACCGAGAATTCTACTTCTTTTGCACCGGTCAATTTCTGAACCTGAAGGCACGCATAGAAATAGTATACAACCTGTGCCAGGACACGTGCCCAGTTTATTGAATTGACAGCACCCAGAGCGTGTTTTTGTTTGTAGTCGAGATCACCGAAAATCTCCTTGACGATTGCCTGCGCGTCATCGAAGGTGCCTTCAATAGCAATGTTGAAAACATTGTCATCTGTAACCGTTGTCATCTGCAGCTCTTGAATCGGGGAGACCTTTCCTTTGGGATGCAGGATAAAAATATTGATTCCCTGCTTGCCACGCACTCCGTAGATTGCTGCGCTGCCGGTATCACCACTGGTTGCGCCGATGATGTTCATATGGGCATTAGATTTGGCGAGCAGGTATTCGAAGAGGTTGCCGAGAAGTTGCAGGGCGACATCTTTGAAGGCCAGGGTAGGGCCATGGAAGAGCTCAAGGATGTAAACGTCGCCCTTCGCTATCACTGGAGTGACGTCTGGATGCTCGAACGTTGAGTAGGAACGCTCGACCAGTTCTTTCAGCTCGGCATGTGGGATGTCATCGATATAACGTGACAGAATATTCAAAGCGAGTTGCGGATAGGGGAGGTCCGCAATCTGCTTTAACTCGTCAGCCGAAAGAGTGGGGATAGATTCTGGTAACAGGAGACCACCATCGTCAGCAAGTCCCATCATGACAGCTTCAGAAAAGGGAATGCCTCTTACTTGACCACGAGTTGAACGATACTTCATGAAGACTCCTTGAAAGGCGTAAATCTTAAATCGAGAGGAGGAGGCGTGAAACTTTTCCGCATCGAACATCTCGTTTTTGGGCTCTGAATTAAGCCATCAATTCTAGCAAGAAAACGGAGTTAAAGAAAAGAAGAAACAAAAAAGGAGGGAGCTGCGATTGCAACTCCCTCCTTTTTAGCAGCTTGAGCTGAATAGACTTTTTAGTCTTCTAGTCTCTGAGCATCAACGACGGCAACAGCAGCCATGTTGATAATATCGGAAACATCATCACCGCGCTGTAGCACGTGAATTGGCTTTTTCATCCCCATAAGGATTGGACCGACTGCTTCGGTGTCACCAAGTTTATTCAACAGTTTGTAGCTGATGTTCCCCGATTGCAGGTCAGGGAAGACGAAGACGTTAGCGTCCCCTTTGATCTCTGAGAAGGGGTATTGTTTCTCGACCAGTTCGGGATCAAGGGCGACATTGGCCTGGAGTTCGCCATCAACGATCAAATCAGGTTCCTGTTGTTTGACCAGTGCTGTGGCTTTTTGCACTTTGCTGACCAATGGGTGGTTTGAGGAACCGAAGTTCGAGAAGGAGAGCATCGCCACTTTCGGCTCGATGTCGAAACCGCGTGCGACTTCGGCTGTCAGAATCGCCGTCTCAGCCAATTCTTCAGCTGTCGGCTCGATGGTTACCGTGGTGTCAGCGAAGAAAGAGACGTGTTTCTTGGAGACCATCATGTAAGCGCCGTGGACTTTGGAGAGTCCGTCCTGCTTGCCGATGACTTCAAGAGCCGGGCGGATTGTTTCCGGATAGTGATGGTCAATGCCAGATAACAGGGCATCGCCATCGCCCATGTGAACCATCATGGCTCCAAAGTAGTTACGGTTGTTCTTGATCATCCGTTTGCCTTCAGCGCGGGTGACCCCTTTACGCTGACGCATGGCAAACATTTCATCAATATATTCAGCGCGTCGTGCGAAGGTCTTCGGGTTAACAATACTAACCCCGCCATTTAGATCAATGCCCATTTCTGTGCACTTGGCTTGAATCTCTTCCTCATCACCGATCAGGATCGGCTTTGCGATCCCTTCTTCGACCAGCGTTTGAGCGGCGCGCAAAACCTTCTCTTCATCGCCCTCGGGGAATACCACCCGTTTCGGATTCGATTTTGCCTTGTTAATCAAGGAACGCATGATCTCTTTCGAGCGGCCCTGCAGTGCTTCAAGGTGCTCGACGTATTTCTGCATATCTTCGATTGGTCTACGTGCCACACCGCTGTCCATTGCTGCCTGAGCAACTGCTGGAGCGACATGTAGTAATACGCGTGGATCGAAGGGTTTCGGAATGATATATTCGCGACCGAACTTCATTTCGGCGCCACCGTAGGCTTTACGCACCGAATCGGGCACCTCTTCCTTGGCCAGTTCGGCCAGGGCCTTGACACAGGCCAACTTCATTTCGTCGTTGATCGCGCTGGCATGGGTATCGAGCGCACCACGGAAGAGGAAGGGGAAACAGAGGACATTGTTGACCTGATTGTTGTAATCGGAGCGGCCGGTGCCGATGATAACGTCATCACGCACTGCCTTAGCCTCAGGAGGCGTGATCTCTGGGTCAGGGTTGGCCATGGCGAAAACGATTGGATCTTTTGCCATCGATTTCAGCATTGCATCCGTCAACGCGCCTTTGGCCGAAACACCGAAGAAGATATCGGCATCGACCATGGCGTCTTCGAGAGTCCGAGCATCAGTTTCTGCGGCCAGACGTTCCTTGTAAAGATTCATCCCCGCAGTACGACCCTTGTAAATGACACCCTTGGTATCGCAGAGGATGACGTTGTTTTTGTCGATCCCCATGGTGATGGCCAGGTTGGCGCAGGCGATGCCGGCAGCACCGGCACCGTTAACGACGATTTTGGCGTCTTCGATGTTTTTTCCGGTAAATTCGAGGGCGTTGATCATGCCCGCTGCTGAGATGATGGCCGTACCGTGCTGATCATCATGGAAGACCGGGATATCCATGATTTTCTTGAGCTCTTCTTCAATATAGAAGCACTCGGGTCCCTTGATGTCCTCAAGGTTTATCCCGCCAAAGGTTGGCTCCAGCAGTTTGACAGTGCGGATGATTTCGTCGCTGTCTTTGGTGTTGAGCTCGATATCGAAAACATCGACGTCGGCAAAACTCTTAAAAAGTACACCTTTCCCTTCCATGACCGGCTTACCAGCGAGCGCGCCGATGTCGCCAAGTCCTAAAACGGCAGTGCCATTACTTACGACGGCAACCAGATTCCCTTTGGCGGTATACTCATAGGCGTCATTAGGATTCTTCTCGATCTCGAGGCAGGGCTCGGCAACTCCTGGACTATATGCAAGGGAAAGATCGCGACTGGTCGCGCAGGGTTTCGTTGTAATAACCTCGATCTTCCCTTTTCGGCCCATGCTATGATATTCGAGTGCATCACTCTTTTTTGCCATCTGCTTTTACCTCCTGTGGAATGGTGTCTGGCACTTATTGTCCAGCTGAAAACTGTGTTTTGCAGATCTTGGAACGTAACAAAGGCAGAACCTCACTTGGGTTCTGCCTGTTTCTTAGTTAAATTGAAAAATTATAGTTTCGCTAAAAAAAAAGTCAAGTTCTATATGTATAATGCTAGATCTGCTTGTGATGAATTAAACGCAAGCGTAATGCCAATTTTTTATAAGTTACATTTAAGTGCACAGAATATCAGGCTTGTTGCGGGCGTCAAG
>JAJRQB010000148.1 GCA_024280485.1 Deltaproteobacteria bacterium
TCCGTGAAGTCAACGGCGTCTCACTGAATTCGCCAGAAAAAGCACTACAAATCTTTGGCCAACTGCGTCAGGCAAAACAGATCAGTATCGGCCTTGAACGGAGGGGCAAAGCCATGACCTTTGCTTATGAGATTAGATGACCTTGAATTATTTCCACAAAGTATTAGTCCTGCTGACCCTGGCCCTTTCACTCTGCGCGGTGGCAGCTACTGACAGCTGCCTGGCAAAATCAGAACAAACCCAAAATGATATCTCCCTCGATTTCAAAGAAGTTGAGTTGACCGATCTGATCAAAATATTTTCGGAAATGACCGGCCGTAACTTTATTTACGATGAACGGGTGCGTGGCAAAGTAACAATCATTTCACCTGACCCAATGAATGAAGAGGAAGCATACCAACTGTTCATGACTGTCCTGAATGTCAAAGGGTTCACGCTGATTCAAAGCGGCAAGGTCAACAAGATTGTACCTCTACAAAACGCCAAACAAAATAACCTGCCGGTTTCAGATACCCTACAGGGCGATAGCTATATTACCCGCCTGATTCACCTGAACTATGCAGACGCTCAGGTCATTTCAAGCAGCGTACTGCTCCCCTTGATTCCTAAAACAAGCAATTTGACTGTTTATGCCCCAACCAACACACTGATTCTGACCGACAGCGCAGCGAATATTGACCGGCTTGTCGAAATAATCAATAAACTTGACTTGCCATCTGCGCTAGATCGGCTCGAAGTCTTCACTTTGAAACAGGCCAGTGCTGAAGAGATCGCCAGCATTGCCAATTCGCTGATGAATAAGCAGACCAATCCAAGCAGAAAGAGAACTGCGAGAACTTCCGCCAACCAGCCAGGCCAGGTCATTGCCTATCCACGGACGAACACCCTGCTTGCGATCGCCTCAGACGATGAGCTGAAACTCATCCGTCGTCTGATAAAAACTCTGGACACTCCTAGTGAGCAGGGTCGTTCCAACATCAATGTCTATTATCTAAAGAATGCCGCAGCCGAGACGTTAGCCAAAACCCTGAACGAGATCATGGTCAGTTCAAAGAGGGCTCCTGCTGCCAACAATAAGCTAAAGTCTGCGACTACAGGACCAGTTATCATCACTGCTGACAAACCAACCAATTCACTCTTGATCAGCGCCGGACCAGAGGATTTTGTCCTTCTCAAACAAGTGATAGAGAAACTCGATATCAGACGTAACCAGGTCTATGTCGAAGCGCTGATTTTAGAACTCTCGATGGACGCCACGCGTGAGATCGGCGTCTCACTGCAGGGAGCTGCTTCCGTCGGCGGCCAGGGCGTGATCCTGGGCTCCAGCAACCTCAACAACAGCTCGACCAACGCCGATAATTCGGTTAATTTCGGCAGTTTTGCACCGGTTTCCGATGGAGGGATACCTAGTTTGCTGACCCAGTCGGTCAAGGGTCTGATGCTCGGCGGATTTTCCAAGATGATTACCACCACCGGTCCGGATGGCAGCACGATTCGGGTTCCGGCGATATCAGCCCTGATTCAATTGTCGCAGACCAGTAGCGACGTCAATATTCTTTCGGCCCCGCGCCTGCTGACTTCGGACAACGAAGAGGCGGAGATCATCGTCGGCTCGAATGTCCCGATCATTACCAGCCGCCTGACCGACACCGGCAGTGCGGGTCTGGCTCAAAGTGTCACCGTCGAGCGTAAGGATGTCGCCCTAACCCTGCGCTTCACCCCTCAGGTCACCGAAGGGGACATGGTACGACTCAGCGTCTTCCAGGAGATCACCGATGTCGCCAGCGAGAATGATGCGACCGGCCCGACCCTGACCAAACGTCAGATCCGCAACACTGTAATGGCTAAAAGCGGCACGACTGTGGTTCTCGGTAGGCTGATCGGCACCAATGTCCAGAAAACCGAATTCAAGGTTCCCCTGTTGGGTGATATCCCGCTGCTCGGCCGTCTCTTCCGCTCGAAGGGGACCTCAACAAGGAAGACCAACCTGCTGGTTTTCATCACCCCACGGGTGATCCACAATGCCAGCGAGATGGCCGAGATTACCCGTCAGGCACGCTTTACCAGCCAGGGGTTCCAGACCGAAGAACTGAAGAAATCGATCAACAAAAATGCCCTGATCTTCGACCTTGATCCAGCAGCAAGCACTGAGGAGACCCCCGCCAAGGATGAGTAACTGGCTGAAATTGGGGGAGATCCTGCAGCAGGACTCCATACTCCCCGCGCAGATCATTGAAGAGGCCCTGCAGCGCCAGCAACAGGATCCACAACTGCTTGGCCAGATTCTACTGAACCACTACGGTCTCAGCGCCAGCGCCTTGATCAGAGCCCTGGCAAAGCAGTTTGATCTCACTTATCTAACGAGTATCCCCACTGGTACTGGAACGAGCGAACTACTTGGTCGTCTGCCACTTGAGTATGTGCGTGAACAATGCATTTTTCCTCTTCATCTCTCGGACACATCACTACAGTTGGTCATGACCGATCCGACCAATAGCACCCCCATCAACGACCTGGCAGCCTTAACTGGATGCAGAATCGAGATTTGTCTCGCCACCGAAGAAGAGATTTTGCGGGCAATCAATCACGCCTATGCTGAACAAGCAGGGGATTCCGCAAGCTTTGCTCCAGATCTTGACGACAATGATAACGACCTGGCCGCAACTCTGGGCCCGACCGATTTATTAGACAGCAGTGATGAAGCTCCCATTATCCGCTTCGTCAACGGCCTGATTGCACGTGCCAGTCGCGAACGCGCCAGTGATATCCACCTGGAACCGTTCGAAACTGAAATGATCATCCGCTACCGGATCGACGGAGTGCTTTACGAGATTCTCCGCCCTCCACAAAAAGCTCGAGCGGCAATCATATCCCGGATCAAGATTCTATCTGGGCTCAATATCGCCGAAAAACGCCTGCCTCAGGATGGTCGCTTTCGGGTCCGAATTGCCGGCCGGGATGTCGACATTCGCGTATCCTCTCTCCCGACTGCGTTTGGAGAACGACTGGTTCTACGTCTGCTCGAAAAGAGTTCCAACGTTATTGATCTGGCACAGATCGGTCTCGACGAACAACTACAACAACAAGTTGATCAACTTATCCGACAGCCGCATGGCATTTTTCTCGTTACTGGCCCGACCGGATCGGGAAAGACAACAACCCTCTATGCCGCGCTCAGTCGTCTGAACGATCGCTCTAAAAATATCATTACGATCGAAGACCCGATCGAATATCAACTCTCAGGAGTCGGTCAGATTCAGGTCAATTCAAAGATCGATCTGACCTTCGCTGCTGGCTTACGTTCGATTCTGCGGCAGGATCCGGACATCATCATGGTCGGTGAGATCCGCGATAGCGAAACCGCCGAGATCGCCGTTCAGTCCGCATTGACCGGACACATGGTCTTTTCAACCCTGCATACCAATGATTCCGCCGGAGCACTGACCCGACTGCTCGACATGAAAATCGAACCTTTTCTGGTCTCTTCAGCGGTGACCGGCATCCTGGCGCAACGCCTTGTGCGTAAACTCTGCCCCGACTGCCGCAGCAGCTATACGCCGAGTGAAGAGATGATTCGTCACTTCGCAGGTTTTGTGCCCGATCAGACTGATTTGAAATTCTTCCGCAGCAGTGGCTGTGATGCCTGTCAGCAGATTGGATATCGCGGGCGAACTGGAATCTACGAGCTGCTACACTTAACAGACGAAATTCGTGAGCTCTTGATGGCCGGAGCCGATGCGAGCAGTATCCGCCACTCAGCGCAAAAAGCTGGCATGCTCAGCTTGCGTCAGGATGGCTTAAAAAAAGCGCGCGCAGGAGAAACCTCGCTCGAAGAGGTCCTGCGTGTTACTCGGATCGACAATTAAAGGTGAGGGTGAAGAGTGAGGTGTGAGGCGAAAACCCAAATTCAAAATATAAGACTTGTGTTTTCCCTTCTCACACTTCTCGCCTCACCCCTCACGAGGTCCTAAACAATGGCACTCTTTGATTACAGTGGTTTCGATAGCTCCGGCCGCAAGGTCAGCGGCAACTGTGAAGGGAGCGGACAGCGCGCAGTGATGGCCAGTTTGCGCCAACAGGGGATATTTGCCACTGAGGTTATTGCCGCAGGTAGCCGCCCCAAGAGTCGTTTCTTCACGGGCTGGCGTAGCACTCAGATACCGATTGAAGACCTTGCCACTGCCACGCGTCAACTGGCAACCTTGCTCAGTGCAGGACTGGCGCTCGACGAAACCCTCAATACGGTCGCCGGTCAGCTTGAACGTCCGCAGTTAGCAGTAGCTTTAAACCGTGTCCGCGAGGCCGTAGTTCAGGGAGAAGCCTTTCATCTGGCCCTGGAAAATGCAGGCACTATCTTCCCAACCATCTATATCAGCATGGTCGAGGTCGGAGAGAACAGCGGCACACTTGACGAAGCACTCGCCGATCTTGCCGATCTTCTCGAGGAACAAGCACGCTTACGCAGTCGGATTACTGCTGCGCTCGCGTACCCTCTTTGGATGGCGCTCGTTGGCGGCGGTGTTCTGCTTTTTCTCGTCGGCTTTGTATTGCCGAAAGTGACACGAATGCTGGTTGAGCTAGATCAGGTTCTGCCACTACCAACGCAACTACTCATTGGCGCCAGCGACATTTTACACAACTACAGTTGGTTGATTTTCAGCTCACTCATTGTAGCCCTGCTTCTTACAAGGCGCTGGGCGAACAAAGAGCAGGGACGTCTTGCTATTGATCGGTGGCGTCTCAAGCTACCTCTGATCGGTCGGCTCAATCTTCTGATAGCGACCAGTCGCTTCAGTCGGACGATGGCAACCCTGCTGGGCGCCGGACAACCATTGCTGAGAGCACTGGAAATTACCGGCAAACTGCTTAACAATTTGATTCTGCAACAGGCAATCGAACGCACAGGCAATCAGGTTCGCGAGGGTGCATCGCTGGCCTCACCCTTGCAAAAAGAGCAGATCTTCCCGGCGATGCTGATCCAGATGATTGCTGTCGGTGAAAAAAGTGGTGAGCTGGAACAGATGCTAAAGCGGGTGGCTGACACCAGTGACCAACAGATTGAGATGTCAATTAACCGCTTACTCGCACTTCTCGAACCGGTTATGATTTTATTTATGGGCGTCTCGGTCGGCTTCATCGTTCTGGCGATTCTGCTGCCAATTTTTCAGGCGAGTCAGAGTTTGGGATAAGAACTGAGGCGTGAGGCGTGAGGCGTGAAAAAATCTAAAATGGAAATATATAAGGAGCAAGTATGTCGAAACAAGAAGCCTTGATCAATAACCAACGTGGGTTCACCCTGATAGAAATCCTCGTCGTCGTCGTTATCCTCGGTATCCTAGCCGGAATCGTCGTCCCTCGCCTGCTCGGAGAACCTGAAAAAGCCCGGCGCACCAAGGTCGCAATTCAAATAAGAGGGTTTGAACAAGCATTAGCAAGTTTCAAACTCGACAATGGCTTTTTCCCAAGGACAGAGCAAGGACTTGACGCGCTGGTTGAAAAACCACGAGATGGTAAAATACCCACACACTACCGCGATAAAGGCTACATGAAAAAAATCCCGATGGATCCCTGGGACAACTCCTACATCTATCTCTCCCCCGGAATTCATGACGATTACGATATTATGTCTTATGGTCCAGACGGAGTATCAGGTGGCGAAGGTGATGACGCAGATATCAATAGTTGGGAGATTGAATAGAATTCGGACAGGCCCAACATGAACCGACTCTTCAATCAACGAGCTCTCGACCAATCAGGGTTTACTCTGATCGAATTGGCACTGGTAGTCTTGATTTTAGGTTTGATGGCCAGCCTGAGCATGCCGCTGATCAGTGGTTTTGAATCTAACCACCTGAATTCTAGTGCCCGCCGTTTAGCGGGGACAGTCAAATACCTCTACAACGAAGCCGCGATGACCGGTATGGAGCATCGTTTAACCTTCGAATTAGAGGATGACTCGTATCGAGCCACCAACATCAACTTTTCAGGTGAATTGCAACCCTTACAGGGGGTTGGTGCGAAAAAAAAGCTTAGTTCAGGTGTTCACTTTGTCAGTATCTACCAGCCGCATCGCGGTGAACAGACAGAGGGTGAGGTCACAACGGCACTCCTTCCCGGAGGATGGATGGAAGAGACCATCATTCACCTGCAAGATGACAAAGAGAACAAAATGACCCTACGATTAGTTCCACTAACAGGATTAACTGAGATATACGACGGCTATCGGGATTTCAGATGAGAACGGGACGCACTTTTTCAAATAGTGGCTTCACACTGCTCGAAGTCATGGTCGCCCTATCGATTATTGGGATTGCCATGGTAGTCATGCTTGGGCTGGCGCAGCGCAGCATTCTGGTCAACAGCAGGTTGCAAAAGATGACACATGCCACCCTGCTGGCCAAACAGAAAATGGCCGAAATTGAGAATCATATCGGTTCAACTTTTGATCAGGGAAAAGGTGATTTCACGAAACCGAACCAGCAATTCCGCTGGCGCAGTATTACCAGCCCAACTCCGATAAACGGGATTGCACAGATAGACTTAAGTGTGATCTGGGGAGATGAACAGGACAACGAACTCGTGACTCTGACCTCATTTATAAAAGAGGGTCAACAATGAGCAGGGATAACGGCTTCACCCTGCTCGAAGTTCTGGTGGCAATCACTTTGGCCAGTCTACTGTTGACGAGTATCTACGGAGTGTTTTCAACAACTAGTGAGGCAAAGGAGAAGGTTGAAAAACAGGGCGCCGCGCTACATCTCGGCCGAGTATTAATTTCACGACTGGATCGCGAGCTGCTCGGACTTTACCTTGGTGACCAAAAGACTCACCCGTCTTTAAAAGGAGGGGTGAACAGTCTGGGCGAACCCTACATTGAGTTACTGACCAATTCAACCGGAGGTCCGCAACCCGGCATGCGTCAGGTTCGCTACAGGCTCGGGCCTGACGCAGATAACCGTACGACACTTTGGCGGGCAGAAAAAGGGATCAATGAGCTGGCGACAAATAATGAAGAAAGGCTTGCGCAAGGATTGGATAAATTGACCTTCAGTTTTTTCGATGGCCAGAACTGGCGTGAAAGTTGGGATAGTCAAAGCAACAATCTCCCGCTTCTGGTCCGAGCCGAATTAGATCTACAAGATACTAAGGGCATGCCTCCCCTGCTGAGCACTTTTGACCTACCGCAGAATCGGAAAAGCCCATGAAAACGGGCAACGAAAAAGGCATGGTCCTACTTTTAGTACTAGTTGTCGTTACACTCCTGGGCGCACTGTTAAGTGATTTTGCCTTTTCAACTCTGATTGACCTGCGACTGACTGAAACATTTCGCGACACAACGCGTGCCGAATATCTATCCCGTGGCGGCATTACTGCCGGGAGGATGATACTTCAAACCGATCGGAACAGTTATGATGCAAGAAATGATTCTGCAGAACTCTGGTCAATTGGCGTGCAGGACTACCCCCTTGCCGAAGGGACGGTCAGTGTCACAATCGATGACCTTGACGGCCGACTGCAATTGAATCTTTTGGTCGATCAGGAAGGGAATGCCAATATCCTCTACCGCGATCGTTTTGTGAGGCTTTGCGAAGAACTGGCACTGGACAATCCAGAGGCTCTTGCTGATGCATTGATCGACTGGCTCGACCCAGATCAAGAAATCGGCGCGGCAGGAGCCGAAGATGCCAACTATCTTGCAATGAATCCACCCTACGAGGCCACAGACGGGCCGTTACGCAGCATAGCAGACCTACATCTGATACGTGGGTTCGATACAGAGGCATTTGCGCGACTTAGCCCATTTGTGAGCAGTTTCGGGAGCGGAGTACTTAACATAAATACTGCCACCCCCGAGGTATTACGCAGTTGGGATATTGAAACAGTTTCCGCAATTGAAGACCTCCTCAGCAGACGGGAAGAGGGGCCATTCAAACGGCTTGAAGACTTGCGAGAAGCTCTTGGTGTCGAAACATTTACCGCCCTTAATCGTAACGTTGATCTGGGAGTCGCGAGTTCCTACTATCTAATCAGCAGTCACGGTCGGGTTAACGATGGAGCGCGCCGAATGCAGGCCATCGTCAATAAAACTGGTGACAAACTCCTCTGGCAGAAGGTGGACTAACAAAGATGCGCCGAAGACACATCGCCCTAAAACCAGCCTCTGAACAGTGGTCATTTGCTGTTGCATCGGGTGATTCCACTGAAGCAACCCTGCTCAAAACAGGGACTTTTGTGCGTGACCCAGAGCAATCTCTGACCGACCAGCTGGGGGAAGTATTTGAGCCCTTGCAGATGACCGACAGACTGGCCTGCGCACTCCCGGCTCAAGACTCTCTACTACGCTGGCTAGAGTTCCCGTTTAGCGAACCACGTAAGATTGCTGCCGCGGTCCTTCCGGAAATTACCTGCCAAATCCCAGAGAACCTCGACAGTCGAACTGTGTTCCATGAAATCCAAGGCACAGGCAAAGTCCTGACTGCCGCAGTTTTAAATGAGCCGATTGAAGATCTGCTGAGTCAGTTTGACGACAACCGCGAACCTCTCGGCTATATTGGGCTCTCTCCCTTCTGTTATGCTTCAGGACTCGAATGGCCAGTCGATGGTTTATTGCTCTGTTTCGATGAAAATAAAATCTCTCTTGCACGCATAACAAAAGGCGCAGTAACCGATCTACGGATACTGCCGCGAACATCCGATATGACGGATAATGACGTCGCGCTGCAAGCATTAATGCTGTCCCGATGTGGAGACACCCCTCTCCTCAGAATTCGCTTACTTGGAATAACTTCCGACAGTCCTTTAGCGACCAGTCTCGAGCAGGCAGGGTTCGAGCTAGAACCGGTTCAACTTAGTACTGAAAACTTGCAAGTCCCTGACGAACTAACAAGTGTTGCATGTCTCGCCCTTGCGGCAGTAAAGGCAAATTCCAGCAACCTGAATCTGCGTTCTGGCCCCTATAAACTAAAAAATGACTGGCAGGCTCTTAAACGTCGGGCATGGCTGGCATCAGGTTTGCTCCTTCTGTCACTACTGATAGTCAGTAGTAGTGGCTATCTACAATATCAGCAACGCACAACAGAGCTAAAAAAAATCCAGCTGCAGATGGCATCCCGTTATCAGAAACAGTTTCCCGGCGAAAAACTCCGTGTACCGGCCCCCTTGCAACTCCAGTCGAAACTTAAAGCGTTACAAAAAAAAGTAGCGCAATTCGGCACTGACGCCCCCGGAGCACTGCAGGTTCTCCTGGCAGTTTCGAAGAAGATTGATGCAGGGTTAAAGCTGGATATCCGTGAATACGTTCAGAACGACGAAGGCTTGAGACTCTCTGGTAGCACTGAAAGTTTTGATGCAGTGAGCCGTATACTTGCGAGTTTGCAGCAAGAAATTCTATTTAAAGAAGTCCGAATTCTCGACAGCAAGCAGGCCATCGATGGCAGTCGTGTCGATTTTCAACTGCAAATACAACTATCAAAGACAAAAGGCGAATAGATGGGTGGCTTTGAACAAGAGAAACATCTAAAACCCCTGATAGCAGTCGTGTTGATTCTGTTTCTGCTCAGCATAGCCTGGATATACACAAGCCATCAGCAAAGACTGGATCGGTTAGATCGTAAGATTGAATCCACGCGCAATGAACTGACACAATTCAATATTTCACTTCAAGACTATCTTGAGCTTGAGTTGCAAATCAAAAAACTAAGTTCAGGAACGACCCAACAAAACCTGATTTCCTCAGTCGAAGATGCTACCGAGCAGATATCGGCACGAAGCCAATTAAGTTATGTCCGTCCCCAACCAGATAAAATCCGAGACGGGCTGACTGAAGAAGGGGTTGAGATCAAACTTGAAAAACTCCAACTGCATCAACTAGTTGAACTTCTTTATCAATTCGACCAGAGTGATCAAATACTAAAAGTTTCACAACTACGAATTCGTACACGTTTCGACAATTCTGAGCAGCTTGATACATCTATAACCCTGAGCCGGTTTAAGGAGACAGGGTTATGAATTCAAGTCTACCCAATCGCTTCGGAAAACTATTCCGGCACCCTGTGTTGCTCTGCCTTGTCAGTTTTTTCCTCTGTTTTCTCCTGGCGTTGGTCCTATTTTTCCCTCTGAATCCTTTTGCCAAGCAGCTTGAACAATTGGCAAATCAACAGGGGGTCCTGCTTCAGATTGAAGATCCACAGTTACTTTTCCCTTTCGGACTTGGCGCGACTCAACTAGAGATCAGCCATCCCATGGTCCAGCACCCTCCTTTCCAACTTCAAGAAGTTGATTTACGCCCACTCTGGTTGAGTTTATTCGGCAGCAATCCGGGACTTAACTTTAGATTGAAGGCCTTTCAGGGAGATATCAGCGGATCAGCTTACCGCGATGGAAAAGTTAAAATGACTTTTCACAAATTGTTGATCGATGAACCCCTCGGTTCACAGCTCCCGCTATCACTGGATGGTGTTCTGGAAAAAGCCGAATTTAATGGCACTCTGCCATTGACGGGAAAAAACCAAAGTCGCTTGCAACTCGAAATCGACGAACTCCGTCTTAAGGGGATGAAAATTATTGGTAGTAGCAGCGACTATCTACCTCTCGGCCGCTTAAGTTTCACCGCCGAGGCTAAGGGTTCCCTGGTCCAGATCAGCAACCTGACATCCACTGGGCCTGCTTTCGACCTCAAGGGAAGCGGCAATCTGCGCATTGGTCGTGTGGCTGCAAATAGTAGACTGAATCTCAACCTGGTTTTGACTCCCAAAAGCGCCCTTGATCCAGCACTCAAGGATCTATTAAGTTTACTTAAAAAACCTCAATCAGACGGCAGCTATCACATCAGTCTGCGTGGGTCGCTATCGAACCTGCGACTAAACTAGGGTGACAAATCGGACCATCACAGTCCTCTTCGCAGCAGACCAACAGCCACAATAGGCTGCTCATCCTCTAATTCTGAAAGATGGAACATAATGCCAATTTTAATTCTGTTTCTGATCACTCTCTTGGCTACGAATTTTGCCAGCGCAGCAGAGACTTCTCAAGTACAAGCTTCAACAATAAAATCTGAAACGGTCACGCGAATCATGCGGGAGAGCATAGTTCCAAACCGCTTTGAACTCCCCTCACAGGCACCTCAAATCTGGCGCAAGTACAAGCAACAGAGGCCAGCCCTGGTCTTATTTTCGGAACATCCATTCTTACAACAAATCCCGCCCCAGCTCCATACGCGCATTAACAGTCTGCTGGAAGAAGGAACTGCTGACGATTTTTATCGTCACGGCAGTATTCAACGTTGCGACCCGTTGTTGCTGCCAATGCAGACTCTGAATGCGGCTCTGTCACAACAATATTTTTCAGAAATAATCTGGTACTTCCCATTCCGTCAAAATCTAGCAGATGTCAGCATTGATGATTTTCGGACCCAGATGACCAAAGCCGGTTTTCTTAACACCGCCGAAGCAGATAAATTAAAGATTATCGAAGAGGGTGTAATTGAGGGTGATGTCCAGGGAGTCCCTCTGCGAATCATTCACCCACTAGCGTCCCTACCCGAGATCAACCGTCCTATCCTACTCCATATTGACCTCGGCTATTTCAGGGGCCTCTACATCAATGAAATCAGCACCCCCGCCTATGATCTTTTACAGGAAACAGTTGAACTGTTGCGCGACAGTCAATGGAATACTCTGGAGATAACACTCTCAACATCGACCGAAGGCGGTAACTATTCTCTGGCAACACGTTTTGTGATCGCTGATCTGGCGCGTCTATTGACGAACCCGGCGCTGCTCGATGACAAAATGCCAGCCAGTTGGAAAAATCGTAAAGAGGCGATGTTCAATCAGAATTTTTTTCAGGAGAGCAAAGCACGAGAATTAATTCAACTGAACGCCATGAAATTCCCCAATGACCCAACAATCCAATATGATACCTATCAACTGCTGATTAAAGCCGGTGACAATCAGACGGCTTTTAACCACCTCGACAAGGCCGTAGTCCTCGATCCGGGTTATGCAGAGGGATATCTGGTGCTTGCTGAAAAAGGACAGAAGGAAGGCTGGTACGCTCAGACCCTGATATTTCTAGACAAGGCGGCAAAGGTCTATCCACAGAACCCGTTCATTTTGCTACAGAAAGCTGATCTGTTAATCAGCCTCAAACGAGAATCAGAGGCGAAAAGTATCTATAGCCAACAGCAAAAATGTTCATGGTCCAAGTTCTTCTATCCTACAATTTCAGAAGAACTAAAAAAGCGTAGCTCAACAACTAAAAAGAAATAGTGCCTGACTCATCGCTTGCCTGCAGAAATCAGGTTAAAACGTTCTTCTCTTACTACTAGGTCAAGTAAAAGTGGTTGTTCGACCTATTCCTGTCTCCCGACAGAGAGAACTTTTTCACAGCGTCTACGCATAAAAAGGGCCGGAAAAACCCGACCCTTTTTATCATTTAATCAGCAGGGATGTACGTTACTACTGCCGATAACCCTTGGCTTCATGTACTTTTTCATAGGTCAGCTCCTTTCTTTATTGACCAGGCGCAAGTGTATTCCAGCCCGTTGCTGTACTTGTTTTCCGGTGACAGTTCGTTGCCGCACCGATCGTCGGGGTTATACGGCCACCGTTCAAATCAAGATTTGAAACTCCGACATCCAGGCAGTTGGTTAAGAGCAATGCCGGTAGGCCAGTCGCATGTGGCGAATGACATTTTGAGCAGGTGAAATTGTGAAACTTGGGTGGCACTCCATTTCCAGTGGCACCACTGTCGTACCAGACTTCATGATTCGTAGACACAGGCGGATTTGCGTCTTGATCTGGACTGGTGTTTGGATAATTTGTTGGCCAATCATCGGTGACGGGTACGGTTTGTCTTGTTAAGACCCCATCATTGTACCAACCCGAATTGTAGAGGGTCGTTTTATCATCATTATTGCCCCAAGGCATATCGTTGACCAAGCCCTGGTCTTTCATCCGGGACTTGAAGTTTCCTTCCCAATCCCCGACAAATTGATCGGCCTGCATCCCCATCCAGTTAAAACCACCAGTGTTGATATTGGTGAACAAGCGATCCCCATCAAACAGGTTTGTCGGGTAACTGTTGCCTCCCCCCAGAACTGCATAGCTGTGACCATTGGTTCCAAGCCACAGACTGCTTCCCATGTAATAATCCATGTTATCGACATCGGTACCATGGCAGAGAACACAGAGGCCAGCGGTCTCTGTCTGGGTCGTCATCCCGGCCTGGGTGGTCGGATTATTGCTGTTCAGATCGATAAAGAAACCGCCCTTGACCTGGCCGTTCGACAATGGCCTCGGCGTCCCCAGGTTGGGAGTATCATCAACAGCCTTATTTACAGAATCCTGATAAGTATAAGCATTGAGCGGCGGGACATCAGGCGGATAGGGGTTGCCTGTCCAGGTTCCACGCAGGAATGGCTGGCCGCTACTGGCATCCAGAATCGCTTTGTTCATGTCGTGCACATCGTGACAATAGGAACAACGCAGATCAGCACGGTTTTCCAGTGAGGTGTGCGTCACTATCCCGGAACCATTGACGTTATTGGCAACACTCGAATCCTGTTTAGCCGAGGTGAAGTTGACCGAGTGAGTCGATGCGATCTGGCGACTCAGCACGTAATCTGTCGCGCTTGGGACCGTCGTATGCTGATAGGCATCGCGGCGGTATGCCCCATTTCCTACACCGGTCCAGTCAGCGGTCTCATTTATCCAACCAGCATCCGAATAGAGCCAGCCGTAATTGTAGGAACCAGGGGTTGTTGAGGCCCCGGCAGGGACGGGTGATTGCAGAGAAATGTCAACTACCGGGAAACTTCCGCCATTGGTATCAGTATTGAACCCCCACTCGTTGACAGTATCGTTGCTCGCGCCTGAACCATGACAACCCCAGCAGATCTCGGCCTCGGTCGGCGTGTTGGCATTGGCAAAGTTTGATGTGGTGCTGCTCCCACCAAGAGTTATCCCACCGTGATTTGCACCACTAGCGGCATAATCGATGCCTAGGCGGGTCTGCATATTCCAAGTGGTACCACTGCCGTCGTCGCGGGAATTCCATGAGGCCAGTGGCAGTGGAATGAGCACCTGTTTGTTGACATCAAGCACGCTGTGACCAGGGTGACAACCCATGCAGCGCGCGGACCAATCAGTCACGCCAGTCAGTGCTTCTCCAGCGGTCAGTTGCAGGTGCGATCCGTAGTTTGTGGATTTACCACTGGCACCGGCGTTACTCCAGGCGACAGTCGGACCGGGGGAGGCGCCGGTGCCACCTACATCGTGACAGGCATCGCAGGCGCCAACTCCACCCCAAGTACCAACGCCATGACATGTCGTGGTGCAGCTACTGTCTGAGTAATTATATTTGCCAGCTTCTGTCCCAACCGTAGTGGTACCGGGGGTGAAGCCTGAGATTTTCAATCCAGCGGTAGAGACCAAAGCTGCTGAATTGGTGCTCAGAGGGCCATTAGCGTGCTCTGACGGTGAGATTTCATCGTTATTGTGGGTATGGCAAGCATCACAGTTTTCGGCGGCATGAGCGGTTCCGAAGTGAGTGCCTCCTGTGCCCGGGGTTGCCGGTCGACCGTTCGTATCAATACCGTGGCAGCTGCCACAGAGCGCCTGACTAACACCACTTGTCCAAACAGGAGGAGTCGCAGCGCCGTGACAATAGGTCGCGGTACAGGTTTTGTTAGCAGAATCAAAAATACCGCCCGATGGAAAGTTACCGAATGCAGGAAGCGTAACCTGAACGTTGGCCGGGTCGAGTGTACCACCAGGTGCTATACCGCTCTCGTTATGAGTTGGTGCAGTCGAACTCGGGTGGCAAACCTGGCAGTCGTAAGAGTAATTTGTAGAGCCTCCCGCATGGCGAACGTGAGCTCCTTGTGCGGGCGGGTAGCCATGGCATGCGTTACAGTTTCCTGAACCAAATTCACGTAAATCTAGAGTGTTAGTTTGCACCGTAACGAAGGTCCAGTCGGCAGCATGACAAGCGGCTGCACAGCCATTGGTAGTTCCATTGTAGGCAGCGTTGGCATCGTCTGGTGGAAAATTGGCTCCCCCCTGGCCGTTCATCTGAACAACATTGAGGGCCAAACTCTGATTGTGCATTGAGGCGATATCATAGGCATCACCACCACTGCCGGAAATGTCGACCGGTGTGCCGAAATTATCGGCAACCGTTGGCGGCGTCGTGTCTCCCAGAAGGCCATGACAGGTTGAACAAACTCCGTGCGCTGTAAAAAACACAGCGTCCGTTGAAGAGGATCCGCCTCCAGCACGATCACGATTAGCGGCCAGATGGTTGGTTCCACCACTTGCATCGGGTGGATAACCGTGACAACTGTCGCAGGCACCAGCACCGTACGCGCTATTTTCAACAGGCAGACCGGAGTCAGAAAGAAGGTGGCCAACTTCGGTACCATGGCAGGTCTGGGTACAGCTGAAGGTGGTCGGATTATAACCCGCCCCCGTCCCGACCGGACCATTCATCTCAATATTACCATCCAGATGATCACCGCCCTGGTACGCGGCACTGGTATTGCTCAGGGTCAAATCATAGCTACCCTTGGCCACCAGCAATCCGGTTGAAACGTTCTGGCTGGCACCGTGGCAGAGAGAACAATCTTCATGCAGGGCAACCGAACTGACGTCGGTACCACCGATGGTATGGGTCACGCTAGCGCTCCCCGGCGAAACCGTAACCACAGTCAAATCATTTGCGCCATCCGGTGGCGACTGATGGCAGTAGTTACATTTAACTCCGGCCGAAGGACCAGAAACACCTAGACTCTGGTGACAAGTTATACAGACTGCTGAGCCAGCATTATCGGACGCGTTACTGGTCGCGTCGTGACACATTGAGCAGGCAGCGAGATCTCGTGCACCCCCGCTGTCCAGCCCGGCGGCAAAGTGGGTCCTGCGGGTAGCATTGCCAGTATCTCTGTTGAACGTCCAGCGATCTGTGCCGGTCGGGTGAGCCGTATTCGCAGCATGGCAACTGGCGCTTTCACATCCTGTTGTCAAACTCCCTTTGCGGACATTAAACCTTGGGTTACTCCCTGCTGCGCCAACGGCGGTCGATGTCCCGGTCGTGCCGTGACATGCCTGGCAGTACACCAGATCTGCCTTGGCAGCAGGACCATGTAGATCCGGATCAGTAAATGGAACTGCGTGTGGTGCGTTGCCCGGCCCAGTTGCATGGCAGGCCTGAGTCTGGAATGTCGCTGAAAAACAGCTGGGTGCGGTCGCCATTGGACCTGCAGGCGTCGCAGCCGAAATATTATGGCAAAGAGCACAGGCCTGAGTCTCGGTCGCTGTGGTCAGGCTGCCATCACTATGGAAAATTGAATTATTGGCCGGAATCCAGTCGGACGGATGTGCCGTGGCATCGGGGTGACAAGCGCTGGCAGAACAATTCGTACCCGTAACGCCCATGATCGAAGTAACGAAACCACCATCGAAAGTGTTGCTCGGGCTTCCATGGCAGAGTAGGCAATAGTTCCCCATATTCAATCCGTTGCCAGTGGAATCTTTAGCTGCCAGTCCGTGTATCGGGCTCGTGTAAGGCATGGCATGTGGGGCATTCGGCCAACCGGAATTTGTACTTGTGGCATGACAGCTAGCGGTGTTGTCGAGGCAACTTGGGCCGCTGCTACCTTCCAGATTTTCACCGTGACATCCTGAAGTCGAGCAAGTTTCCCAGCCTATCCGTTCAGTAGGATTCGATGCAGAAGAAAAATTATCCCGATGTCCCTGCACTGGATCTGCAGACCATGATACCGGATGACCAGCACCAGGTGTAAAGGGAGGCGCCGTTGGGTGACAAGTTAAGCAGTCAATTGCTCCCGTAGACTCATCCCCAGAGAAATCAAAACCATGACAACCTTGGCAACCCCGCAGATCTGCCTTGGCTGCAGTACTGTGATTAATCTGCCGAATAGCTGGGTGAACAACTGGGTCTCCGACAACAGGTGCATCAGAATTACTGCTGGAACAACCAGCGATGACAACCAACAATTGAATCAAAATAAACGCATGATTTTTTTTCATATCGATCAGTCTCCCAGGCAGATATTAGCCGTGACAGCGTGCACAAGTTTGAGCTGTTTTCGGGTTGCCATGACAACGGAAACAAGAAGTCGGGTCGACCCGTGCGTCAATCCTGTGGCGACTTAAGTAATCCCCCCGGTGTGGCATACGCCGATAGGTTTCAGTAGGATCTTTGACACTCGGTTTCAGTTCGACACGAGTTGCGTGGCAATCGTTACAGAAGCTACGTGTGTGGCACATACTGCAGACCTGAGTTTGTCGATAGGCGGGCTGGCGATGATCTTCGCCGAAATAGACCGTATGATTAAACTGGGCAAAATTAAAATTCTCATCACGTGCTTCGTGACAATCGATACAAATTGGTGGTTGAGGTGGCAGTTCAGCATCAACCGGGTGCTGCTCTGGCGGCATATAACCACCTTTATCCAGCGCACAGGCTGCCAGGAGAAGCAGAATGGCAAGCAGTATCAATAGACGGAAGTTCTTCAGCATCGATTTCTCTCCACAATTTAGCATTTTCATTTAACGCCCCCTGCCGAAATAGTAAGTGGCGGAAAGCATCCCCTTCAGATCGGATGTGTAATAAGGATCAACACTGTAATCAGCTGAAAGCTTCATATCCAGAGCATCGCCGAGGAAATGCTTACCAGCACCAATCGAAAGGAACAACGAGCTGTCTTTGTTGAAAATTTCTTTATCGTAGAGGGCATAAAGAAGGTCGGCTGAAACAAAAGCAACCCAGTATTTTTCGGGGAGTTGATCCTGATAGGTATAAAGGCGCAACATCAGATAGTTATTGTTCGCGGCTTCCCCGCGCATATAACCCAATTCGCCGCCGGTTCGAGTATGTTCTTCACCGATCAGATCCACGAGCGCTGAAATAAATTGCGAAGTATCATTTTGGTCATAACTGTAATACTTAAGTTTGGCACCCAGATTCAATGTTTCTGATTTACGCCAGAAGCTATCCAGACCGAGGATCCCAACCGATTCTCCACTATTTGCAAGGTTACGGAAGGGGAGCGCAGCCTTGTCACCGGTTCCGAAATAACTGTCGTAGTCAAAATATCTAAAAAAGGGTTTAAAACTGAATTCTTCGGTGGGGATGCGCAATTCCCAAGAATGCTCGGCAAAGCCGGATTCCTCGGCATTAAATTTTGAAAATCCGAAAAGTGTCATATCCTTTGGTAGAGCCCAGGAAAGATCAACACCAACCATACGATCAGCAGTATCACCATCATTGTTGGAAAATTTAACCGAGACGCCGACATCATATTTTTCGTTGCCATGGTAAGCGGCACGACCTCCAAAAATAAGATCACCACCACGTCCGTTGGTCGAAGTAAGCCCTACCGGCTGACCTGCGTATCCAGACAGTGAAACCGTTGGTGAAGCATGTCCAGAGGCCCAAAGACCGTCAATCGTCTCATTGGCAACGCCCTCAAACACATGTTGTCGGCCCAAACGAGCGCGCAGAGTGCTAAAATGTTTGCGGTACTCAAAATAACCGTAGACCAATTCACCTTCAGACTTGCTGTCATAAAACTTACTGTCCGCCAGATCGTATCGTCCCCAACCATAGCCATGAAAACTAATACCTGTTGATGTAATATCCTTCAAACCTAACTTCAGATAGCCATAGCCAGGCAAAACGCGCGAGTCACCCTCAACAGGGATCGTTCTCTCAAAACTACGAACCATGGTCTCAAGTTCAACCTCTGAGCTCATGGCAAAGGTCCCCGCCGGCAACAAAAATAACAGGGCAAGAAGTGGACAAAGGAACCGTCGTGAAGCAAGCAGACCGGCAACTATCATGCGCAGACCTCCTAAGGCCTCACCAATCAAGGGAGGCGAAGAGCAGAACCCGACCAGTGGCAGGCAGGGCACAATCTAACGATTTTTTCTTTATTTATATGCAGAGGAGAAACAAAGTAGATAAGACAACAACGGACAGGCTCCCCCGAAAATAACAGTGTTATAGAAAATACCTCAAATTGCTTTATGTTTCCAGCGACTTGGCAAGAAATAATTATACATCCCCACTCAAGTGTTGCAACAAACCGCCACAAAATAACCCACTAACCAGTGTTGAAAACAATTTACTCAAACCAACACAGTGTCAAGTCGACATAAATTAAATTCACAAAAATACCAGGCTGATGACATCATGAATTGACAAGCTCGACGTCACTTTTTATGCTTCAACAGGAATCAAGATTGACCACCAAACAGAGTCAAACGATAAAGCGGGTCGAGCCAAGTTGACATGCCTGATACAATCAACTAACTTCGCCCAAATTGGCCGTTCTTTTGCGCTCTGGCCTGCGCTGTCCGACCGTACGAACGAAACGGAGCTAATTGACTATGCACGATAATTTCGAAGATCACGATGAATCGATCGAATACGAAATTGAAATTGAAACTGATACCGATGTTACAGCTATTCCCGATGACGGGCTGGTGCTGGCGCGTGACACTCTTCCGGGAATGCTACCGATTGTCCCTTTGCGACCACGTCCTGCTTTTCCAGGGGTAATCATCCCACTGACTGTCAATGGCCGTGAACGGGTCGAAACTATCCAGCAAGCGATGGATTCACCATCGCAGACCATCGGACTGGTGATGGTCGAAGAACTCGATGAAGATGATGCTCCTGGTAATTTACACAAAGTCGGAGTAGCTGCAAAAATTCTCAAATTGATCCATGCCGAAGAAGAGAGTGCTCACGTTCTGGTCAACAGTCTTGAACGTTTCGTTATTGAACAAGTCTCAGAACGCAAAGGGATCATCTATGCTGAAGTTGACTACCCGAGTCCAGAAGTAGATGTTGACAACGCCGAGCTCAAGGCTTACTCGATGGCAATCATCGCCACCCTGAAAGAGCTTGTGCAGATCAACCCGCTCTATTCCGAAGAGATCAAGCTGTTCTTAGGTCGTTCAAGCATGGATGATCCAGCCCGTTTGGCGGACTTTGCCGCCAACTTGACCAACGCCGATGGATTTGAACTTCAGGAGGTTCTCGAGACCTTTAATCTTCATGAACGTATCGACAAGGTTCTTATTTTACTAAAAAAAGAACTGGAGGTTTCTCGGCTACAGACGCGGATCAGTCAGCAGATTGAAGAAAAAATCTCAGCTCAACAACGTGAATTTTTCCTCCGCGAACAATTTAAGGCGATCAAGAAGGAACTTGGCCTCGAAAAAGAGGGCAAAGTCTCAGAAATCGAGAAGTTTCAGGCACGGCTTAAAAAATTAACTCTTAATGAAGAAGCTCAGAAAGCGGTTGATGAAGAGATCGAAAAGCTACAACTCATAGAACCCTCATCACCTGAATATAACGTGAGTCGCAACTATCTCGATTGGCTGACGGTACTCCCCTGGGGCAAGTTCAGCAAGGACGCCTATGACCTTGATCGAGCCCGTCGAATTCTAGATCGTGACCACTACGGTCTGGATGACGTCAAGGAACGTATCCTTGAATTTATTGCCGTAGGTAAAATGAAAGGCGACATCTCCGGTTCTATCCTCTGCCTTGTTGGTCCTCCGGGAGTTGGAAAAACCTCTGTTGGCCAGTCAATTGCGTCAGCCCTCAAACGAAAATTCTACCGTTTCTCAGTCGGTGGAATGCGTGACGAAGCCGAAATCAAAGGCCACCGCCGCACCTATATCGGCGCGATGCCGGGCAAGGCAATTCAGGCGATGAAGAGTGCCGGGACTTCGAATCCGGTGATGATGCTGGATGAGATCGACAAGATCGGCGCCAGCTTCCAGGGCGATCCCGCTTCGGCCCTGCTTGAGGTTCTCGATCCTGAGCAAAATGACAGCTTCCGCGATCACTATCTGGATGTCCCTTTCGACCTGTCGAACGTAGTATTTGTCGCCACCGCCAATCAGCTCGACACCATCCCGGCAGCGCTGCTCGACAGAATGGAGATCATCCGTCTTTCAGGTTATATCCTCGAGGAGAAACTCGAAATCGCCCGCCGCTACCTGATCCCCAAGGCGCTGAAGAATCATGGTCTTAAACGTGGCCAAGTGAGTATCCGCAAGACCGCCCTGATCCGTATCATTGATCGTTATGCACGCGAAGCTGGTGTACGCGGATTGGAAAATCGCATCAAACGAATTATGCGCAAATCGGCTATGGAGTTTGCTGAAGGAAGTGAAGATAAGATTTCGATCGGCGTTAAAGATGTTGAAAAATTTCTTGGCAAACCGGTTTTCAGTGGCGAGGAACTCTTTGATGTGGCTCCTGGTGTCGTGACAGGTCTGGCCTGGACCCGAATGGGCGGCGCCACACTACAGATCGAAGCGACTGCAGTGCCGAGTAAAACCAAGGGTTTCAAACAGACCGGCCAACTTGGAAAAGTGATGATTGAAAGTGCGGAAATTGCCTATAGCTACGTGATGGGCCATCTCAAACAATATAAAATCAGTGCTGAATATTTTGATACAAATTTTGTGCATCTGCATGTTCCGGATGGAGCGACACCTAAGGATGGACCATCGGCCGGAATCACCATGACCACGGCGTTGCTGTCGATGATTCAGAATAGACCGATCATCCGCAATCTCGGCATGACCGGGGAACTCAGTCTCACTGGCCGGGTGTTACCTATTGGTGGAGTTAAGGAAAAAACCATCGCGGCACGGCGGGCAGGTTTGAAAATTTTGATCTTCCCCGCAGAAAATCGTAAGGATTACGATGATCTCCCTGATTATCTACGTGAAGGGATCGAAGTCCACTTTGTCAAAACCTACCCTGAAGTGTTTAAACTGGCATTTGCTTAGAATAGGCAAAGAACAAAATCACTCTTTGAAAAACATAAGGAAACCTTGATGACAACTGAAGAGATCAAAAATTCACTGCTTAATTTGAGCAAAGAAGAGAAACAGGCCTTTATCCTCGACACTCTGCCGTTACTGGCCAAAGAAGTGATCAAGGAACCAGGTTTCATGATGCAGCTGCTTCCGGTGATGCTTGGCATTCTCAAGGAGAGCGGTATGGATTTACAGCAACTCATCTCCTTTGCCAGCATGATGAACACACAACCGGATCAAAAGGTCTAGAATCGTAACGTTGAGTTCGTGTCAAACCAGCATCATGCGGTCTGACACGAACTCTTCACCCCGCACACTGTAAAATTTTTGCAGCAGATCCTCGATTCTCATCTCAGCCTTTTCAGCCTGCCCGGCATCCAAGATAATCCGCCCTCCATGAAGCATAATCAGTCGATTGGTCAAGAATCAGGAGGAAGAGGTAACGATGTGACACCAGAGGAAAATAACTTTGGTGAGTACAGCAATTGATTGTGGAGATCAGGTTACGGGCCAGGAAAAGATGCCAAATACTCAATCTAGACGGCAACCTCTTTTCGTGCAATCGGCAGTTTGATGGTAAAGGTTGTCCCCTCCCCCGGTGCACTCTTCAACAGAATATCACCACCATGCCCGATCACGATATCGTAGGAGATACTCATCCCCAAACCGGTGCCTTTGCCAACATCTTTGGTTGTGAAAAATGGCTCAAAAATTCGTGGTTGGATCTCTGCTGGAATTCCGCAACCATTGTCTGCAATTTCAACATAGGCCCAATCGGAATCACTCCAGGTCTTGATCTTAACAGTCCCCTCTTTTTCGATAGCATGTGCTGAATTCACCAATAAGTTCAAAAAGACCTGATTCAACTGCTGCGGATAACACTCGATATCAGGGAGGTCCCCATAATCCTTATGTAGTGTCACTTTGTATTTCAGCTCATTCCAAATGATGTTCAAGGTGCTATCGAGACAATCGTTTAGATTACTCGGTTTCAGTTCGGCCTCATCCACGTGAGAAAACGATTTCAAGTTCTGCACAATCGTCTTGACCCGATCGGCACCATCAAGAGACTCTTCAAGCAAGTCGGGGATGTCTTCCAGCAAGAGATCAATTTTATATTTTTTACGTTCTGCGGCGAGATTTTGCTGACCGCCTTCCGAAAGATTGCTAGCCAGAAGCTCATCCTGATAACCCAGGTAAGCAATCATTTTCTGAAGATACTTGCGTAATGTCCCCAGGTTACTGGTTATAAAGCCCATCGGATTGTTGATCTCATGAGCCACACCGGCTGAGAGCTGCCCAATTGAGGCCATCTTTTCGCGTTGCAGCATCTGCGACTGAGCCAGTTTCAGTTGTTCATGTTGCTGATCAAGTTCCTGATTTTTAATTTTAAGTTTGTCGGCGAGGTGCTGAGTTGAGCGGAGTGACTTCTTCAAGTCAGACTCAACCTTTTGCTTTTCCAAAAAGTTACGATCCAGGCTCTTCAGAACGACCATCGTAAAAAGCACCAAAATCGTAGTCACGATAAAAGGGAGTATCGAAGAATACCAGAACGTTCGATTCAAGGAGCCTAACGGCACCGAAATATCGTAGTAGAGCTCAAAGGCTCCGGCGAATTGATTATCTTGCATGACAGGAACATAAATTTCGACAACATCGGCATCGAAAACCTGCCCTTCGAGAGATTTTGCCCTCTTCTTAACAACCTTTGAAAAAATATTTCCCTGAGCAACCGCTCCGTGAAAATAGGGTTTTGTGTTCAACTTTCCGATGTCAGCGGTGTCAGATGAATAAACCGTCATTCCTGAAGCAGAAAAGATCTTCATTTTCAAAAGCTCAAAATCCTTGAGCAAAGTCGGAAACTCTGCCGTAAACTCATGACCTTCTCCACGGACAAAATCATCCCAGCCCTCTCCAAGGTTTCCCTGAATATGGACAGCAAGGCGGACAGCTATATTTTCCATATTACTGATCAGGACTGTATTGAACTTTGGATAGATCAGCAGAATATTCAACAGGGGGAACGACACTGCCAACAAAATAGACATATACAAAATACGACTGAGTTTACTATCTCTGAACATAAGCACAACTCTCCGAAGTCAACTGATCATTAAAGATATCTCAGATTCTGGGAAGGTCAAATTGACCTATAGATTTTTCTGAAGTTGACGCTCAATTCCTGCATCTGCTAGATTCGCCCCCGGAGACACACAACAGCCCATTACTGGAGACTCTCATGCGCGTACTATCCGGCATCCAACCTTCTGGAGCCCTGCATCTCGGCAATTATTTCGGCATGATGCAGAAGATGATTGCCCACCAGGAGCAGGAAGAACTCTTCTGTTTTATTGCCAACTACCATGCTCAAACCTCGCTGAGCGATGGCAAAGCCTTAGCCAAAGGGACTTTGGAAGCTGCGGCCAGCTTTCTGGCATTAGGACTCGACCCTGAGAAGAGTGTCTTCTGGGTGCAGTCAGACTTACCTGAAGTGCAGGAGCTGACCTGGATGCTGTCGAACTTTACGCCGATGGGGCTACTGGAGCGCTGTCACAGCTACAAGGACAAAGTTGTCCAAGGGGGGAAACCGAATCATGGCCTTTTCGCCTATCCGGTGCTGATGGCGGCCGACATCCTGATGTTTCAAAGCGAAAAGGTGCCGGTCGGTAAGGATCAGAAGCAACATCTGGAAGTAGCGCGGGATATCGCCGTCAAGTTCAACAACGAATATGGTGAGGTATTCACTATCCCAGAACCTGAAATCGATGATGATGTCGCCACCGTGCCTGGGCTGGACGGGCGTAAGATGAGTAAGAGCTATGGCAACACTATTGACCTTTTTCAAGACGATAAAGCATTACGCAAGCAGGTGATGCGAATTGTGACCGACCCGACACCAGTAGAAGAAGCGAAAAACCCTGACAACTGCAATATTTTTCAGATTTACTGTTTATTTCTTGATGCGGCAGGCCGAGAGAATTTGCGGCAGCGCTATCTCACTCCGGGCCTACGCTACGGTGATGTCAAGCAGGAACTGTTCGAAACGATTCGCGACTTCTTTGCACCTTACCGCGACAAACGCAAAGAGTTGCTTGCCAATCCTGACTGCTTACGTGAAACCCTCACCGCCGGTGCTGACAAAGCCCGCCGGGTCGCATTTAAAACAATACGTAAGGTCCGTAAAAAAAGCGGTTTGAGTTACTGATCAAGTATCTTTTGCCCCTTGATCTTCCTGGGTAAAAAAGATAAATGCCATCCCCGGGCGGCGGTTGCCCTCGCGCATGGCAAACTGTAATGAATCGAAACGCCAACCCTTTTTCGTCCACTGATTCAATATCGCCTCAAGGCTTTCATCAGTGACCTCACTGGCTTCAACAACTTTATATATCATCAAAAACTCCTTTAGCCTCTCGGAGGAGAAACATGTCGGGACCCCTCAGTTATCGCTTTAGCCTGCAGCTCAGTAACAAGGAGATAGCACGCTATTACCAGGGAGCAGCCTGTAATATCAGTGTGAGGGCCGACAACGGTCAGCAGCTCCGTTTTGCGGCTCGTCATCTGCGGCCCTTCGTCACCGCCACCGGTATTCAAGGGAAATTCCTATTAACAACGGATAAAAACAACCAATTCCAGTCGATAAAAAAACTATCGATAACAATTTAACCTTTCAATTTCAGCACCTTACAAATCAGACAAAAAAGGTCAGGAAAAAAGCTTGCCAAACGATGACCATTTTGGTAATCTTCAAATCAAGGCAACAACAACATTCGGCGCGCCCAGCATCCCTCCTGGCTGGGGCGCCTTTTTTTTCTTTTTCACGAAGCCTAGTCGCACTCCTCTTTACTCAAGTCATTTTCCGACGCAACATATCTCCAACGTCAACCCACTCAGGGAGATCATCAATCCGTACTTTATAATTCGGATGGGCAGCATTTAACTCCAGACCTTCCAGATCACGTAATCCCGCGATAGAAATCATCGCTCTTTTCATCTGTGGACCAATAAGTTCTAACTCTTCGCCACAGAAAAAACGGTTGCGTCCTTCAATATAAAGACCATTTTCATCATGACAAACCAAACCAACAAAGTCATGACTACGGAGGTAATTGGTGTCGTCTGCTTGAATTTTTGCGTCATCATTACCGAATAGGAAGCCAGTGTCATAGGGCCGATGACTGACACTGTCCAGCTCTTGTTGCCAGCGCGGGTCGATCAAACGATCACCAGCAATTAACCGATCAAGCGCATGCCGATAGACATCGGTAGCGACCGCGACATAGTAAATCCCCTTCATTCTCCCCTCGATCTTAAAACTACTGACCCCGGCATCGGCCAGAGCACCAAGATGATCGATCAAACAAAGGTCGCGACTATTAAAAAGATAAGTACCGCGCTCATCCTCTTCAACAGCCATCGGTTGTCCAGGGCGCTTCTCTTCGACAAGGCTATAATTCCAACGACAAGGTTGGGCACAATCTCCACGATTGGCACTCCGACCGACAAGTGCTGTTGAGATCAGACAACGCCCCGAATGCGCTACACACATGGCACCATGAACAAAGGCTTCCAGTTCAAGGTCCGGCACCAATTGAAACCCGGAAATATTCTCCAATGTTAGTTCACGGGCTAAATTAATGCGACTGGCTCCGGCTTGTAGCCAAAAGCCACCTGCGGCGGGATTACAGGTGTTCGCTTGAGTCGACATATGTAGTACTCGTTGCGGATCAACCTGACGTACAGTCGCAAACACTCCGGCGTCCGCAACAATATAAGCGTCAAGATTGAGTGGCTTCAATTCTTCGAGCAGACTCTCAAGAGCATTAAACTCACCAGCACGCAAGCTGGCATTCAGTGTCAGGTAAACCTTAACCCCTGCCTCGGCAGTTAAACGTCGAGCTTCTCGTAACTGATCAATATTAAAATTGCCAGCTCGCGCACGCAGTCCAAAATTTTCACCGGCCAGATAAACGGCATCTGCGCCGAAACGAACAGCTGTTTTTAACTTATCTAGATCGCCTGCCGGGACCAGCAGTTCTAGACTTTTATCATTTTCACCCATGACTCGAGATCCTTTGTCTTCTGATTTGAGGAGACGAGAATAGCATAGTTGGCAACCGAAGCTGTACCGTTTAGAGTGCGAAATACTTGACAACCTCTTAATAACCCTATAATTTTTACAAGATTAACAAGACCCTATGGAACTGAGATGAAGCGACTTAACAAAACCCTTTGCGATCCAAGAAACCTGCTCCTGCTTGTGGCATTGACACTGCTGGCGACGGGCTGTGCCGCACCTCAGGCTCCTGGTGGATTACAACAACGGATTGATAATCTACTTCAAGTCCAGCAGCAACAGGCCCAACAACTAGCGCAACTGCAGCAACAACTCGACAGGCTGTCAACTCTACCTCTCGGCACAGCGCACACCACAAACGAACCGGTTGGTGAGACAGAGCAACTGACACAAACTACAGAAGTTGAGATACAGCCTCTGTCGCTCCCACCTTCCGCTGCAGAAATTGCAGCAATATCTGAAGCGGCAGGAGTTTACCTCGAAGCCTTTGCTGCGATTGCTACGGGTCAAATGGTGGAGGCCGAGAGCGGGTTCAAAGATTTTATTAAGCGCTTCCCCGATCACCAATATTCCGGCAATGCCAATTATTGGATGGCTGAGGCCTTACTGGCCCAACAGAAAACTAAACAAGCGGAAACAGCCCTGCTCAACATTATTGACAACCCGAAACAGCAAAACAAAGCCCCGGCAGCGATGGCTCGACTGATAAGGTATTACCGTGAGTCTGATGCACAAAACAACGCTATCGCAATGTTGCAGATGCTGAATAATAATTATCCTGAAAGCCCTGAACTAAAACGCCTCATGCGGAGCACAGAGCCCCGCTGACAGCGATGTATATTATCTGCTGGCCATTCGGAAACTCCGGAGGGTCTTTGATTAGCTTCCATAATTGGAAACTATCTATTTGGCACACAGAGGAAACCATGAATAAACAGATCCGCGTATGGCTATCGCTGCTGCTCCTGTTGCTTGTCAGTCTGCCGTCACTGTCGGCAGCTGCCGCTGAGGCTCGCACTTACACGATCAAACAGGGGGACACTCTGTGGGGGATTTCGGAGAGGTTCATCAAAGATCCGCATTACTGGCCAAGTCTTTGGGCCAATAACCCTAGCATCACTAATCCACACCTTATTTATCCTGGAAAAAATATCCGACTATACAATGGTCGAATCGAACTGATCCCCGAATACTCGATAGCGCCGGAAGTAAAACCAGAACCAGTGGTTGAACAACCCGCCCCAGTCGCCGTCGAAGTCCCGCTACCAACTCCAATCACTGAAGAACCCGCTGTTGCTCCAGAACCGGTAAAAACAGTAAACCTGTTCAAGGCCTCCAGTAACGGTGACAGTTTCATTAAAACCGACGAAAAAGAACTTGGCATCCTCGTCGACTCGGTCGATGCCCGAGTTCTACTGACCAAAAATGATCTGGTCTTTCTGAATATGGAGAATCTGGACCAAGTCGAGATTGGTGACACCTACAGTCTCTATGGACGTGGCCCGCTAGTCTCTCACCCGCTGACAAAAATGAAGCTCGGTACTATGATGTTTGAGCTCGGCTTTGTTCAGATCACTGCGATCAATGGTCGCACTGTTGTTGGAAAAATCGGCGATGTTTACCGGGAAATCGAACGTGGTGCAGAGGTGTTCGAATATGTCGCCCCTACAAATGAGATCGAACTCAAAAAAGCCAGCGGCGTGTTGTCTGGATATATCATCTCGGGACGACAGGGTAAGATGACGCAGGGCCAGAATGATATCGTTTACATCGACCTTGGCCTGAATAATGGATTGCAAGTTGGAAACATCCTCTACATTTCACGACCAAGGCAGGCCACCGAGATAGCTGGCAAAAATAAACAGCAACTTCAACTCCCCGATGATCTATTGGGTGCGGCGGTCGTCGTTAAAGCACGCAATCAAACGGCTGCCGCTCTGATCTTCAAAAGCACGTCGGAGATGCACATCGGTGATCAGGTCATGGCCGCTACCGAATAAAAATTCCGCTGCCGATAGAATGAAAAAGGGATGGGCCTGAATCGCCTATCCCTTTTTGTTTGCCAAACAAAATTATATCCAATAGGAGGGGGAAGATGGACCAGGAACAAGCGAGTCTGTTTAGATTTCACATGTCACCAGGTGTTGGTCGCACAACTCTGTTCAAACTAAAAAAAACTTTCGGCAACTTCACCGCCGCACTGACGGCCCCACCAGAAGACCTTGTGCAAATGGCTCAGCTCAGCCACCGACAAGCAAATTCGATATTGGCCCAGGACTCACCTAGCTTGACCCAAGGGTTTACGGCGCTTGAGAAATGTTCGGCAAACCTGATCTCATTCTGGGATGAAAGGTATCCTGAGTCTCTGCGTCATATCCACGATCCACCGGCACTCCTCTACTTGCGCGGGTTATTGCCAAAAAATGATTGTTTTGCGATTGTCGGTTCACGCCGTGCAACAGCCAGCGGTTTGCTTTTGACTAAAGAGATTTCCGGTGAATTGGCAAAACGGGGCGTCTGTGTTGTCAGTGGTCTTGCCCGTGGAATAGATACCGCCGCACACCGAGGTGCGCTTAGTGCTGAAGGTCGAACCATCGCAGTCCTTGGGTGCGGAATCGATCAGGTATACCCACCTGAGAACCAGCAAATTTTCGATCAAATCCTTGAGGGAAATGCAATTATCTCTGAATTCCCTCCAGGTGTTCAGCCGTTAGCGGGTCATTTTCCAGGACGCAACCGGATCATCAGCGGGCTCTCACATGGAGTTTTAATTGTTGAAGCAGCCGACAGGAGTGGTTCTCTGATAACTGGAGATTTTGCCCTGGAACAGGGCCGTGAACTCTTTGCCGTCCCGGGTGCGGTGAAGAATTCAACCAGCTACGGAACCAATCGCCTCATCAAAGCCGGAGCCCAAGTCGTCACCGAGGCAGAGGATATCCTTCTGGCACTATGGCCAGATCTCCCGACAGCCAGTGCCAAAAAAGCTGAAGACATATTTATTACAGACTTGGATGGTAGCGCACGTACCCTTTATCAAACACTTAACTTCGAACCGCAACATGCCGACGAACTCGGTCGGGTCTGTGGCTTGACTCCCATGGAGGTTTCCGCTATTTTACTCGACCTAGAGCTCCGGGGTGGAGTTCAAACACTGCCTGGCGGGCGTTATATTCGCAGCCGATAGTTCAATAGAGAGCCCTCGGAATGCCTGTTTCGCTCGTTTCAGTGCCACTTTAAGTCGATCTGGAGGTCTACTTGCGCGAGCGAGTTCTGGCAATCGTCAATCTCATTGCCAAATATGTTCTGGGTGCTAATGGTGCAGCGATCAGTGAACAAGAGCTGATTGCCGAACTGATGTCGGAGGGCTTCGATGCCCAGGAGA
>JAJRQB010000149.1 GCA_024280485.1 Deltaproteobacteria bacterium
AATACTGCCGGGGACATTAATCTCATAATCGGTCATCGTGGTTTTCCTTTTCTCGTTTGGGTTGATGCTTCGCAACACCAATCCTACGAGATGAGGACCACGATGGCCTCATGAATTTACAGCACTATACGGACACAACCCCCTTAGCGAGAAGTATGAGCAAGTAGAGACCGAAAGTGTCCTCGAACTTGCTGAAGATGTCCTTTCTCATATGGAAAGAGATAACAAGCGTACCGCGATCAACAGTTTACAAAGAGCGTTGATCAATTGTGCTGCAAATGGAGCAAAAATCAAGGGCCGAGAAGGTATTGAAGAGTTTCTAAAACTATATCGACGATTGCCCGAGGAGCAGACGCGAATGCGTGGAAACATGATACTTCATGTTTCGAAATTGTTGTCCGGGGTCGAAAGCCTAACGTTAGTACTATCCGATTGGTATAGTGCACTTATGGACATGGACACACTGGTCCGCGCCTGCGCTGTGCGAGCATGGGAAGATGTGCCATACGACTTGGTAAAGAATTTTCCTGATTTGTTTTTTGAAGCGTTTTCCGTTTTGTTATCTGATCCATATGTCATGGTTCATCAGGCGGCTGTTCATTCTCTGAGACGTAGATCTTTTCCTGAAGAGAAACGGAGATTTATTAAACACGGTCTCTGGAATCTGATTGTTTACTATTCTCAAAAAAGCAAGCAAGAGGATTTCGTAGTCGACTGCATTGATACATTTACATCTCTCTGCCTTTCTCCTGAAGATAGACAAGGCCAACTCGGGCAATATCTTTCGAGTGTATTGCTCAGCTTGGAGGGTAGTGCCCTGTATCGTGCCGTTGATCGGTTAGTTTATAGCTTTAAGGACATTCCAGGGTTCGCCAAGGTGGCACTAAAGTCAATACAAGATGACTATACTCGTTCCATGTCAATCGACGATTGTGTAACCGTGATTTTGCGCGCTCCAGATAGTGAATTACAAGGTTGTGAAGACGACATCAAAAAGGCATTCGAAACACTCAGGCCATTCAGGCCAGAAGGCTTTGTTGAGGCACTTCTATATGCTGCGGCTTTGACCAAAGCAGGAAGCTATGCAGCTGCAAGCACTTGTTTCAGCGAAATGATGGCAAACATCTCAGTAGAAGATCGAAATGAACAGTGGCGACTTGAAGTTGCTTTAGTCGAGGCGGCTTCCGAGATTGAACACGCAATAGGAGGTGGAGAGGCGTTTTTCGAGTTGAGTAATAAATGGAGCAGCCTTCTGTCTGATTTGGAGAAAAAGAATGAGGAACAAGCCAAACTTCGAGATTTTCCACCAAGCCTTTTCTTTGAGGGTTGAGGTTGCCGCAGGGCTTTCGGGGGCTCTGATACCTGCGCCGAATGACTTTGAACGCCTAAAAGAAGCTAGTCTTGAGCTTGAAGCAACAATCTCTGAGCTCGGTCAAGGTGATGTCGAGGATCAGTACCGCGCGTATCAATCCGCCATTTCCATTTTTGTGCTCTTGGCTGAGTGGAAGCATGCCATACGCAATGCTGAATCAGATGCTCAAAGGTTCTTGAATGCGGCGAAGCTTAAAGCGTTAGAAGTTGATAAGTCTTTGAGCTTCGCTGCTGATGAGCGGCTGAATGCAATACTGGATCAAGTCGAAGCTCTCAAGAGTGTGGACGAATTGATCTCCATACAGGATCAGATGAAGCGATGGTCCTTGCCACTTCTCTTATTCGCCAATCTTCGGACTCAAGGATTTGGTGGGCTTCACATTCCTGCTTCCAGCGGAACTTCAGATGAGCCTGAGAAGCTCGAAACAACCGTAGCGTTCTTGAAGTTTGACATCGACGGAGAGCCTGCAAAACACTTGAACTACCTTAAGCCTGGGACGTCTTACGACCTTACGATAGAAGTAAGAGTTTCAAATTGGCCCAACGGTGCAAATACTCTCTCGTTGACTCCGGTAACGATCGACATCCGCGAGCGGGACTGGTTGCCTAGTTTCAGGTTCGAGAAACCTGAGGGGGATGGCCCGTTCATTCTTACTGGCACCCGTCGAGCGGTTCTGGAGGTGGCCCATTCATTTGGCTCAAGGCCATACGAGTTCCTTTACGCGGCTGAGTTTGACGATACCAGCAATTGCCGGGATGTTGCAATTGTAGGGCATCGTCGTTTGCTCATAGAGGGAACTGATGTTGCTTCACATCCTTTGACTGGTTTTTCAAATGTCGATCGGCATCTCCTCAGTGTTCGTGACAAGCTGAGAGCTTATCCTGGTTTGCATTCAGATGATATTACCAACACAATGATAGTACTTTGTGGGTTGGGCAACATCGCTGCACAAGCTCTGAAAGGTGGCCTGTTCGAGGCTGGTACATCGGAGCAGCAATTCCAAAACAAAGCCACTGAGATGCTTCGAAACCGGAGTGATATTGGCGAGCACTTGCAAGGTCACACCGAAGCAGCAGGTGGGATCACTGATCTTACATTCCGAGACATCCCAATCGAATTGAAAGTCGAGAACAGCAAAGTTCTGTTCCCAAAGGATTTCTCTAAATTCTTCGATCAGACGACTGCTTATGCAATCGGGCTGGGGCAGCGGATTGGTGTGTTGTCCGTACTTGAAGCCTCACCGAAATCTGCACCCGTCGGCGTCGTAGAAGATGATATTGAGGTTTTTGTTCATCAGACCGGCCAGTCCTCAATTGTAATTGTTGTGGTGGTTGTCCGGGGCGGCTTTCCTAAACCAAGTTCTTACTCCAGGTAAAACAGTTATTCGGGTGCCATGTAATACTTGCTCGGGAGCTACAGAGAAGTCGGGAGACAACCCAGAATCGCACTGACATTAACCCTTCTTAGGGAAAATAGGGTCTGCATCAGTTTGGCAATGTCGTACAATCTCGCGGGTGGAAATCCCGCCCGGAAAATTTAAAGGTACCGGAGGCACCATTTTGATGGCTCCGTTCAATAGACTTTTTCCGGTCTCAAAATTGGTAAGTTTTGAAAACCGGAAAACGTCTTGGATATTGTCTTCTATTGTTTTCGATGAAAAAATCTGAGCAAATGCAAAGTTACTGAATATCCTGATAAATCAGAATGGCCGACCCTGCTTTCAAGGTCGGCCATTTATGTCTGTATGGTTTTTCAAAAGCTCTGCGATTGACGCATTTTTATGTGGGCCAGTCAACCTGACCGCTCACTAGCTTTCCCCACTTTTGGTGAACGGCTTGCTTTGAGGTTTGGGGCTTTTTTATAAGTTGTCTCAGAGACAATCCAGCTTTGCTCCGGGTCAAATACCATCTACCTACAGAGGGGAAAGCGGCTCAAACATCAAGAGTCTCTGCTAACCACAACCTTCACGACTCGAGCAACCTCCTCCACACGACGGAGCGTCTGCCTCTGCGGGCGTCATCAGCGCCTCGGTTAGTACGTAGGCGGCCTGCAATGCTGAGGTTGGACAGAGCGGAAAACATTCTTTGCAGTCCCAGCATTCCCGCATGGCAATCTCGGGCAAAAAAGCGATTTCACGTTTTGCGCCCCGGTCGAAAAAGCTGATCGCATCCTTCTTTTTGACCTCGGCGCAGTATCTTACACAGAGACCACAGAGGATACAGAAGGAAGCCTCTTTTTCAAAACGATCCCGGTCCGCGCCATAGATCTGGCCCAATGCCACAAGTTGTTCTGAATCGGGCGCGTGAGAGAGCATCTGCTCTAACAGCACCTTGCGGATTTTGTCGATCTGCTCAGTTTTTGTCCTGACCACCATGTCCTTTTCGACCGGATATTGACAGGAAGCAACGAGATTGGTTCGGCCGTTAGAAACCGCCTCAACCGTGCAGATCCGGCAAGCTCCGTAGGGAGACAATTGCGCATGATCACAAACGGTGGGAATCTCAATGCCAAGGCTGCGAGCAGCTTCGAGAATGGTCGTTCCCTCTGATGCCACAACTTCTTTTCCATCAATCTGCAAGCTAATTTCGCTCATGTTTTTTATCCTATGGCTCTTGCTTCTTCAGGAGTCGCTTCAGGAACAGGTACGCCAGAAAGTATGTTCACGGCGTCAAAGGCGGCAGGGCAAGCCTCATGACAACCACCGCACTTGGTGCACTTCTCCTGCACGACAACGTGAATCCGTTTTTTACCACCCTCGATCGCTTCGGCCGGACATTTGCGGAAACAAGCCCCGCAGCCCTTACACTTCTCCGGTTCAATATGAAAAGCGATCAACTCCTTGCAAGAGAGCGACGGACATCTCTTCTCATTGATGTGCGCCTCATACTCTTCCCGGAAATGTTTCAGGGTACTTAAAACCGGGTTGGGAGCGGTTTTGCCCAGCGCACACATCGAAGAACCCTTAGTCGCCTCGGCCAGCTCAAATAGAAGGTCGATATCCCCCTCTTTCGCCAGGCCCTTGGTCATATTGGTCAGGATCTTCAGCATCTGCCTGATCCCTTCGCGACAGGGAGTGCATTTACCACAGGACTCATCACTCAAAAATGCGAGGAAATATCTGGCGATGTCGACCAGACAGGTATCCTCATCCATGACGATCATCCCGCCGGAGCCCATCATGGCACCTGCCTGACTCAACTCGTCGAAGTCGACCTTGGTATCGAGCAGATTGTCCGGCAAGCAGCCGCCTGAAGGGCCACCGGTCTGGACCGCCTTGAACTTTTTGTCGCCGGGAACTCCACCACCGATCTTAAAAATAATATCCCGCAGGCTTGCGCCCATCGGCACTTCGACCAGTCCGGTATTGTTGACCTTGCCGACCAGCGAAAAGATCTTGGTCCCCTTGCTGCTTTCGGTTCCGATCGCGCTGAAGAAAGCGGCGCCCTTATTGATAATCATCGGGATGTTGGCCCAGGTCTCGACGTTATTGATATTGGTCGGTTTACTCCAAAGGCCTCTTATTGCGGGAAATGGCGGTCTTGCATTCGGTTCGCCTGCCTTCCCTTCTAGAGAGTTAAGCAGCGAGGTCTCTTCACCACAAATAAATGCGCCTGCTCCACGATGAACCTTGATCGTAAAATCAAACCCGGAACCAAGGATATTCTTACCGAGCAGACCATATTCCTCGGCTTTTTCAATCGCAACCGTCAGGTTGGCGACCGCCAGCGGATACTCTTGACGAACATAAATATAGCCTTCATTCGCTCCAATCGCATAGGCGCCGATCATCAACCCTTCAAGCACTGCAAAAGGGTTACCTTCCATGACTGAGCGATCCATATAGGCGCCCGGATCACCCTCATCACAATTGACGACGACATACTTCTGATCACCTGGGGCCTTGCGCGCAAAATCCCATTTCAATCCAGATGGAAAACCTGCACCACCGCGGCCGCGCAGCTTTGAGTCCTTCACTTCGCCGACAACCTGTTCCGGCGTCATCTCAAACAGGACCTTGGCTATAGCCTGATAACCTTCAACCGCGAGGTAATCTTCCAGACTTTTAGGGTCTATCTTGCGATTTGAGCCAAGCACCAGACGTTTCTGATACTTATAGAAAGGAATATCCTCTTCAAGGGTCGCTGTTTCACCCGTATTCGGATCGACATAAAGTAAGCGTTCAACGATCTTCTTCTTTTTTATCGTCTCGGAAATGATCTCCGCAATATCTTCTGGTTGTACCTTGAGGTAACAGATCCCCTGTGGGTAGATGACCACAATCGGACCTTGCTCACAAAAGCCGTGACAACCGGTCCGCCTGGAGACAACTTCAGTTGTAACCCCCTGCTTTTCGATCTCAAGCTCTAGGGCAGCGGCAACTTTACCGCTACCGGTGGCATTGCAGGCACTCCCGGAACAGAGCGTAATACAGGGTTTATCCGGATCTCTCTGAGCGAGGATCTCCTTGCGCAAAGCTTCCAGTTCGGCGGTTGATTTTATCCTAGACATAGTCTTTCCTCACTGACAGGCACATAGTTTCAAAACCTCAGATTTCTCCGCCTGCTTCAGGTCTTTTAAGGCTGCTTTCATCTCCGCCTGCTTTATTTCTTGTAAAACTTCAGCTGTTTCAGCCTGTTCCACGTTACCATGAAGTTCACCATCAACGACTATTACAGGTCCCATAGCACAGCACCCAAGGCAACTGACGGTCTCGACACTGAAGTTCAAGTCAGGATCGGTTTCGCCGGGCCCCACCCCCGTCACCTCATGAACGGTGTCGAGGATACGCTCCGCACCACGCACATGACAGGCAGTCCCGACACAGACCTGAATCTCATGTTTCCCCTTTGGACTCAGGCTGAAGTGCTTGTAAAACGTGGTGATATGCTGGATGCGACTCATGGGAACATCCAATTTCTCGCCGACTCTGATCAACGCCTCCTTGGGCAGCCAATTGTTGTCGTGCTGGATGTCCAGCAATATCTGGATCAACAAACTGGCTTCACTCTGATGCTTATCAATAATCTGATCGATTTTGCCGATATCCATGTCGTCGTCCTTTATTCAATCTTATCGGTTTCATCCCAAGAATCTTCCCCTCCCCCTCCAGGGAGAGAGGTTGAACTCAAGAAGCAGCCAGAGCGTAGAGTTTCAAATCTTCATCGAAACGCACCAGGCCAAGTCGCGAAGACATGTTCAGGTGCCGCGAAACTTCAGAGGCTGCCAAGCCGAGACTTTCGGCAATACTCCGAGCGGAAGAGGCCCCCTCACCCAGCAGCAGCATAATCTGGCTGATGGCCAGCTTATCGACCAGCAGCTCCTTGAACAGCCGGTTGAAATCGTCACTGGCGAAATAGTCGAGATACTCCTGCTCGGTCTTGAAACGGACCCGCAGCCGCTCCCGTTCCACCAGCTTGGCGTAAGGGACCAATTTCGTGACGGCTTCGAGCTTAAGCTTCATGGTCCGCTTATCCAACCCTTCCCCCTTGCCCAGAGGTCCGAAACCCTTGAGCTGCTTACCGAAGTCGTTCATCACTTCGGCATAGCGATTGCCCTCAGAGGCGGCGATCCATTCCAGCCTGAGACGATCGGGATTGATTCCGACCTGCTCAAGGAGTTTTTTGGTGAAGAGCATATTGAACAAGGTATCGTAGTTACCTTGGGTCACATAGTGGCACTCACCCGGCCAGCAACCGCCGACGAACACGCCGTCCGCCCCATTGGTGAAGGCTCGCAGGACAAACGCGATATCAACCCTGCCGGTACACATAACCCGAATAATCTTTGTTTCTGTACTATATTGTTGCCTGGAAACTCCAGACAGGTCAGCAGCCCCGTATGCTCACCAAGTGCACAAGAAACCGATGACGTTGGGCTTAAATTCAAATCCAGACATCTCTCTCTCCTTTCATAATTCAAATGTTGCGAATAGCGGCAACATAATTATTTATAGACTTTCCCCCCTCTCCCTGAGGGAGAGGGATTGAGCAGAAACTATCTAACTGACTTCCTCACGTATCGCGCCGTCTATCTGGGCGAAGATCTCATCATCTGTGTAGTGTTTCAAATAAATCGCCCCGGTCGGGCACTTGGCGTTGCACAGGCCATCGCCCTTACAGAGAATCTCGTTGACCTTAGCCTTTTTGCCGTAGGGCGTCTCAACAAATTCAATGGCATCATAGCTACAGCAGGTAATACAGGCCCCGCAGGAGACGCAGTCATGGATGTTAACATCGCAGACAGAACCGGAGGCGGTGACGGTATCCCCTGAGAGGATACAAACCGCCCGGCCAGCCGCTCCGTAAGCCTGGCTGATCGTTTCGGTAATATGCTTCGGATACTGGGCGGTCCCGCACAAGAATACGCCGTCAGAACCGAAATCGACTGGCCGCAGCTTGACATGGGCTTCCTGGAAGAAGCCGTCCGGATTCATCGAACACTTGTAAAAGCGGGCCATATCCTGCCCGGAATCAGACGGATTGACCGCCGCCGACAGGACAACAAGATCGGCTTCCAACTCGATCTTCTGCCCCAGCACCAGATCAGGGACCGTGACCTTCAAACGGCTGCCTGCGGCTTCGACCACCGCCTTGTTCTCCGGCTCGAAGCGGATGAACTTGATATCCTGGTTCGCCGCTTCGCGGTAGTAATCCTCTTTAAAGCCGTAGGTTCGCATATCGCGGAAGAGGATACTGATCTCCATCTCCGGGTTAATCTCCTTGAGCTTCAGGGCGTTCTTGACCGCCTGGCCACAACAAACGCGGCTACAGTAATTTTTATCTTCCTGCCGACAGCCGACACACTGGATCATCACCAGGTTCTGGGCGCTCTTGACTTTGTCGCTCTGCTGGACAATTTCAGCTTCGAGCTCCAGCTGGGTGACAACCTGCTCATTCTCACCATAAAGGTATTCAGTCGGCCGATGTTCCTGGCCGCCGGTGGCGACGATAACGATGCCGTGAACAATCTCCCGCACCCGCCCTGCGGCCTTGACGGTGGTGTGAAAATTACCGACATAACCGGTCACCTCATTGATGGTGCAATCGGTCAGAACCCGTAGCGAGGGATGCTGATAGACCTTGCGGATCAAGGTGTTCAAATGGTCCTGAACATCCATCCCTTCAAGGGTATAGTAGATGCGTCTGGCCATGCCGCCCAGATCGGAATCCTTCTCAAGCAGATAGACCTCAAAACCCTGCTCGGCCATACTCAGGGCGCTGGTCATCCCGGCAATACCGCCGCCGATCACCAGGGCTCTTTTGTCAACCGGCAGATCGAATTCCTGCAACGGCTGCAGGTGAGCAGCGCGAGCGACCGACATCCGAACGATGTCCTTGGCCTTTTGGGTGGCATTCTCCTTCTCTTTCGAGTGAACCCAAGAGCAATGCTCACGGATATTGGCGAATTCGAAGAAGTATTGATTGAGCCCCGCCTCACGGCAGGTATCCCGGAACAGCGGTTCATGGGTTCTAGGTGTACAGGCCGCCAGGACCACCCGGTTGAGACCTTTTTCAACGATCTGGCGGGAGATCATATTGGCGTTTTCGGTGGAACAGGCAAACAGGTTCTCCCCGGCCCAAGACACATTCGGCAAGGTTGAGGCGTATTCGACCAGAGCCGGGATATCAACGACCCGGCCAATATTGGCGCCACAGTGGCAGACCACCACCCCGATCTTCAACTCCTCTTCAGAGACATCCCGCTCTTCCGGATAGAGCCGCTCGCGGCTCAACTTATCACGCCGATAATTGAGCATCTGGCCGACCATGGCATCGGCGCCGCTGGCGGTGACCACTGCCTCGGGGATATCGAGAGGACCCTGAAAGGCACCGCTCACAAAAACCCCTTTACGACTGGTCTCGATCGGGTTGACCGGATTGATTTTGCAAAAGCCGTGCTCATTGAGTTCGATATCGAAGGTCTTTGCTATGCCTTCAACATCCTTGGGTGGATTCAGCCCTACCGACAACACCACCATATCGAACTCTTCTTCTTTAACCCCCTCATCCAAGGTCGAATAGCGGATGGTAACATTCTTGCTCTCTTCGATCTCCCGACCGACGCTCACATAGCTGCGGATAAAGCGGACATCGTCCAACTTCGCCGCGCGTTGATAGAATCGCTCGAAATCCTTGCCGTAAGCACGGATATCATTATGGAAGATCGTGGCATCGACGTCGCTGTAGTGATCTTTGGTCAGGATCACCTGCTTCTGGGTGTAGGTACAGCAGACCGCGGAACAGTAGCTGTTGCCCCCTTCGATAACCTGCCGGGAGCCGACACACTGAATCCAGGCAATTTTTTTCGGTGTTTTCATGTCCGAAGGCCGCAGCACCTCACCCGCGTAGGGGCCGGTCGAGCAGAGGATTCGTTCGTAATCAAGGCTGGTGACGACATTCTCCATGACGCCATAGCCGAAATCAGTGCGCAGTTTCGGATCGAAGGTGTCGTACCCAGGGGAGAGTAGAATAGCTCCGACTTCGATCTCGACCTCTTCCGGCTTCTGTTTGAAATCGAAGGCGTTCGCCTTACAAACCCCGACGCAGATCTGACACTTCTCCTCCTTAAGGTAGAGACAGGTCTCCGGGTCTACATAGGTGACCAGAGGTTCGGCTTGAGAGAAGTAGATATGGACCGATTTGTTCTGCGACAGGTTTTGATTAAAGGGATCAGGGATTTCGACCGGGCAGTAATCGACACAGAGGTTACAGCCGGTACATTTATTCTCGAGGATGTAGCGCGGTTTCTTGATCAGTTTAACCTTGAAATCACCCGCCTCACCCTTGACCTCCCCGACTTCGGTGTAAGTCATGATCTCAATATTGGGATGGCGCGAGCACTCGATAAACTTGGGCGACTCGATGCACATCGAGCAGTCATTGGAGGGGAAGGTTTTGTCCAGCTGGGACATCTTGCCACCGAGTGATGGCGAATTATCAACCAGGAAAACCCGAAAGCCAGAATTGGCCATATCCAGAGCGCCCTGGATACCGCTGATCCCTCCACCAACAACCAGCACATCGCCCTTGCTGTCTGCGGAATCATCAATAATTTGTATTTCTACTGGGTTGTGCTCCATGACTTTGTCCTTTATCTAAAGCACGGCCTGAATGATTTCGGTGATATCCTTGATCTCCAGGACACCCTCATCCAGGCCCAGGCAGCTATCTGTGAAATTTGTGATGCAATAAGGACAGGATGTCACCAGAACCTCGGCGCCGACATCAACCGCCTGCTGCACGCGCAGATCGGAGAAGCGTTCTTCCTTGGGCGTCTCCACCCAGATCCTGCCACCACCCCCGCCACAGCAGAGACTCTTCTCCCGAGAATCGGCCATCTCACTCAACTGAAGACCAGGAACGTTCTGCAGCAGCTCGCGTGGTTCATCATAAATGTCGTTATGACGGCCCAGATAACAGGGATCGTGGTAGGTCACTTTTTTGGCGTACTCGTTTTTGAACTCAAGTCGACCTTCGTTCACCAGCTCGTTAATGTACTCGGAGATGAAGACCACTTCAAAGTTGACCATGAACTCGGGATATTCGTTTTTGAAGCTGTGATAACAATGCGGAGAAGAGACCAGAACTTTCTTCACGCCATTATCGATAAAGGCTTTGATGTTCTCCTTGGCGAGGCGCTTGAACAGATCTTCGTTGCCGGTCTTGCGGATACTCTCCCCGCAGCAGCTCTCCCTTGAACCTAGAATTCCGAAGTCGACTCCGGCCTTATTCAGGATGTCCGCGGTAGCAGCGGCGACCTCTCTCATTCTGGGGTCGTAGCTTAGGTAACATCCTGTAAAATAAAGAACTTCCATCCCTTCGGAATAGTTCTTAACCGCTAAGCCCTTGGCCCATTCTGCCCGTTTGTCACGATCTCCACCCAGAGAATTACCCTCTGAGGTCAGGCTGGCCACAACATTCTGGATCGGGGCGATGTTGCCCGGATAGACGTCATATTCGGCACCGAGCTTGCGCAGTGCAACCCCGGCAGTAATCTGATCTACTCCCCGCGGGCAGTTGTCGACGCAGCTCTTACAGGTGGTACAACGCCACATCTCTTCCTGGTCGATCTCGGTCAAACCGAAAGTCGCCTGACGAATCAGTTTCCGCATGCTGAAATCCCGCACCCGGTTCCAGGGACAGACGACATCGCACTTGCCACACTGGTAGCAGTACTTGAACGAATCGCCGCCGTTCTCTTTTATGACCTCAATAATTTCTTTTTCGGGGGCTACAGTTTCCACGAGACCACCTATTCTTTTTGAGTAACCTAGTTTGCACCTCTACCCCAAAAGTCCCCTCTCCCTTAAGGAGAGGGCCAGGGTGAGGGGGGGGGACAGTCGAAAACGCATCCCCTCATCCGACCTCCGGCCACCTTCTCCCTCAGGGAGAAGGGTCAAAGCTGTATAATCAACCCTTGCTTTTTGAAATCTGCGCGACGATATCAGCGACTTTATCTATGCCATGCTTATTGACCAAAGCCTCCAGACCGGTTTCGACCTCGCCTGGCGTCACTTCTTCCTCGATAATTTCCTCTTCCCGCTCTTCGTAAGTCAAGGCGTCAACCATGCACCACTTCACGCACAAGGGCTCATCTTCGCCTTCACACATATCGCATTTCAGCGGCAGGCCGGAATCTGGCTCTTTGAACAGATCACGAGAAGGGCAGGAGGCACGGCAAAAGGTGCACTCATCATATTCCTTACCGTCGATTATGTACTTGTCTCGTCCCGCACATTCGGCGACCACGTAATCGCCCGCGTAGACCGGAACATAGACGTCTCTGATCGGCTCACGCGTCACCCGGATCCGTGATCTCGCCGGATTATTGCTGCTATATTTCGGCATGGCGTGAAAGGCGGAGCAGATAACCTCACAGGCCCGGCACCCATTACATTTATCGATATCAATCTTTATCGACTTGATCGTTTTGATTTTTTTATTCGTCGTCACGGTTCAGGCCTCCACTTTATTTTCAACCGAAGCATCTTCAACGTCGCTCAAGATCCCCCGCTCGATGAAGACATCGCTCACGTAATCAAGACCCAATTCATGCAAGGACTCTTTGGTCGGAATCCCATCGTTGTTCCACCCTTTGAGCTTGTAGTAGGCATCCAGCAACTGCTCCTCAAGCTCGGGGAATCGTTTCTTCCAGTGATTCGCAGGCGGCTTCTCGTCTTTGCGACGCATCCCTCTGCTGATATTGACCGCCCTGACTAAAGTCCGGTAACGCTTGGCCGCTTGAGTAAGTTTGGCTTGATCCATCTCAATTCCAGCTCCGGCCGAGATAAATTTGGGGTAATTGTGAATATGGTAGGGCGGCTTCAAGGGGAAGGATGACAAGCCTGCACACTGACCGAGAGCGTCATCGATATAGTGCATGGTCTCTTGCCAATCGACGATGTCGCAGGACATTTCGACCGTTGGATAATAGGGATTTGCGTTATCCCCACGGAATTCCCAATCGAGCAGAATCTGCTTGAACTTTTCATCTGGAACCTGGATCCAATCCGAGACAAAGGCTTCGCGCTCCTCTTTGGTTGCAAAGGGTGCCTGCGGGAACTGCCCCTCAATCTGGGTAATGTTCATCTTCTCACCGGTCGCATACATCAGGAAATAAACCGGATTCAGCATCGACAGCTTTAACGGCAACTGTTCAGTCTTCTTGATATTGTTATGCGCATAGGCATCTGCGCCATTGCCAATTTTTTTGGCCGCCCAATGGGTGCCATCAGCGAGGATGTCGCCGATCCCTTCGCGCCGGACGATTTTATCGAGCAGATAGAAAAAGCGCCCTTCGCTATCTTCCGGCATCTCGGGAAAGTCTGCGGCGGTCAAGATGTCGTTTTCTAAAAGTTCGAGGGCAAACGCCATAACCTGCGGACAGGAAAATCCGTCGACGCCATATTCAGTGGCCTTCTGAGCGATCCTTAAACCAAAATCCAGATCAGAGAAAGCACCCATAGTGTAGGTTAGCTTGGTAAAGCACTTCATCATGTAGGTCGGCAGCCCCGGCATGGAGATCGTCGCGCCGCATTCCATTGGGCAGTTAAAGCAACTGACCAGCCGGGTGCGGGCATTTTCCAGGGTTTCCGTCCACTCTTTTTCGATCTTTTCGTTCCAGTAATCTCTTTTGCGTTCTCGTGAGTTCCCCCACATGAAATTCTCGGTGTGCCACTTTTCGTCGTGAACCTTCATCCCTTGCGGAGAACCAAGGCCAGCCAGAATCGGCATGACGCCAGGGATCGGATTGCCTTCACGATGTTTGATATAATCCAGCCCCTCGCCACAGAGCTCGATATATTCTGCCGGCGGTGCAACATTTATATCCTTGGTGCCGCGCACTACAATCGCCTTGACCCCTTTGTCGCCCATAACCGCGCCGATGCCACCACGACTGGCACTCGACCGGCCCTGCTCGATAGACGCGTAAAAGACCCGGTTTTCACCAGCCATGCCGATCGCTGCTACCTGGATTTTCGGATCGTTCAACTCCTGCTTGAGAAGTTCGGCGGTTTCAATCGCGCCCTTGCCTTTTAAATGAGCGGCGTCGCGGATTTCAACTTTGTCATCGTGCACAAACAGATAAACCAGCTCGGGCGACTTGCCACTGAGGATAATCTTGTCATAACCGGCATATTTCAATTCCGGAGCCCAAAAGCCACCCATCATCGAAAACGCCATCAATTCGGTCTGAGGTGAAATGGTCGAGACAATGGTCCGGTTGCAACCGGTTGCAGGCGTACCGCACAACAGGCCGGTACCGAAGATCAGAAGATTATCCGGCGAAAAAGGCTCAGTCTCAGGCGGGACCCTGTCCCACATGATCTTGGTATTCGTCCCTAGCCCACCGAGATAAAGTTCAGTGTCTCTAGGATCAGTGGCAACCTTCTCAATATTTCCCCGGGTGAGATCGATTTCTAAATTAATCCCTGTCTCTGCGTACCTCATTTTTGACCCCTTTTAAGTGAGCCGCGCGGCTCTTTCTGCTGCCATCTTTCGTTGGGCAGATTGGCATCAATCACGTATTAGTGTATAAAGGTACTTCAATACTATTTTAGCGTCAAGGAAATATATCAGAAACATCTCGTGCCCCAATTCATTGCACAGGGATATGCTCTGAAAGTGACCCCCACTCATTCCAGGCTGGACGCAAAAACAGTGGTTGAGGCATATTGGCAAAAACCGAACCGGCTTCTTACCTGGCTGAAATGATGGAGAAATCAGATGACAGAGATCATCACGATCGATAAAGGCGCATGCAGCACTGGAGAACGGGAATTAGTGGCTGAATATCCGTTGAAACTGGTGGTTGATGATCGTGAACTGACAACCCTGATCGCCTCCCCTCATCAGCTGGATTATCTGGTGACTGGTTTTCTGCGGCTGCAGGGCCTGATTGAAACCAAGGAAGACCTGCTGCTGATGGGGATCTGTAAGAATGATGGCGAGGCTCAGGTACGCATTCGTGGAGACTTACCCGAGCAACTGCGCCCGGTACTGACCAGCGGTTGCGGTGGTGGCATCTCCTTCAACCTGCCGAGCGCAACAACCGTTGCGCCATCCGCAGTGCGTTACAGCTTTGTTCAAATGCAACAGGCAATGGCACAGTTGAATCAACTGGCCGAAGCCTACAGCATTCACGGCGGCATCCATTCAGCAGGAATCAGTGATGGCGAGAAGATTCTGCTCCACGCTGAAGATCTCGGCCGACATAACACTCTCGACCGTATTGCCGGTGAAGCACTTCAGAAAGGGATCGACCTCCAGGGTCGCCTGCTGGTGACCTCGGGACGGATCTCATCGGAAATGGCGGGCAAGTCGAGTCAACTCGGAATTGCAGTGCTGGCATCACGTACCTCACCGACCGACATGGCCGTTCAGCTTTGTGAACAAGCGGGCATGACCATGGTGGGCTATCTGCGTGGCGAACGCTGTGAAGTCTACTGCCACCCGGAACGTCTGAACATTGGCGAAAATCACGGCTAGCAACCTCCAAGGAAAGGGCTTGTTTGCCACAGGTCTTTCATGGTACCAGATTACCAATATTGTAAATTCAAGTGCCCTCGCAAAGCATCAATTGGACATGGATATGACAGATCAAGTCAGCATTCGCAACGCCACCCTCGCCGACTTTAATGCCGTACTCGGTTTGGATACTGTCGGCGTTCCGGAAGAGAAACCCGCCTATTGGAACGAAATTTTTAACCGCTATGTAACAATTGGCAGGGATGATGGTTTTTTTCTCGTCGCCGAAATAAACAACGAGGTCATCGGTTTTATCATCGCTGAAGTCCGCGCCTGGGAATTTGGCTCATCGCCGTGCGGTTGGGTCTTTGCTCTAAGCGTGTCACCGACAGCCCGGGAAATCGGGGTCGGCCAACTCATGCTGAAAGAGATCTGTCTGCGCTTGAAAAAGATTGGTGTTACGACCGTACGAACGATGGTCGACCGGGATAATAAACTGACACTGTCGTTTTTCCGTAGTCAGGGCTTGCGAACCGGACGCTATATCGAACTCGAAAAATCGATTGATGACATCTAACCCGAATTTCTCATCTTGGATTTTACTATGAAATTGCATAAGGCAAGCCTGTTTGGCCTCTATGCTGTCCTCGAACTGGCCAGTGACCCTGAGCGGCAACTCTCAACCATCGATATCGCTGACAAGTACGGAATTTCCACTCACCACCTGGCCAAAGTCCTGCGCACCCTCGTGCGCTCGGGACTTGTGCAAGCGGTGCGTGGTGTCGGCGGCGGGTATCGTTTCGTCGGAACACCCAATCGCACGACACTGCTTGATGTCATCGAGCTGTTTGAAGTTCTGGAATCTGAACTCGATGCGCCAATCCCCAGTGGTCAGGCCGGCGAAGCCATCATCGCGGAGTTGCAAAGCATCACCCAGGAAATCGACGAGCTCACCAAAGCGGTTCTGGACACAACAACTCTGGAAACAGCCCTCAATAGTTCACGCCTACGCGTCAAACCATGAAGGCCTAGGAGACTGTCTGACTATACGAGCTGAAGCGAAAATTTGGATGGTTGAGGACAGATTTTAGTTCGTTTGCAGGCTCATAGCCATAGCTATGAGGCAAAAAGGAACTGGGATATGGGCCAACCATCCGGATTTGCAGCCAGTTCATGGATAGTCCGACAGCTTCCTAGTCATCGCTCTGAATTAACTTGAGACTCAGCCCTTCTAAATAACGGGGCATGAAAACATAAAGGAAGCGAAAACGAATCATGCAGGAAGAGAAAAGAAGCAGAAGGGAACAGAGCGCAAACACCGGCAGGATCGGCGATCGCCCTTTCTGGATTTTAAATTTTTCTATTCTTATCAGAGCGGCACATCAGGTTGGCGCAGCAGTTTTTCTTGCGGCTTTTCTTCTCGATGCCATCCCTGAGCCGCCGATGTTCTATGTGCTGATTGCGTTGATCAGTGGCGGTCTGTTGCTGGCCTGTGAATGGATGCGGCACCGACAAATCTTCAGGGAAGTCGCAGGGATGATTACTCTGGTGAAAATTCTTCTTCTGGGGGCGGCGTACCATGGCTATTTACCCCTCACCGAAACCATCCTTCTCGCTTTTATTATCGCTTCGGTCGGAGCTCATGCCCCGAAGAAGTTCCGTCACAGATTGCTACTTTAAGGCTGTAACTCCAAATTCCTGCTCACACTAAAAAAGGCCGTCACCCTGAACAGGATGACGGCCTCATTCATTTACGGTTCTATAACCCAAAAGAAGGTTAGCCACCAAGGCACCAAGAATATCTTGTTTTGCAAACCAGTTAGTGCTGCGAGATTGAAGAGACAACCAGAAAAAACTTGAGATTAACCTTTTGAGGTTTCGTTAAAAGCTCTTTTTACCCTTCTTGGTGTCCTTCGTGACTCGCCTAAAAGCGCCTAATTCTGGTGGTGGCTGGCCAGCCTTTGTTTTGGTTATAAGTCTGTTCATTTATCATCCTGCTTTTATCAGGACTGCTTAACAGGCTTACTGACAGAAGCGGCCATGATCGCCGACATTTGGGGATAACCCATACCACTACCACCAATGTGAATAGTCTGGAAATCGGGATAAGCTTCCATGCCAATTTCAGTCATGTCACAGCCGCGCATCTCTTCCTCTGCACCGACGCGAATTCCCACGCTGTACTTGAGGGCCAACCAGACCACTGAGCTCGTCACGAGAACAAAGGCACCGGTTGCGGCAACGCCAACGAACTGAGTCACGAAGCTGGTTTCGCTGTTAGTGAAAGGAACAGCCAGCGTGCCCCAGATGCCACAAACCAAGTGGACTGAAAGAGCACCGACGACATCATCAATCTTCAGCTTGTCGAAGAAAGGAACTGCGAGTACAACCAGTACACCACCAACGCCGCCGATCAGAGCGGCAGCCCCGAGACTCGGAGTTGCCGGTCCGGCAGTGATCGAAACCAGACCCGCCAGGGCGCCGTTGAGGGCCATGGTGACATCAACTTTTTTATAAAGAACCTGAACCATGATCATCGCCGCGATCATACCGCCGCAGGCAGCCATATTGGTGTTGACCATAACGTTCGACATTTCGATCGCGGCATCGGCAGTACCAAGAGCCAGAACCGAACCACCATTAAAACCGTACCAGCCCATCCAGAGGATGAAGGTTCCCAGGGTGGCCATCGGGATGTTGGAACCAGGCAATGGATTGACGCGCCCGTCTTTACCATACTTGCCCTTACGTGCACCGAGGATCAGTGCGCCGCTCAGTGCAGCCCAGCCACCAACGGAATGAACGATAGTCGAGCCGGCATAGTCAGAAAAGCCCATTTCGGACAACCAACCGCCGCCCCAGCCCCAGGAGCCCTGGATCGGATAGATGATGCCACAGAGAACCACACAGAACCCGAGGAACGACCAGAGCTTGATCCGCTCGGCAACACAGCCAGAAACGATTGAGCAGGCAGCACCGCAGAAGACCATCTGGAAGAACCAGTCGGAAGCGGCAGAGTAACCGGCCGAGTAATCACCAGCGGCAGCAGCAGCGTCATCAGCAGCCCACATCCCCAAGGAACCGATATATCCGCCATCAACCCCCGCATACATCAGGTTGTAGCCGACGACATAGAAGAGGATTCCGGCGATACCGAAGAGTGAGATATTCTTCAGACAGATGGTTGCTACATTCTTGGAACGAACCAGTCCAGCTTCAAGCATGCCGAAGCCGGCAGCCATCCACATAACCAGAATACCCATTATCAAAAACGAGAAGGTATTCAGGATGTAAGTCATTTCAGAAACCGGTGCATCTTCGGCACAGGCCAGTACCGGCAGAGCCAGCAGACTGGTGGTCAGCGTCAAAATTCGCTTATTCATTGGTTTTATTCCTTTTATTTATAGAGAATCGATTCCGGTTTCACCGGTGCGGATACGGATGGCTTGCTCCATCGTAGAGACAAAGATCTTGCCATCGCCGATGCGTCCTGTGCAGGCTTCTTTTTGCACTGCAGTGACAACCTCATCAACCTGATCCGCTGGAATAATCAACTCAATTTTAACCTTGGGGATAAAATCGATTTGATACTCGGCACCACGGTAGAGTTCGGTGTGTCCCTTCTGACGACCGAAACCACGAACCTCACTAACCGTCATACCGTTGATGCCAAGATCGGTCAACACTGACTTGACGTCCTCCAGCTTGAACGGCTTGATAATGCACTCAACTTTTCTCATCTTGCGCCTCCTGTTATCTATGAGATGACTGAACCAAAAAAAAACGCTCCACCCCAAAAATTGGGATAGAGCGCCTTTGCTCAAAGTCCATATCGGTTAGGAACGCCATTGTTCCAGAATTGATTGTTGTTCCCGCCTGCCGTTATTCGAGCAAGCGCATATCAATTAAGCAGTGACCGTGCCAAGTTCAGAACATGCTGTTTTTACGTGTGCATAGATATATCAGCAAGGAGACTTGCATAAAAAAGTGGCTCAATTTAGAGCCTTTGATCAGACTCTAAGCAATCCCTGACAAGCTATCGAACCATCCTCATCGTCGAATCAGGCAACATCGCAACGGCAAGACGCATTTTAAGCCGCGGGTAAAGTGAGGACAAAAATCAAAACTGATGACCCGTTGCTTTTGTTGACCAAGTTAGTCATTATTGCCTCCCAGCTCCTCATTCTGTCAGGAAAGTCAATTTTGATAAAAATCGCCATTATCGTGCGCAGCGAAACCCTGGATAAGTGTACCGGCAAGGGCTGTCTGAATGCCTTTTTCAAAAAGCTCGATGCTTTTGCGCCCTACGCTGAGAATACCCAGTTGATCGGGTTTACTCAGGATGGCGGCGATCTGGAGAAAAAAATCGCCAAACTCAAAGAGCTCGACGTCGATGTCGTGCATCTCTCCAGTTGTATTCGCGGCAAGAGTGATGACTATGAAGAGTTGGCAAAGCGGCTGGCGCAGGATTTTGCCGTGGTCGGATATACCCACGGTAAATTTGACGGGCGCACGCGGCAAGCGATCTGTCTGGATAAAGGGGATGCGCAGACCGATGAGAAGGTTGGGGTGGAAACCGATTAATGGGTGGGTCTATAGAGACGGGTTAGAGTTTCTGACTTAGGGGTCAAATTCAACATTCAACAAAAAATCAAATCCCCCGCTCAGCAGTATTTGCTGAGCATGTCCGTTTCAAATTTTTCGTAAGGCAAGCGTTGCATTGGCAGAAAAAATAAGCAGGGCACCACACCACCCGGCGATGGTTAGCGCCGGGTCAGCGACCAGTAGCGGGCCGAGCAGGGCCGCCAGCAAAATTCGGCTCGAAGAAATTATCGAGCCCTCCACGGCGGAGACATACAAAAAACCGTAGGTGAGCAGATACTGGCCGAGCACACCGGCAACCGAACAACTCAGCAGGAAAAATAGCTCCTCCAGGTTCGGCATAAATAGCGCGTCATGGAAAAATATCAGCATCAAAATCGTACCCAGACCAAACATATAAAAAAGTATGGTCTGCGAGTCGTGGTAGCGCCTGCTGATATTCAGGTAGATGATCGCCGCCGCCGCAGTGACTCCGGAACAGAGCCCCCACAGATTAGCCAGGCTTGGTTCAATCTCCCCCGGCGCAAGAATCAGCCAGATGCCGACAAATGCCACGGCCACAGTTATCATCGACACCAGGTCGCGTTGCCCGCGCAGAAAAAACCAGCAGAACAGCGCGACAAACAGCGGATAGGTCATATTGAGGATGTTGGCTTCAGCCAGCGAGCCCATCTCCACAGCCTTATAAAAACAGAACACGGCAAAGGTATTGGCCAGGGTTCGACCAATAAGATAGTGGTATTTCTTCGGCTGCAAGCGCTTTTTTTGCAGGATCATGGTTACAGAAACAACACTGAAACCGAGCAGAAATCGGGCAAAAACAAAATAGGCAGAACCGATCGTCACATGGGGCGCAGCCCAGCGAATAGTGAGTGTGGCCAGATAGAAAAAGAAAGCCGAACCGAAAATCGCCAGCCAACCGGCTGCTTGCCTTGACACTCTGGGAGTAAGGCCGGACCATTGAATATTCATGAGGAATCAAGCCATTTTCAAAAGCAGAAAAGATTTATCGAAGTGATTCGGGTTACCTTTACCATGGGAGCAAATTCTTTTCTAAACTGAAATTGTCAACAGAACGCATTCTGGAATATCGATGGAGGCAGGTTGATGCTTTGAGCCCTATCAAGGGTGGATGTACTTCTCTGCGACGGGAAGGCTGACGGTAAATTCTGACCCTTTTCCAACTTCACTCCGGACCTCAATGCTGCCGCCATGTTTCTGAATAATTTCCCGAGCGATACTCATACCCAGCCCGGTCCCCTTGCCCGGATCTTTAGTGGTAAAGAAGGGATCGAATATTTTGGATATCGTCATTTCAGAGATACCGGACCCGTTATCTGTGACAGTAACAACAACCTGACCATCTACGAATCGACTCCTAAGGTGAATCTGGCCTTTCTCGTGGATCGCGTGAGAGGCATTGACCAGTATATTCATAAAAACTTGTGCCAGCTGCTGCGGGAAACCATCAAGAGTAGGGATCTCAGTGAAATCCCGCTCCAGTTCTGAATTATATTTGATTTCATTCCAGACGATAGTAATCGCACTTTCAAGGCATTCATTAATGTCAACGGGTGATGGAACATCATTATCTGTCCGAGAAAAACTCTTCATCCCGAGAACTATCTTCTTGATCCTCTCTGTGCCTTCAAAGGCATCAGAAATAATGTCGGGCAGATCCTCGAGCACCAGGTCAATCTTATGCTGCTTACGGCTTTTAGCTACAAGTTGCTGCTGATCGGGGGGGAGGACAAAAAGCGCTTCATCCAAGGTATTTAAATATTTATCAAGCTTCTCACGATAATTACCCAACGTAGTGAGGTTGCTCGATATATAGCCCAGAGGGTTGTTGATTTCGTGTGCGACACCTGCGGCCAATTGACCGATTGCGGCGAGCTTTTCCTGCTGAATCAACATCGATTGCGACGCTTTAAGCCTTTCGGCCTGGTCTGCCAATTGATCTTCAATCTTCTTGCGTTCCACAATTTCATTGACAAGTTCTGCCGTGCGCATGCTGACCTTCCTTTTCAGGGTCTTGGTCCATGCGATTGAAAAAATAAACAGGCCGCAAAGAGGAATGGAGCCCAACAACATATAGCGAATAAGCGCTTGTCTGCTGATGCCCTGGTCTTCATAGGTGCCAAACCATTTCTGGTGAATTTCACGATATTCGCCTGTTGCCTTCAAATCTGTCAGCCCCATGGAAAAGCGTTCGATCAGGTCCTGATTTTTATGATTAGCCGCATAACAGTATTCAGAAGAGATAAAATCGTTTCCCCCCACCTGCAGGTTCGTCAAGTTCTCTTTCTCTATCCAATAAAGAGCGGGAATTTTCGCCAGCAATGCGTATTCAACATCTCCACCGGAGAGCAAATTCAGGGCCTCTTGTTGGGTTTGGGCAAGAATTAATTGCTTGCCATAGCCGGCATTAAGAGCCAGATCGTGCATGATGTCGCCATCCATGACGACGATGATTTTACCTGACAAATCCTCCAGACTGTGGAGAGGTTTCGCGTCACTCCGCGTAATGAGAACATGGCTGACCAGGGTGTGTGCGTCCGTGAAACTTAAAGTCATATCTCGTTCTGCGGAATAGAACATGCCCTGAACCAGGTCGATTTGATTATTCTCCAATTTTTTCCGAACATCTCCCCAGGGAGCCAGTTGGATATCAACAGCGATCCCCAGCTGCCTCGCGATAGCTCTGGTCAGATCAACGTTGTAACCTGCGGGTTGGCCATTTTTATCCAGATATTCATAGGGGGGATAATTAAAATCACCACCGACGACAATACGACTTTTAGGGACCGATTCAAGGGCGGAAAACCACTTTTTCCGAAGGGCTTCGAAGGTGCCGTTCGCAATAACAATGGACAACCCTTCATTCAGTCTGCTCAGCAGGGATGAATCCCCCTTTGCTACCGCAAAACAGAAAGATTGTACAAAGCCTTCAAGTGGTGGGCCGACGGCTTTGAGATTGGCAAGCTGGTGTTTTTTGATTAATTGTGTAGCAAGAAGTTTTTGCACAACAACGGCATCGTATTCGCCCTGTGCGAGGTTTTGCAGTGCCACGTCAAAGGATTTGGTTCTGGTGAGAACACTCGTTATATTTTCACGCAGCAGAAATTCTTCGGCGTTGTCACCTTGCATAACAGCCACATTTTTCCCGCTAAGATCTGCCAGGGAGTTAATCTCACTTGTCCCCGAACGCACGATGATTGTGCCGTGCATCGTCATATAGGGGAAAGTAAAGTCGAAAACACCCTCTCTCTCGGGAGTTCTGCCGACAAGTGGCAGAACCTGTACTTTCTTGTCGATCAGACTCTGCTTTACCTCAGACCAGGGTCCGAACTTAAATGAAACATCCCTACCCATGACTTTAAGGGTTTCTCGTAACAACTCGACCGCAAAACCGCCAGCAAGATCATTTTCGTTTACGATGCAAAAAGGGGGATAATCATATTCTGAAGCCGAGGTGATGGTTTTCATCTCTGGCGGCATGATATCGGCACGCAGGGGTTGAACCTGAGCCATAAAAATTGCAGAAAGGAACAATAATACCTTGCAGAAATCTCTACACAGTATGGACCCTCTCGCATTTTTTTTAAGATCCGGATTTTGTCTCTTCACAAAAAAAACCTAAAGGCAAATTTTCAGTTGCAGGAAACTAAAATGTACGACTATTAATCTAAACCAATTTTATCGAATGTCAATTGCACATAGTTGTTCAATCCGTTGACACTATTGAACATTCAAGTCGCTAGAACCTACTCAACCCAGAGTTATAGCAAGAAGAAAGGCCAACCCCTTTTCGAGATTGACCTTTCTTATTTTTACCGACGGCAATTTTAACTATTGATTAGAAGCTCAGAGTGTACTGGTCGCTGAGACTGATCGTCCCTCTCAGCCTTCCATCAGCAGGATGGCGTCGGCGACTTCGCGCAAGCTTTTCCGTTTATCCATCGCCAGCTTCTGCATACGGCGATAGGCTTCTTTTTCACTGAGTCCCTGCTTGATAAAAACTCCCTTGGCTTTTTCGACCAGTTTGCGCGTCTCAAGGGTCTCTTTCAACTTACTGACCTCATCGTTGAGGTTTGAAACTCGAATATACTGATCAATCGCCAGGTCGACCACCACCGCCAACTGTTCTTCGCGGAAGGGTTTGAGCAGGTAGTTCATGACCCCCGCTTCCCGCGCACGCGCGACAGTCTCAGCGTCGGTGGTGCCAGTCAATAATATGATCGGTAAAGGAGTGGCGCGATTAATCTCTGCCGCCGCAGAAACTCCATCCTTGATCGGCATCGAAACATCCATAACGATCAATAACGGCTTTTCACTGCGAGCCAGATCAACGGCCTGCTGCCCGTTTTCGGCTTCTACCAACTGGTCAAAACCAAAACTGGTCAGGGCATCGGCAACCTGCCGGCGCAAGAGGGGTTCATCATCGACAATAAGAGCTTTCTTCATAACTTCTCCTTGTTGGTGGCTCGTGCGGCTTAACGCAGACCAGCATCAGCACGTCTGGTCAACAACCAAAATGGAAGGAATCGGAGCATAGTCCTCTCGCAAATGGATCGACCTCAGGACTTAATCGCATAAGCCGTGCCATAAAAGCTGTGGGCGTAATTACCTGAACTTAAAAGAGAAAACCGGAGGGAGATACCAGGTTGATGGGTTGCAGGGTGAAAAAAAGATCAGCAATTGCTGATTTATTATGCACTTTTAAACATTGATCCTGAGCTTCATACTGCCGCACGCGCTCATGACCTCTTAACCACCAGATAGACACCAATAACTGTCACAACGATCGCGGTGACCGCGACCAGAGTCAAGGATTCATCAAACAACAGCCAGGCCTCGATACTGGCGACCGGGGGGACCAGATAAAAGTAACTTGCCACTCTGGCCATCTCTCCTTCTCTGATCATATACATGAGCAAAAGAATGGCCGTCACCGATATTCCTAATACCAGCCAGCCTAACGCCAGTATCAGTTGAAGATTCCAGACCACTTTTTGAACTTCGAATATCCCAGTCAAAACCGCCATCAGCAACGCTACACTGAGATATTGCCAGATCGAACCGGCCAGCAAATGCGTCCCAGTTCCAAAGCGCTTCTGATACATGGTTCCAAGGGAAATTCCAACCAGAGCCGACAGGGCAGCAAGCAGAGCTGGCCAGGTCAGGACAGCACCAGCGTGCTGACTCGTGCTTAACAGTACGGTGACCACGCCGGCGAGACCTAATACCAGGCCCAGCCATTGCTTCATCCGTAATCTTTCACCTAAACAACACCAGCCCAGACAAGCGGTAAGAACGGGTTGTGTCCCCACCACTATTGCCGTTATCCCCGCCGGCATCCCCCACTTGATCGCGGCAAAAACGCCCCCAAGGTAAGCGCCATGCACCAGAAAACCGGTGACCATCTGATGCCCTGCCTGCCTGGCTGAGAGGCGCTGCACCCGAAAGAATAAACACAAGAGTAAAAAGACCACGATGGTCAGGCTCATCTGAATAAAGAGAAAATAAAAAGGTTCAACGAAGGGCAAGGCATACTTTGCCGCAATGAAACCGGTACTCCATAAAAATACAAAGAGAAATGGAATGGAATTTATTAAAGTCCGGTGCCTGCTTGTCATACTTGTGCCCTTTTTCACAGCCCGCCATTCTGATCCGATCCAGATATCCACAACAGGGACCGAAATCCAGTAGATATAATCGTTGAATATGATTTATCAGGAGATACTTCGAGAGGGATTAAGGTCGTTGCCAAGCCGAGCACCGGCAGAGTCATCAGACCGACAACTACGTTTTATGCAATAGGGCTTACTTCCACCACCCCAAGCTTCAGAAATTCGTCTACCTGTTCAGACAATTCTCCCACAGTAAAGGGCTTGCCGACAAACCCGATTTTCCCTTCCTCCAAGATAGATTGGACACGGTCATCGAGGCTATAACCTGAGCAGAGAATTACACGCACGTCAGGATTGATCTGCTGCATAGCAATAAAAGCATCTCTACCGTCCATGACCGGCATAATCATGTCGAGAATGACGAGGTCGATTTCTCGCCACGCCTGTCGATAATATTCGACCGCTTGCTGCCCGTCCTCACACTCATACACCTGGTAACCAAGGGACTGCAACATCTCGACAGCGACTCCCCTGACTATCCTTTCATCATCGACCAGCAGGATACGGGCCTTGCCTGTGACCAGCGTACAGAACTTGGGTTGATCTTCCTGCAGGTCGGATGCGGCAAGAGGGAAGTAAAGATGAAAAGTTGTCCCTTTACCGATGCTGCTCTCAACATCAATATGACCGTTATGATTGGTCATAGTGCCATACACACTCGCCAGCCCCATCCCGGTCCCCTTCCCCATCTCTTTTGTCGTAAAGAAAGGTTCAAAAATGCGATTTATAACCTCGGTGTCCATCCCGCACCCGGTATCAGCAATGCTGACCCGCAGATACTCAACCTCTGTCTGCCCCTCAGCGTATATTTTGGCATGTTTCCAGTCTGGAGCTGGCTTAAAGAGCGCAGTTTCAAAAGACAACTTGCCCCCCTCTGGCATAGCATCACGGGCATTGAGAGCAATATTCAGAAGAGCACTCTGCAATTGGTTCGGATCACCGAGAACCTGTGTTGTCCCGTCATGAAAATTCTGATGAATCTCAATGCGCTTGTCGATACTACGCTGCAGGAGTGATGTGACCTCACCAACGATTTGTTCGATTGCGACCGGCACGGATAGGTATTTCCCTTTGCGACCAAAAGCCAGCAGCTGTTCGATCAGAGCAGCAGAACGGTTGGCAGAATCTATAATGTTCTGGGCGTAGGCTGTCAGTTTCTTATCTTCAAGTCGAAACACAAGCAGTTCGGCGTAGCCAAGGACACCTGTCAACTGGTTGTTGAAATCATGGGCAATCCCCCCGGCCAGATACCCGATCGCCTCCATCTTTTCCGCATGACGCAGGTGTTCCTGAAGCTTTTGATTCTCTGCCTCAGTCTGTTTTTTTTCAGTGATATCCTCCACCAGTTCAATAAAGCCTGCTTCCTGTCCGTTCTGCTCAGGAAGCGGCACGACCGTCAGGTGAGCCGCAAAGTGACGACCATCTTCCCTGCTCCCCTCGGTTTCGAACTGATGGATCTGCTGAGGCAGCACTTTCTGTGTGTCTGAACAGTTAGGGCATTGTTCTTTGCAGTATTCAAACTGGTCATGGCAGAACTGGCCAACAAAAGACTCCGTGGAGCGCTGAAACAATTCACCCATTTTACGGTTCACCATGGTGATTCTGAATTCTTTATCAATCAGAGAGATCCCCAGCGGCAGGTTATCGACCAGAGTCCGGTAACGCTCTTGATTCGACTGCAGGCTCGCTTGCGCTTTAAGACGTGCTTCTAAATCACCCTGCGATTTACTGAGTGCTTCACGGAGGCGATTCCTGAGCTCCATCCAATAGCTGCCGATCAAAATCGGGATAGCCCAGATGTGCAGGTTATGGCGGATAGGGGCAAAGACGGCCACATGTCGCTCGCTGTTGGCCAGGTTAAAAATCATCAAAAACTCATCCAGAAAAAAACAACCGATTCCGGCCAACAACAGAAGTGACACCTTCTTGCCTCGTTGTCGTGCCCGATACAGCACCACCAGCGCCACAGTCAGAATCAGGGACGCGGCGATCCGAAAGATCATATCTCCGGCATACGAACCAAAGAGGCTACCCGGATGTTGCTCAACAAAACTGATCCAGCCAGGGGCGGCAAACAGGTAGATGCTGGTGCTGATAAGCGTGGCAGCCCACAAATATGACTTACTGAAGCGTACGTTGTCGAGGTAGTACCACATGAAAGCAAAAATGATGGCTATGTAGGAGAGCATCGTCAGGAGATGCTCCAGCGGGGGGTAAAAACGGTACATCTCAGGAAACTGAACCAGACCACGATAGCTGCCATACTCACCAACAAACATGAGTAACTCGCGGGCCAAACCGAACAGTGCGGCCAGGAGAACAAAACAATCACGTCGGTTGCCACTACGACGCCATTCGAGTAATGAAACCAGGCCCAGAACAGCCCAGAAAAATGCCGCCAGAAGAAAACGGACTGGATCTACGCCAGTCTGTCCTCCTTGTCCTCCCCCGAAATGTTCAAGAATTATGAGCAGCTCATGCATTACAACCCCCCAAGATCACGGAAAATATCAGAGCATCTCCACTGAAAGGAAATTGATTTGAATTGACAGACAAGGCATCCCCCTCGATAAGTGCCAAACTCAAGTCGATAGTACAATCTAACTTGAGACTTGATTCAGATCAAAGAGAAAACATCTAGGGCGTGAGGCCACAGCATACCGCCAGGTCCTTGTTCAACAGACAGAATCCAACCCTAAAAAACTGCGCGGATTTCCTGAAAGCACTTTATTTTCAAGCTCATTCGAAAGGTTCAGAGATTTCACAAGTTCAATGTAATCAAGCACAATCTCTGGTTGATAGATGAGTGCGTCGGAGCCGAAACAGACGCGATCCGGGTAGTGGCTGATGAAGTCAGAGTAACTGTCCGGGTTACCCTGGATGTGTGGAAACATATAGGCAATATCGGTATAGACGTTGGGATAAGTGTCGAGGATTTTGCGAAAGGCTTTCCGGCCGATGCCGAAGTGGGGAAAGTTGATTCTCAGGTGGGGGAAATCATCGAGGATAGCGCGCATCGTGTCGCCGTAGCGATTGGCATCCATGTGGTAGAGAACCGGCAGATCGTGGGCTTCGGCAAAAGCGAAGATCTCCCATTCGCGCTTATGATACTGCTCAAGGCTGATGCCAAAGGTATCGGGAACACTGGTTACACGCAGATCATTGGCGTCATCGGCCAGGTAGAGCCCCTTGATCCCTCTGAAGCCGCGCTGGAGATGATCCTGAATAAAGCTCTGAACATCGCTATTCAGCATACGCGTGTCGAGCATCGGAAAGAGCATGTCACCGGTCTGCTGCGTGAACTTCAGGAGATCATCGGCTTCGTTGAAGAGGGGATCTCCCAGATTGTCAAAACCCTCAGGAATAAGCTTCCAGACATCTTGAGCATTGAGGCTGGTATTGACCAGTCCCATAACTGCCAGATGACTAACGCCAGCATCACGCAACCGGGCCAGGCCATGAGAAACCCTCTCAGCCTGACCCAGCCCTGCAAAACAATGACAATGGACGTCAATAATTTCCAATCAGCGATTCTCCCAGGTGGCTTCGCGTTTCTCGACAAATGCAGTTAGTCCTTCGACCGCATCATGGGTCTTCATCAACTCAGCCAGGTAAAGGGTTTCCACCCGCTCCAGCTTGGCGATGACCCGCTGCCGGTACTCATCCCGTGCGGCCAGAACCGCAAACCGTAGAGTGCTGGCACTGCTCGGGGCCAGGTATTTATCGAAATACTCCGTGGCTGCTGTTTCCGGATTTTCGGATACGTTGTCGACCAGCCCGGTTGACAGGGCTTCTTCCGCACCCATGCTGCGGCCGGAAAGGAGCAAATCTTCTGCTCTGGCCTGGCCAATCCGTTCGGGCAGCAGGCAACTGGCGGCCGGAGCAAAGACCGCCAGTTTGATTTCCGGCTGACCCAGCTTGGCGTCGGTTGCGGCCAAAAGCATACTGCCTGCGGCAGCAACTTCCAGCCCACCACCCAAGCACTGGCCTTTGATTGCCACCAGCAGCGGCAGCGGGAAATTAATCATACTACGCACCAGGGCGTGCAGAGACTTGAGCATGTCGGCACACTGATCCGGCATATGCTCAGCAACACTGGCCCCGAAGCTGAAATGCGGGCCTTCATGGTCGAACAGTACCGCGCGCAGATCTTTTGCATCGCGATGCTCAGCCAATGCAGCATCAAGGGCCGCGATCATCGCGGCATCAACAATATTGGCTTTCGGCCGCGCCAGACGTAACCGCAGCAGCGTGCCATCGCGGTCGAGCCAGACTTTCAGTGGACTATCACTCATCGATTTATCCTTCCATAAATTCCCCTCTCCCTGAGGACCCACAGGGCCTAGAGGAGAGGGCCAGGGTGAGGTGGAAACAGTTGCAAAAGCATCCCCTCATCCGGCCTTCGGCCACCTTCTCCCTCAGGGAGAAGGGCTGCACTAAAGATCAGTTCGTTTACTTCCCAGGCATCAAACTTTCGATCAACTCTTCAGTCCAAGGGACCCCTTTAGCTAGCCCCTGACGCAGCTTGACGAAATCAATTTCGCGACCGGTCTCCTTGTTCCCTTCGTTAAAGGCACGGAAGCCGGTGCGTGCTTCGTTCATCATATTCAATGCCAGCCAGGCACGGGAATTTTCCTTATTAGCGTTCCAGGCATTGAGCTTCGGCTTGCGCAATTCTTCAAGGCTCTTGGCCATGCACTCGGGGAAGGTTTCTATCAACTTGGCGCAGAGTTCCTCGACCTTTTCATCGAGCATACTCAGATCGATTTCACCGCTTTTGATCAGGTCGCGCCCTTCCTTGAAGGCACTGCCAGCGCGGAAATCGCCATGGATGATCCGCCCGTACTCATCAAGATACTGATCGGTAACCACGGTTGGGTTGGCGACAAATTTACCGCCGATCTTCAACGCCGGAACCACATCAGCGATAATTCCCAGACGTGCCGCTTTGTGGGCCGAGAAAGGCTCGCAAAGAGTCCCGGAGACCATCGCCTGCTCACAGCCGATCATCACTGGCAGAAAATCGGTCGCGCCGCCGATTGCCGCCGAACCATGCTTGGGTCCGGCCTGGCCGAAGTTGGCGAGGTCGTGGGCGATGGTGAAATCGCAGGCCATGCCGATCTCCTGACCACCACCGATCCGCATGCCGTTGACCCGGCAAACGACCGGCTTGTCACAATCAAGAATCGCCGAAACCATGTCATTGAACAGGCGCATGTACTGACGGTATTCCTGGGGATTGCCAGCATAATACTCGGCATATTCCTTGGTATTTCCGCCGGTACAGAAGGCTTTTTCGCCAACTGCGGTAAAGACCACAGCGTTGACTTCGCGGTCAGTCGAAGCACGCCTAAAAGCCAGAATTGTCGCCTTGACCATGTCGGTCGTGTAGGAGTTGAACTGCTTGGGATTGTTGAAGATAATCCAGGCGTTATAGAGCCCTTCAGCCACCGAACCATCACGGCGCTTAGCCGGACGCTTTTCATATTGAACCATACCCTCACAGAGGCTCTCAATATCTTGTGCGACCAGGTTGTGGTCGATCAAGGTGGCGGGTGAGGTTTCTGCGATAATTTGATCTGTTGTAGCCATTGTGTAATCTCCTTTTGAGACATAGGAATTCGCTATATAAATCTTTTACTATGATTTTGAGTCGTCCCCTCTCCCTAAGGGAGAGGGCTAGGGTGAGGGGGCCGACAGCACAAACTCTTCCCCCTCATCCGGCCTTCGGCCACCTTCTCCCTCAGGGAGAAGGGACTCGTCAAAGGTCAGGGAATCAGAATCGCCCGACGCTGCATCTTCTGATCATGCACATCGGCAAAAACGTTATTGATCTCACTCAACGGTCTCTGCTCGATAAATGATTTGAGTTCGACCTTACCATCCAGGACCAGATCCAGGGCCGCCGGATAGTACTCGGGCAGACAACCCCAGTTGCCGATCGCACGGGCATGGAAGGCCATCAGGTTGGAGAGACGGATATCAACCTTCGCCATGGTGAACCCCACTACGCTCAGGGTTGCACCGTGGACTATCAAGCCGTAGGCTGATTCCTGTCCCGGCTTGCTGCCAGAACATTCGAAGATGAACCATTCAGTGCTCGGCAGACCATTCTCTTTGGCGAATGCGCCGATCGCCTTCTTCAGATCACGACCACTGATCTCACCCGCGTTGAAGGTGACTGCTGCACCATATTCGGTAATGGCATCCAGTTTGTTCTGATCGATATCGATCGCGACCACCGTCGCGCCGAAGGCTTTGGCCATCTGCACGCAGTACCCGCCGACACCACCCACTCCGATAACAATCGCCAGACTCCCTTGGGTCACGCCCGCCTGATGCACCGCCTGATAAGGGGTTGTCACCGCGTCGGCAACCACAGAGACATCTGCCAACTCAAGACCGGCAGCGCTCAATCGTTTTTCGTCAACCGGACACAAATCACGTGCAGGCACCACAATGTGACTGGCAAAACCGCCCTGAATATCGTTACCCGGCATCTGCTGACTGCGACAGATGGTCCCTTTGCCACGCTTGCACAGATCACACTCGCCACAGGGCATGACCGCAGGGATAATCACGGCCTTGCTCAGCCAGTCACCAGCTCCCTCGCCAGTGGCAACCACGCGGCCGCTGATTTCGTGGCCCAGAGTCAGTGGCAGCTCTGAGTTGGTCCGCACCCCATCGTAAAAGAAACCCAGATCGGTATGACAAACCCCACAACCCGCAACCTCAACAACCACCTCGCCTGCATTAGGCTGAGCGAGGAATTCCTGACGGGTCAGAGGCTCATTCACTCCATTCATCATCCAACGGTAAGCATTTATCGACATGACGTCTTCTCCTGTGAATCGATTTTAGCCCTCATAAACCTTCAGGACCTTTTAAATGTTGTCTGTTCGGCAAGTTTGAGAAAGGTCTCACGCAAACTGACGGGCATACTGCAGGGTTGCCGTGATTCGCGCCGGACCCAGATATGCCTGGTATGGCCGGTGGTCAGAAGCTGGCCTCCACGTTCCACCTGATAACTGAATTGCAGGCTGCGACTGGCAACCCAGTCGAGCCAGGCGGTGACCTTGACGCTGTCACCATAACAGGCCGCCAGACGGTAATTCTGCTGGGCCTGAGTGATAAGCATAAAATACCCGAGGTCTTCAATTTCGGGATAAGGCGTACCCGCATCGAGACAGAATCTGGTCCGAGCCAATTCGAACCAGACCAGATAGTTGGCGTGGTGAACAACGCCCATCTGATCAGTTTCGGCGTAGCGGACATCTATTTCGACTTCAGATTTTGGTTTCATAAAATCATCCGCAAGTTGTCTGGTTCAAAGCCGTTCAATCAGAGTCGCCATCCCCTGACCATGCCCAATACAGAGCGAAGCAATTCCATAGCGTCCACCGCTGGTCTCAAGACCGTTAAGCAGGGTGGTAATCAATCGGGTTCCAGTACAACCCAGGGGGTGGCCGAGAGAGGAGGCGCCACCCCAAGGGTTGACCTTTTGCAACGGCAACTGGAGTTCGTTGATACAGGCCAGGGCCTGACTGGCAAAGGCTTCATTGAGTTCAAACAGATCGATATCGGCTAGCGAGAGATTATTTTTCTCAAGCAGCTTACGGATTGCCGGAACCGGCCCCATCCCCATCTGGCAGGGATCAAGACCGACGACGCTAAAACCGACGACGCGGGCCCGTCGTGGCAGGCTGAACCGCTCACAGGCGGACTCGGAGGCAAGCAGTGTCAGGCTGGCACCGTCATTCAGCGTTGAGCTGTTCCCTGCCGTTACGGTGCCGTCCTCTTTGAAGATCGTTTTAAGTTCCGCGAGACTGGCGCGATTGGTGCCAGGCCGCGGGGACTGGTCTTGATCTGCGATGCTGTCGCCGGCGGAAATCGGAATGATCTCCCGGGTAAAATGACCGGCATGCTGTGCAGCAACCGCCTTGCGATGGCTCTCCACGGCAAAATCATCCTGCTCAGCACGGCTGATACTGTAGACCTTCGCGACCTTTTCAGCGGTCAGCCCCATATTGTTGAAGGGGAACTCATAACGAGCCAGCAGCCCCTGGTGATAATCGGTTGCGGCCTGCATCGGCACATGGGTCATATGTTCGACACCGCCAGCCATCAGCAGTTCAGCGTTGCCGCTGGAGATCGTCGATGCGGCAAAATTGAAAGCCTGCAGACTGGAGGCACAGAGGCGGTTGATGGTGACACCAGGGATAGAATCAGGCAGACCGGCCAGAAGTGCCGAGAGCCGGGCAATATTCTTCCCCTGCTCCAGATGCTGGCCAACGCAACCGATATAGATATCGTCGATAGCCGGAGTCAATTCTGCGCCAGACGACATCCCATCGAGCAACCCACGCATCAGCGCCGCGAGCATTTCATCAGCCCGGACGTCACGGAACAGCCCTTTGTCGGGATGGGATCTGCCGATGGCAGTCCGCTTTGCTTCGACCAAATAAGCGTTCATCGCGATCCTTCAGTCAATTTGGAATAAAGATCCCCTCTCCCTGAGGGAGAGGGCTAGGGTGAGGGGGTGCCTTGTGCAGGGCATTCCCCTCATCCGGCCTTTGGCCACCTTCTCCCTCAGGGAGAAGGGTAATTTGTTAAGTCCATTACAGTGACAGCAGCCCACAGCTTTTGCCACCGTCGACATGCAATACCTGCCCGGTGATAAATTCAGAGTCATCTGACGCCAGAAAGGCCACCGCGGCGGCGATATCCTCGACCTTACCCATCTTACCAGTCGGCTGCATGCGAATCAGTCGCTCGCGGGCTTCGGCCGGCAACCCCTGGGTCATCGGTGAATCGATTGCCCCCGGAGCCACGGCATTAACGTTGATCTGAAACCGCGCGAATTCAAGTGCCAGTGAACGAGTCAAGCTAACGAGCCCACCTTTACTGGCAGTATAATTGGCCTGACCAATACTGCCGAGCCAGGCGCGTGAAACAATATTAACGATCTTGCCGTAACGCTGAGTTTTCAGGGTTGGAAAGACCGCCTGACAGCACAGAAAAGCCCCCTTGAGATTGACATCGAGGACCTGATCCCAATCCTGCTCCGAGATGTTGCTGATCAGGTTGTCACGGATGATACCGGCATTATTGATCAAGACATCGATACGTCCAAATTTCTCAACAACCTGTCTGACCAATTGCCCGACCTGCTCCTTGTTGGAGACATCCGCGCTGAGCGGCAAAATTTCCACATCATAATCTTTGAGGCTATCGGTCAACTGCTTCAATTGTTCAGCGTTGACGTCAACCAGAGCCAACTTTGCCCCCTGCTCAGCAAAGCGGCGCGTGATTGCAGCTCCTATTCCCTGCCCGGCACCGGTGATCAGCACCACAGGATTTGTCCCCCCTGTTGCAGCTGTCATCAGCAGGCCTCCACGGCCAGGGCAATCCCCTGCCCACCACCGATACAGGCGGAGGCGATTCCTAATTGTTTGTTATCGCGGCGCAGGGTTTTCAGGCAGGTCAGCGTCAGGCGTACACCGGTCGCTCCCAGAGGGTGGCCGATGGCGATGGCGCCACCATTAACGTTGAGCTTATCCTGATCCAGTTGCAGCTCTTTGGCCACTGCCAGACACTGAGCGGAGAAAGCCTCGTTGATTTCAAAGCGGTCGATGTCGCCGATTTCCATCCCCAACTGTCCAAGCAACAGACGGATCGACGGAGCCGGACCGATCCCCATAATGTCGGGCCTTACGCCGGTCGCGGCAAAACCACGGATTTTCCCTAAGGGCTTCAGTCCATGAGCCCGAACATAATCACCCGATGCCACCATCAACGCTGCCGCGCCATCGACAATGCCTGAGGCGCTGCCTGCAGTGGTTGGACCCTCTTTGCTGAACACACAGGGGAGCTTAGCCAATTTTTCCAGAGTGGTCTGGCGCGGATGCTCATCATTGCTGATGGCTTCACGGCCGTTCAAACGATACTTGCGCGGTTTGTAATCGGTCATCTCCAGGACCCCTTTAGGATCTACTGATACGATCTCCTGAGCGAAGAATCCCGCAGCCAACGCTGCGGCGTAGCGTTCCTGACTGCGCATTGAGAAGGCATCCACCTCTTCTCGGCTCAGATTGTATTGCTTCGCCAGGTTGTCTGCCGTGCAGCCCATCGGGACGGCGGCGGTATCGTTCAGGGCCTCCCAGAGCAGATCGACAAACTCGGGTCGACCCAATTGAAAACCTTGCCGGGCAGAATAGGAGGCAAGCGGAAAGCGACTCATGGTTTCGGTCCCGCAGCCGAGAACCAGATTAGCCTTGCCGAGAGCGATCTGCTCTGCAGCCTGACCCAGCAGCTCCATCCCAGAACCACAGATACGCTGGGTTAACAGTGCCGTACTCTGCAAGGGGGCCCCGGCGTAGAGTGCAATATGTCGAGGAAGAAAGAAGCTGTCGGCGCTCGCCTGACCGATATTAGCAACAATAGTCTGATCGATGTCACTAGCTGGCACACCGGAGGCTTCAATCGCCGCACGGCTGGCAAAGATGCCGAGGTCAGTTGGAGAGACCGTTGAGAGGCTGCCAGTATACTTGCCGAAGGGAGTGCGTTTTCCTTCGATCAGATAAACATCTTCAAACAGCGCGCCGCTACCAACCTGTTGATCGCGAAAACCCTTTACACTTGCATTCATGGCGTGTGACTCCTTGGCTATTTATTTACCGGTGAAATTCGGTTTTTGGCCATTGATAATACTGGAAAGTCCGCTCAGAGCGTCCTCGGTGGCGAAGATATTCTTCAAGCCATCTAGTTCCAGCTGTAACCCGGACTGTAGGTCGAGGGCAATCCCTTGATCGATCAGACCCATGGCAATCTTCAGCGCCAACGGGGCCTTCCGGCTCATCCCCTTGGCCTGTTTCTCAAACCCTGCTCGGCTGAGCAACGGATGCTTAAGGTCGCCGTCAAAGGCAGCAAATTCAGCTTCATCCGCGGTCTCTTCGGTACGCCCGGCCTGGGCTTTTTCCACAGAGACCTCTGCTAAATCGCGCCAATCCAAAACTGGCTCGACAATCAGGTCGACCAGCCCGAACGCATAGGCAACCTTCGCATTGATAAACTGACCACTGGCGATCAACTGTTTGGCACGCGCAACGCCGATCAGACGACTGCCACGCTGAGTGCCACCAAGGCCTGGATAGATGCCGATGCCGGTCTCCGGGAAAGCCAGTACCGATTTTTTGGTGCCGATACGGTAATCACAGGCCAGGGCGAGTTCCAATCCACCACCCAGAGTCAACCCGTCGAGGTAGGCGTAGGTGGCCTTGCTGGAGGCCGCGATTTTATTCAGTACCTGCTGACCGAAATCGGTGAATGACTGAATACGTTGCAGATCATCAGCGGCCATAGCGTCGAGGAAAAACTTGATGTCGGCCCCGGCGATAAAGGCCTTGCCTTTGCCATGAATAAAGATTTTATCGATGTCGTCTCTGGCATTGAGTTCATCAACGCAGCGATTAAGCTGAGTCATGACCTGCTCCCCGAGCGGGTTCATCCGGTCAGGCAGATCAAAAATAATAAAACCGGTCTTACCGACAACCTCGGTCTTCACCCACTTAAGGGTTAAACTCTGCGCTTGAGCCGCATCCGCCAGACAACCTGGCACCGGAAGATCCCAGTCCGAGAAGAGCATCTCGACCATCTCTTTGACCTTCGCTGCTCCCAGCTTCTCGAGTAACTCGAAGGGACCTACCGGCCAACGCAAACCGGCGCGTGCGCCCAGGTCGGTGGAGGTCGCGTCTACCACACCTTCATCAACCATCTGCGCGGCGACCCCAAGGCTGGCAGCAACCAGACGTCGGGTAACAACCTCAATCTGATCTGAACCATTATTGAGATGTCTGGTATCCTCAACATCCCAATCCTGCTTCGCTTCGACCTGTTGACAAAGGATCTTTGCCGGCGTGTAAAAAGCATTAAGTTCAGTGGCTAGACCATCGGCGGCGTGCATGGCGATCGGCACACCGGTCGCGTTCATCAGGGCAAAGGGCCCCATTCCGACGCCGAAAACATCACAAGCGATCCGGTCGATAAAAACGATGCTGCCGAAACCTTCTTCATAGAGTCGAGCCGCCTCGTTCAACCAGGGGACAAAGAAACGATTGACCGCGAATCCCGGAGCATCTTTAACCAGGATCGGGGTCTTGTCATAATATGTATAGAAATTTTCCAGGGCGGCGACGATCTCAGGTGCTGACTTTTCACCTGGGATCAACTCGACCAGCTTGTTCTTGGCCGCATGAAAGAAATAATGGACCCCGACCACCCGCTCAGGCGTCTTCAGGTCGGCGGCAATTTCACTGATCAAAAAAGATGATGTGTTGCTGGCAAGGATACACTCAGGGCCGACTACTTTCTCCAATTCGGCGAACAACCCCTTCTTGACCGCCAGGTTTTCAAAGATAGCCTCGACCACCAGATCGGCCTTGGCCAGCTCGGCCTGATCGGTCGTACAGTGCAATCGCCCGAGGATCTGGTCAAAGGTCTGCTGATCAATCAGTCTCCGCTCTAATGCCTCACTCAGGGATTCACGCATATAGCCAACCCCCCGATCCAGAAACTCCTGCTGCTGGTCAACGAGAATGACCGGCAGGCCCTTCATAACAAAGTGTTGAGCAATCGCTGAGCCCATTGTCCCGGCGCCAACAACGCCTACAGTAGTAATCGGTTTCATTCGTCTGCCCTTCTTTAATGATTTTAGGTAATGGATCTAAAGAACTACAAAAAAGCTGGAAGTTATTTTCAAACGCCTCAGTCAAGCTATCCGTTCGGCCAAACCCTCAAAGCGCCACCCTATTCCGCAATGCGAAATCATGTTTCGCTAGAAAGGATCTTATCCGACAAACACACTGTTTGTAAATAATTTTCTTTATAAAAAATCAGCTATCCGTGCTATCGTGCCTAACAGACCGTTTTTATACAGGAAAGGCTGAGACAACAACGCACAACCCAAGGAAACAACGGTGGTTTATTGCCACCAAAATGACTACCCCGAACATCCACAGTTTCGCATTGCAAAATTGGTTTTCAAAAAACATTGTTTTATTTCTTGACAAGTCCCCCTCCTTTTCTATAGATGTTAAAAGCAAGAACATGCCGCACAAGAAAATTATGGGACATGGCGCAACGGAATCTTCACTGAAGAGCCTTTGCATAAAGAGACAGCCCGGAGAGATGAATCCATGAACGACATTACATCATTGGATAATGGGGGCAGCAAAGCAGGACTCATTGCAATGGATGGACTCGACTCCCTGGAAGAGAGCAGCAAGGATCGTCAATTCGTAACGGCCCTGGCGCGCGGGCTCGAAGTTCTGCGGTGCTTCAGGCCCAGAGATCGCCACCTGGGAAATCAGGACATTGCACTGCGCACCGGGCTACCGAAGCCGACTGTTTCCCGCCTGACCTACACCCTGACCCGCATGGGCTATCTCTATCACGATGAAAAGCTCGGCAAGTATCAACTCGGCACGGGGGTTCTATCTCTCGGCTTTTCGTTACTGACCAATATGGACGTGCTGAAGATTGCTCGTCCCCTGATGCAAGAGTTGGCCGACTATTCACAAACTGTGGTTTCGGTTGGCACCCGCGATCGCCATGGCATGATCTATCTCGACGGAAGGTACAGTGCTGACGCTACCGTTTCCTTACGCCGCGAGCCAGGCACTCGGGTCCCCATCGCCACGACCGCCATGGGAAGAGCTCTCCTTTGCGGACTACCACAAGACGAGCGTGAGAAGCTGATGGACAATATTCGGCAACGCGATCCTGAGGATTGGCCGAAGCATAAGGCGGGGATCGAGCAAGCCTTGCGTGACTACGAGGAGCGCGGCTTCTGCCTGTCGATCGGAGGCTGGCGTAACGACGTCAACGCGGTTGGCGTGCCGATGCTACCAATTGCCGGTTCGCGACTCCTGACTTTTAATTGTAACGCGCCATCTTTTGTACTGCGCCAACATATGCTCGAAGACGACATCGGGCCCCGACTCGTCAATCTGGTCAGAACGATTGAAGCGGAAGCAGCAACCTATTAGTACCGTGCAGAAAACTTCAACGCGCAAGTAGATTGTGCGGCCAGCCAACGGAGACAGAGAGAAACATGGCACAGCCGGTTTATGTCGGACTCGACATGGGAGCATCACGCACCAAGGTAGCGGTTATCGACCGCCACGGGGCATTGCTCGGCCATTCAGTCAGAAAATCGGGTATCGATTTTGGCGTGACCGCAGCACTCTGTCTGGATAACGCCCTGGAGATGGCTGATGCCAGCCGAAACGATATTGCCGATGCCGTCGCCACCGGTTATGGCCGCAACAACGTTGCCTTTGTCACCGAAAAAACCAAAACCGAAATCGGTTGCCACGCTAAAGGTTGCCACCACAGTTTTGCTGGAGAACTCACCATCATCGACATCGGTGGCCAGGACAACAAGATCATCAAGCTCGATGCATCAGGGAGGCGCGACAGCTTCAAAATGAATCGTAAGTGCGCTGCCGGCACCGGAGCCTTTCTCGAAGAGATGTCGAGTCGCCTCGATATCCCTCTCGAAGAGATGAACAACCTGGCTCGCCAGGCCACTGAGATGCTCAAGCTCGGCAGTTACTGTACGGTCTTTTCAGCGACCGAGGTCCTTGAGAACATCCGTCACGGCAAGCCGGTTGCCGACATCATCAAGGGAATTTTCTACTCCATGATTCAACGTGTACTGGAGATGGATTCCCTGACTGAAAAGTAGTTTTAAGTGGTGGGGTGGTAGCTCACAACCCCTACATGGTGGAGATGACCGAGGAACTGATCGGTCGGCCGGTGCTGCTGCCGGAGTTTCCACAATTGACCGGCGCCCTTGGCGCAGCACTTTATGCCCGGGGAGAGACCACCCAGAGATAGATAGTGGAGCCGGGCACTGCCCACAGTTTACAGCTGACTTGAGATCGACTGAACAACAACGTTTAGGGAGAGATCATGGCGCAAGAGAAGCAACCACAAAGAAAGAAGATCGAAGCAACCGGACAGATGATGAAAATCATGTCCGACTACTTCTACGATCTGAATGACGCGGCAAAATCGCCTGAGCGCAAGGTCGCCTGGTGCACCAGCGTCGGACCGGCAGAGCTGCTGCGGGCGATGGGCTTCGCAGTCCACTTTCCAGAGAACCATGCCGCTATGCTCGGCGCCACGCGCATGGCCACCGAGTTGATCCCGGAAGCCAACACCATCGGCTATTCACCCGACATCTGCTCGTACCTGACTGCTGATATAGGCGCCTACCTGAAAGGGGTATCGCCGCTGGCCAAGGCCTACCCGGGGATCGAGGCTCCGCCCCATCCTGATGTGTTGGTCTATAACACCAACCAGTGCCGCGACGTACAAGACTGGTTCTCCTGGTATGCAAAGGAGCTGGATGTCCCCTGCATCGGCATTACCTCACCTAAAAACTTTACCGATGTCAGCGACATCCTGATCGATGATGTGACCAGGCAGATCGAAGCGCTGATTCCGACCCTGGAAGAGATCGCCGGACAGAAACTGGACGAGCAGAGACTGCGTGATACCGTGGCGCTCTCGCGTGAGTGCACCGAACTCTGGCGACAGGTCCTCGAAAGTGCCGCCGGCACTCCGGCTCCGATTAGCTTCTTCGATGCCACCATCCACATGGGTCCTGCCGTAGTGTTGCGCGGGACCCAGCAGGCGATCGATTACTACAAACGACTGCTCGGGGAGCTGCAACAGCGGGTCGCGGACGGAGTCGGTGCGGTCGATAACGAAAAACATCGGATCTATTGGGAGGGGATGCCGGTCTGGGGTCGTTTACGTCAGCATTCCGAGCTATTCGCAGGACTGCAGACCAGCGTGCTGGTGTCGACCTACTGCAGCAGCTGGGTCTTCCCCGACTTCGATGCCGAGCAGCCGATCCGCAGTATGGCCAAGGCCTATCTTGGTCTGTTTATTGTTCGCTCCGATACCTACAAAGAACAGTACATCAAGGAGATGCTGAAGAAATTCAAGATCGACGGCATCATCTACCATGACGCCAAGACCTGCCCCTGTAATTCGAACAGCCGCTACGGTATGCCTCAGCGACTGGAGCAGGAGACCGGCATTCCAAGCCTGGTTATTTCCGGCGATCTCAATGATCTACGCTGCGTTTCCGATGAACAGACCCGCACCAACGTTGAAGCCTTTATCGAGCAGCTTGAGGAGAGATAAACGATGCTAGACGCCCTGTTTAAACCCAAAGCAGTTGCCCTGATCGGAGCTTCGACCAAAGAACTCTCGATCGGCAATGTTATCATCCGCAACCTTCAGACTTATGGCTACAAGGGGGAGATCTATCCGGTCAACGCCAAGGCCTCCGAGGTCTGTGGGATCAAAGCCTATCCGAGCATTTTGGACATCCCCGGTGAAGTCGATCTGGCGCACATCATCATCCCCAGCCAGTTCGTTCCCCAGGCCATTGAGGAGTGTGGTCAAAAGGGGGTCAAGGCGGTCATTATCAACTCGGCCGGGTTCAGCGAAATGGGCGAAGAAGGGGTCAAGCTGCAGGAAGAGTTTCTGGCCAATGCCAGAAAATACGGGATTCGCCTCTTCGGTCCCAACTGCCAGGGGATTATCAATTCCGACCCTGAACTGAATGCTTATTGTAACTTTACCTTTACCTTCCCCAAGCCGGGCAGCATCTCGGTGGTCGCCTTAAGCGGCGGGGTCGGTGCCTTGATTATGCAGGTGCTGGATGATCTGGATATCGGTCAACGCCTCTACGCCAGCAAC
>JAJRQB010000150.1 GCA_024280485.1 Deltaproteobacteria bacterium
ATGATGTCGGCGCCTGTTTCCGTTGAAATCATGACGACGGGAATGTCTTTAATCGAATCATCTTCGGATTTTGCTTTGAGAAATTCGAGGCCATTCATATTTGGCATATTGATATCGCTCAAGACAACATCGACAGTATTATTGGTGAGAACATCGAGAGCTTCCTGTCCATCCGCGGCTTCTAGAATTTCAGAAAAATCGATTCCTGCCTGGCGCAGAGCACGTGCAACGATTTTGCGCATTGTGTTGGAATCATCGACAATAAGTACTGTTTTTCCCATGGTAATCTCCTTGTAACTCAGAAGTTAAACTGCGAATAAATTCAGTTACTTTCAGATATAAAGCCTACACCATTGGCCACAAGTAATAGTGGAGAGCCTTCAATCTGAAGGTTCCAGACAAGAGACTCTTCTTCGTTTTCAGGGATTGGTCCTTCACCATACACAGGTAGCCCCAGTTGATAAGACTGGTCGTCTGGTAGCAGCTTGGTCATAAAGAGGCCTGCAAGAGTATTCAATATCTCGGAGATAATGTCCTGACGTTGGATCTCTTCGACATCAGCGATGTCAATGCTGAACATGTCGGCGGTCATGGTTGTGAGTAGATTTTTGGGTAACGCAAGTTGAAGTTCTCCCTGCAGGGGGTTGTGAATAAGGATACTGACCCAATCCCCATCTGTTGGGATTTCAATGCCGATCTCCTCTGATTGTTCAGCAACTTCAACAAAGGCCATATTTTCGAAAGTTTCACGAACGGCCTCGAACATGGCTTTGTAGATAGGGGTATCCTGATGTGGCATAAGCTTCTCCCGTTTCAATCTCGTTCAATCATCAAGAAACATGGCCAAAGCGTCCATCAGCATCGGCGGTGAGACCGGTTTGTTGATGACTTTAAGGGCTCCGAGTTTAAGAAGTTCCTGCTCTTTGGCCGGATTGCCGGCACTGGTGATAATCACGACCGGCATATCCATCAGTTTTGGACTGGATTTGACCCACTTGAGCAGAGTCTCACCATCCATGACCGGCATATTCAAGTCACTCAGCAGTAGATCGGTCGGGGCGGCCTTAGCTGCAGTCAAGGCTTCTTTCCCATGCTCAGCTTCAACAATTTCGGCGTCACCAAGCCCGATGATGTCTAGGCAGCGCTTTATGAACATGCGAGCAGTAGCTGAATCATCTGCTATGACTATTCGTTTCATTTTCTATTCTCCCGCTTCAGAGAAAGAGCGCTCAAGCTTCTCATAATCTTCATTTACGACCAGCATGATATTTGCCAATGCATTCGGGTGAAGGTCAACATATTGGGTGTAGTTAGTGTCGAGCATATACTGCATGCTATCGGCTCCCGTTCCACAACCTCCCATCATGGCAATATTGTCACCGAGATGAACGGCATACACCAGCTCTCTAAACTCTTCAGAGGCCTCTGCAGGAGTGTGATGAAAGCGAATGACTTCAGCAATCGGCTCCGGTAATTTCCAAACGAGAGCAAGCTCATAACCCGCCCGTGGATGATCGAAGCCGATCAATTCCTCTTCGGCGGCAAGATAGTCGCTAAACTCATTATTCTCGATTTTTTGTAGGACATCGCTTGCTGTTCCCTGAAGGTAGTCAGAAATCAGCGCCTTCCCAATGTCGTGTAATAATCCTGCGGTAAAGGCCAGATCCGGATTGATTGTTGAGTTGCTTTGCGTCACAACTTCTCGTGAAGCGATGGCAGTGCGCAGGTCGTGCCGCCAGAGCGCGCCATGTTCGCCTTCGTAGCCCTTAAGTTCCTTGTCAAAAAGTTGGGCCGCACAATCACCGATTGCGATACCGACAACTAAACGTTCCCCAAGATATGAGATGGCGCGATCGAGAGATGTAATTTCATTGATCAGGCCGAAAGCGGCAGAGTTAACAACCTTTAGCACCCTTGCTGTCAGAGTGGCGTCTGTCTTGACGACATTGACGATCTGCATAAGGTCATGATCAGGATCTGTGGTTGCCTGCAACAGTTGATTGGCACTGGCGGAAAGCAGAGGCACTGAGCTAATGATTTTTTGAATCTCTTCAGGGGTAATTTTTTCAGTCATCTCATGCCTCCTCAAAGTTTCCAGTTAGGACGGCCGGGAGAACTGAGGATAATCTCTCCGGTGTCAACAGATACTGAAACGGTACGGCTGAAGTTGCCGCCCAAATCTTCAGCGACAGCCCCCATCCCGTACTTCCATAGAATCTTTTTTATCGACAGTGCGTTTCGTTTGCCGATCTGGAAGGTGTCGTTGGTGTCCATGACGTTGGCCCCTCCACAGAGTTTGACCACCATCCCTTTGCCCTTGGGGTTGCAACCGAACTTGGCCATTTGTGCAAGCAGGGCAGGAATACCGGTGTCGGCAAAATAACCCGGCTTTTCAGCCGATTTCGCTTTGTTGATTGAAGATTCTGGCAGCGCCACATGCACCATACCGATGGTCCTGGTTTTGGGATCGAGAAAGACAACAGACACGCAGGAACCCAAGGCGAAGGTTTTTACCTCTTCACCTGACTGGTTCGAAGCTCCATAGTCTCCGACTCCGAGGATGATCTGCCCCATAATCTATTTCTCCGCCAGCAGATTGAGCAGGGTCTGAGCAATCATATCGAGCGGAACAAGTCTTTCCGCTCCACCTTTATCAAAAGCAACCTTAGGCATGCCGAAGACGACAGAGCTTGCTTCGTCTTGAGCAATGCAGCGTGCACCAGCATTCTTCATCGCCAGCATGCCATCTGAACCGTCTCCTCCCATGCCGGTCAACATACCACCGACAGCGTTGGCACCTACGTGCTCAGCGACAGAATTCATCATGACATCGACTGAAGGACAATGACCGCTGACCTTGTCAGTTCCCGCGCACTTCACATGGTAAAGGCCACCTGAGCGCACGACCTTCATCTGCATGCCGCCGGGCGCGACAAGGATCAGGCCGTTGTGAACCCGGTCGCCATCTGTAGCTTCTTTAACTTCCATGGCACAAAGAGTATTGAGCCGATCAGAAAACATCTTGGTAAAACCACCCGGCATATGCTGAACAATAACGACACCGGGAGTGGTCGCTGGAAACTGGGTTATCACTTTGCGAATGGCTTCAGTACCACCTGTCGAAGCACCGATTGTGATGATCTTATCTGTCGACTCGGCCAGTGCTTTATTACCGGACAATGTTTGCGGATTCACACTAACCCGTTTCCCTTTCCAGTGAGAAACATTGGCCGTTGAGGCAATCTTGACCTTGATCTGGAGCTCTCCGATCATTGCGTTGAGACCTGAAGCCACGTTGCTGGTCGGTTTGGCTACAAAATCGACAGCTCCAGCTTCCAGCGCGTCAATGGTGATCTGTTTGCCGCGTTGAGTTAGCGAACTGACCATTACTATTGGAATTGGAAACTGGGGCATCAGTTTGCGCAGAAAGGCTACACCATCCATTTTTGGCATCTCGACGTCGAGGGTTAAAACATCGGGACGGAGTTGCACTATTTTGTCGCGTGCCTGATAAGGGTCTGACGCAGTCCCTACGACTTCGATGTTGGGATCAAGGTTTAGTCCCTGGCTGAGAATATTGCGAACCAGGGCCGAATCGTCAACGATCAGAACGCGAATAGGACGAGCCATCACGCACTTCCCTTCTGGTAGAGGGCAGGCTGGATGTAGTTAAAAATTGATTGCGAGCGCCCCAGCGTTTCAGAGTGACCGATAAATAGATAACCTCCGGGTTCGGTATGCTTGTGAAAGCGTGCAACCAAAGCGTCTCTGGTTGGCTGGTCAAAATAGATCATGACGTTGCGACAGAAAATAATCTGAAACTGATTTTTAAAAGGGAAACTGCTGTTCATCAAGTTGAAACGCCGATAGGTCGCTTCCCGTTTAACATCCTCACGCACTGCCAACTTTCCTTTGGCTGCAGATGTGAAATATTTATTCCGCAAGTTGGCTGGCAGCTGATCAACTCGATCTTGATCATAAACTCCTGCACGTGCCGCAGAGAGAGCACGATCAGAAATGTCGGTTGCGAGAATTCCCGCGTCCCAGTTTTTGTAATCAGCACCTAAATATTCCATCATCAGCATTACAAGGGTATAGGGTTCTTCTCCGGTTGAACTGCCCGCACACCAGATGCGTAAATCTTTTCGGTTTTGCTGTTTGAGGCGTTCAATTACCGTTGGCAGTGCGGTTTCCAGAAAATAGGTGAAATGATCCTTCTCACGATTGAAGTAGGTATGGTTGGTCGAGATCAGATCGATGAGTTCGCTTAATCCTTGCTCCGATTTGTCTCCGGTCAGAAAATCAATATACTGTTGAAACGTTGAAAAACCACGGGTCCGCATCAATTTCTGCAGCCGCCCAACCAGCAAAGAGCGCTTCTGCTCGGTCAGATTGATTCCGAAACGCTGATGAATCAGATCGCGTAACGCGCTGAATTCGCCATCACTGATCGCCATCATCCCGCTACTGATTTGCTGTGGTTGAGTCATTGTCATCTCTTTAAGGTTCAATACTTCCAAATTCATTATCGCCGAGAGTGATGTTTCACCCTGCGTCCTCCCCCTCAGTGTGTCCGAACAAATCGCCCAGGTTATTCCTGATCTTCTGTCATATCCCCAATCAGTTTTTGCATCTCCTCATTAAAGAGTAGTTCCTGAACATTGAGCAGTATCTTGACCTCTTCATCAATCTTTCCCATACCCTGAATGCAGAGGTTGCCAGTACTGTTACCAGTACGAGGTGGCGGCTCGACATTTTTTTCCGGGATACTGGCGACTTCGCTAACCTCGTCGACAACCAGACCAACTTCAGTGCCGTCAATATTGACGACAATGATGCAGGTTCTATCGTCATAATCTCGCGCCTCAAGCTTAAAACGGGCGCGGACGTCCATGACCGGAATGACCTTGCCGCGAAGATTGATAACGCCGCGGATAAATGTCGGCATGTCAGGGACTTCCGTAATTTGTTGAATCCCAATAATTTCCGTTACAAAACGAATTTCTATCCCGTAGTCTTCACCCGCCAGGTGAAATGTTAGATATTTATCCTTTTGAGTGTCTTCATTTTCGAACTCTTCGACTACCGTTTTGACAGAATTACTGTTTCCGCTCATTTTCTCCTCCATCGATTTTTTATGCTTAAGCTGCAGTGACTTGTTTAGAATTTTTGCCTTCAATCGACTCGCGCAGGCCGCCAATGTCGAGAATCAAGCAGACCCCGCCATCACCTAAGATGGTGCAGCCCGATACCCCAGATACGTTACCGATGAAATCGGAAAGGCCCTTTATTACTGTTTGTTGCTGGCCAACGATTTCATCGACACAGAGGCAGAAACGATCTTCCTGATGCTCCAGCACAATCAGAATTCCATCAGTCAGCTCTGTAGAGTCAGGTTCTTTTTCAAGGACTTCGTGAAGTCTGATGATATGGAAGAAGTCCTCGCGCACCCGTACAAGTTCATCACCTTCGGGGGTTCGCGTAATCTGTTCCTTTTCTGGACGGAAGGCTTCAAGGATTGATAGCGTTGGCAGGATCGCCATCGTCTCTCCAACCCGGACCAGCATTCCGTCGATTATTGCGAGTGTCAGGGGGATGCGCAGGTCGATGCGTGACCCCTCCCCAGGAGTGCTGCTGACGTTGATCTTCCCTTTGATTTTTTCCAGATTTTTCTTCACTACGTCCATACCGACCCCGCGACCGGAGATGTCGGTAACTTGAGCCGCAGTAGAGAACCCTGGCAAGAAGATCATGTTGTAGATCTCCTTGTCGGACAGGTCAGAGCCGTCGCCTTCGATCAGCCCCTTGCTGATAGCTTTTTCGAGGATTCTTTCGCGGTTCAGACCACGACCGTTATCCTTCACTGTGACCCAGACCTCACCCTCTTCATGACGTGCTGAAAGTGTAACGGTCCCTTTCTCATCTTTGCCAGCGGCGATTCTTTCCTCAGGTGGTTCCAGTCCGTGATCCAGACTGTTGCGCAGCAAATGGACGAGTGGATCTGTGATCGTTTCAATAACGGTCTTGTCGATTTCGGTCTCTTCGCCCAACAGAACCAGATCCACTTTTTTGCCGGCTTTGGCAGAGATGTCGTGCACCAGGCGGATCATGCGTCGAAACAGACCTGCGACAGGTATCATCCGGATGGTCATAGCCATCTCCTGAAGTTCGCGCACGAGTTTCGACATATGCTGTCCGGCTTTGTTGAAGTTCTCGAGTTCCATCCCCTTAAGGTCTGGGTTGTTGATCAACATGTTTTCAGCAATAACCATCTCACCGATCAAATTGATCAGACTATCAAGCTTCCCGAGATCGACTCGGATGTCTTGTTTGTTTGCACGGGCGGCAGCTTTTTTAGCAGGGAGGGTAATCTGCTTTTTCTGCTCTTCTTGCGCGGCCTTCTGTTTAAGCGCTGCAGTTGAAACTTGCTCCGGTGTAGCTTTCCCCTGCTCAATCAGGATTTCTCCAACTGGTTTGCTTTGGGTTTGGAGTGCAGCTTCAACATGTGCAGGATGAATCCCTGCTTCCACCAGAATTTCACCAATCCTTTGAGGCAGAAGCCTTTGGAGTTGATCCAGGTGCTCCTCTATTTCAGGGATTGTTCCTTCACGACCTTCACTTAGCTCAGCGACAGCATTTTGGAGGAGATCAAGTGCTGCCAGTAGTGTATCTGCAGGGTTTTCAACTGCCAGAGGGCTACCCGATTTGACTCGGTCGAGAACGGTCTCCATTTGATGTGCGAGCTTTTCCATTTCAGAAAAACCGAAGAAGCCGCAGTTACCCTTAAAACTGTGCATATTGCGAAAGAGATCAGCCAGGGCTTCAGGGTCATTGCTGTTGTCCCCCCAGGCCAACAGCCCTTGCTCAGCATTCTGGAGGAGTTCGACTCCTTCAGTAACAAAGCTCTGCCGCATTTCATCGTTAATTTCAATTTGCGGCAGCTCCGCAGAGGCTCCGAGATCGACCGTTTGGTCGATCTCGGGCGGGTCATCCTGCGTGCCATCATCGGCGTTTTTGGCAAGTTCAATCGCCTGGTGAAGTTGTTCTGCCATCACGTCAGCAGGGGCAACCATCTCTTCATCGGTATAGTTACTCTCAACCATTTCCAGCGCTTCCTTCGCAAAATCGCAGGCCGCGCAGAGCAGGTTGACATGGTTTGGAATAAGAGTGATTTCGCCGTTGCGGATTAGGTCCAGAAGGTTTTCAGCGGCATGAGCGACACGCGTCAGGTGATCAAACTCAAGGAATCCGGCACTCCCTTTCATCGAATGGAAGAGACGAAAAATTGCATTAATCGTTTCAGGATCAGTATTCTGGCCCAGTTCAATGATCTGCGGCTCCAGCTGCTCGATCATGTCTCGGCTTTCGGTTATGAACTCCTGAATTATCTCAATTTGGTCGTCATCAATGTCGATTGTCATATATACCGTCCTGAATAAGTTTCAAAAATTCGATGATTAAAATTGCAAAGCTGAGCTTATTGCTTAGAACAGTCTTTTCTTAAATTCGGGCGCACAAAGGCGTTTATCCGTTTTGAAACTGCCGGGAATTTGCCGACTTCGATACTTCGTTAGCCTGCAATAGTTAATTCATTCACATCGGTTACAAATAGTATCAGGTCCTCTTGATAATGCAAGTAGCTTCATGAGAATATTTTATTGTTTGTGGAGTTGTTGATTTACTCTCAAATTGAATGCTTCTGACAGGAGCTGGGAGAGGCTTATCATTGCAGGGAACTGCACAAGATTAGATAGGGAAATCAGTGTGTTTCTGCTATAGTTCGCATCAAAATTCAGACATCCATGAAAGTATCAGATGCCGAAGTCACAAAACAAATCTGCAGCTTCAGAAAATTCTTTGTCGTCGGTCGTACTGCCACGAGCCGAGCATTCGATCTCGCGGAACCAGATTGATGAGCATGCGCTGAAGGTGCTCTATCGCCTCAACCGACAGGGACACCTGGCTTATCTGGTCGGGGGGAGTGTTCGCGACCTGCTGCTTGGGCGGACGCCTAAGGATTTTGATGTCGGTACCGATGCGACTCCTAATCAGGTCAAGTCACTTTTTAAAAATTGTTTCCTGATCGGTCGGCGTTTCCGTCTGGCACATATTCGGTTTCGCGGCAACCTGCTGGTTGAGGTCGCGACCTTTCGCCGCAACCCAGCTGAAGATGAGATGCCAGAGAATGAAGATGATCATTTTCACTTTGTGCAGAATGTTTTTGGCAGCGAACGGGAAGATGCCTACCGCCGCGACTTTACGATCAACGCCCTTTTTTATAATATCGATGATTTTTCGGTCATTGATCATGTCGGCGGTTTAAAGGATCTCGAAGAGCGGATCTTGCGCATGATCGGCGATCCCCTGATTCGCTTTGAAGAAGATCCGGTGCGGATGTTGCGGGCGTTGGAATTTTCTGCGCGCCTCGATTTCGCAATCGATGATGAGATCATCTCTGCGATCGACCAGCGCCGGCATCTGCTCTCAGGCGCCTCAAGTGCGCGCTTGCGTGAAGAAATTATGGAACTGTTCCGTCATCAGGTGGCCGGGCAGGTCTGTGAAATGGCTCTACGTTACGGCTTGCTCGATCAGCTCTTTGCCGAGATCCCCTTTCTGCCGCAAACATTCGAATTATTGAAACTGATAGATCAACGCACTGCAGAGGGTAAGCCGATCCGTGAGAGTCTCGCCCTTGCTGGCCTGGTTCTTCCGGCATTTTTTGAACGCTGTCCGGCTGAGCGCAGCCTGCATATCAACGACGCTCTGACGGTGGCTGATAAGTTGTTGCGTCCTCATTGTCTGCACTACAGTATTGCTCAGGGGATTCGGTGCGAGGCGCGTGATCTGTTGCTCGGTTGTTTTCGTCTGGCACGGGGTCGTGGCTTGAAAGGTGAGTCCCGTTTTTTGCGGCACCCCTTTACCCCCATGATATTTGAATTTTTTGCCCTCTGGTGCCAGATCGATCACAGCTTGAATGATACCTATGCTCTCTGGCAGGGCGCGCTCGATTCTGAGTCGAACCCGGACACCGGGGAACGTAAAAGTCCGCGTCGCAGACGGCGTCGTCCGCGCCGTAAAGCTGCCATGCAGGTATAATCCGGATCTGGTTTTATGTTCACTAATCATCAAACATTTGATTTAATGGTGATTCTCGGTGCGACTGCCGGTGGCAAGACAGCGCTCGCAGTTCAGGCTGCGCGTCGCATGAATGCCGAAATTATCTCTGCTGATTCTCGTCAGGTTTATCGTGGCATGGATCTAGGCACCGGCAAAGATCTGGTTGAATATGGCGACATCCCCTACCATCTGATCGATATTTCCGAACCCGGCACTGAATACAACGTCTTCAACTTTCAGCGCGACTGTTTTGCCGCTATTGCTCGAGTTTCTGCGCGTGGCAATCTACCGCTTATTTGTGGTGGCACCGGAATGTATCTTGATTCAGTTCTGCGTGGTTACAGACTCGTCGAAGTCCCTGAAAACCCTCAGCTGAGAGCAGAATTGGCGCTGCTGTCTGATGAGCAGTTACAGACCCGTTTGACGGACTTGAAACCCCTTCAACACAATCGCACTGACCTTGATGATCGAGATCGCCTCATCCGTGCACTTGAAATCGCAACAGGTGAATTAACCTCTGACGCGCCCCTTCTCCCTGAAATTAGGCCCCTTGTTTTTGGATTGCGCTGGCCACGTGAAATCTTGCGACAGCGGATCGCTCTGCGCCTGCAGCAACGTTTCGATGAAGGGATGATCGATGAAGTGCAGCGATTGTATGATGAGGGTGTCCCTTGGGAAAAACTGGAGTTCTACGGTCTGGAATATCGTCTGATAGCTCAGCATCTGCAGGGCCATCTGAACCATAAAGATATGACCATGAAACTTCGAAACGCAATCTGTCTGTTTGCCAAGCGTCAGGAGAATTTCTTTCGCCGGATGGAGAAGCAGGGGGTGGATATCCTTTGGCTGGACGGCCAGGGGGATGCCTTTGGCGAGCTGTGTCGGCTGCTGAATGCCGCGCTGAAGGACTGAGGCGATGCGCGCCCGAAAAAACGCAAAATATCTGCGCACCCGCGCCAGCACCTCCCCCTGGCAGCTTGAATCCTGCGCCCGCGCCGATTTCAAGGCCACCATTGTTATCCCTGCCCTTGCCGAACACAACAGTCTGTTTAAGACCCTTGCGACGTTGAGCCAAAATCCGCCCGCACTGCTGGCGCAGACTCTGATTGTCATCGTGGTGAATAATCGGGTCGCCGCGTCCCTGGCACAGAAGTCTGACAATCAACAGCTCCTGAGCTGGTTGCGCGCCAGGCCCTGCCCGCAACTGAATCTCAGCTGGGTCGATGCCGGCAGTGCCGGGCTTGAACTCGCGGCCAAGGATGGGGTCGGACTGGCACGAAAAATCGGTTTCGATCTGGCTCTGACGCGGCTCGACTGGTCTGGAGAGCCGCTGCTGGTCTCGCTGGATGCCGATGCCTTGGTCGATCCGGATTATCTGGGTGCAATCTTTAGCCACTTTGCTGCTGATGAAGCGGCCGGGGCCTATCTGCCGTTCCGTCATCAGTCCGCGGAGACTCAGGGCCAGGAAGCCGCGATCCGTAGTTACGAACTCTACCTGCGCAGTTATCTCTTCGGCCTGCAGTGGGTGGGGTCTCCCTATGCCTTTATCAGCATCGGCAGCGCGCTGGCCTGTCGCGCCGGTAGTTATGTGGACATCGGCGGGATGAAGCGCCGGCAGGCGGGGGAGGATTTCTATTTTTTGCAGCAGCTGGTTAAGCAGGGCAAGGTCGGTCCTCTCGGTGGCACGGTGGTCCGCCCCTCGGCGCGCTTCTCGAGCCGGGTGCCATTCGGTACCGGCCGCGCAGTGCAGTCCGAGGTCGAAACCGGCGCGCGGCTCTACCGCTTCGTGTCGGCGGACTCCTTCCGTATTCTCAAGGTCTGGCAGGAGTTCGTAGCGGAAAACCTGCAGGCTTCCGCAGCAGAACTTGTACGACAGGCAGTGGAAATCTCCCCACTGTTGGGGGCGTTTTTGGCTGAGCTTGATTTTAGTATGACCTGGGAGAAGCTGCAGGCAAATTTCAGTTCGGCGCAGTTATTGGCGGCCTGGCACAACTGGTTCGATGGCTTGCGTACGCGCCAGCTGTTGAGCCGCCTGGAAGAGCTTTTCCCGGCGCGCGACCCTGAATTGTTAGTAGCGGAGCTGCTCACCCTGGGGGGGCAGCCAGGACATGAAACCTGTACTGCGCAGTTACAACTGCTTGAACGTCTGCAGGCGGTACCTGCGGGATGAGGAAGGAACTGTGAGGATGAGTCGACCTCTGCATGCGTTAATCGTCAGTGTTCTGGTGCGTGATGCGGACCAGCGGGTGCTGCTGATCAAGCATCCGCAGCACCCGCTGGGAACTGCCACAGGGGCATGTTGAGCATGGTGAAGATCTCTTTGCTGCCGCTGGCAGGGAAGTGCTTGAAGAGTCTGGTTACGAGATCGAGATCGAGCGCTTGATCGCGATCTTTTCCAAGCTTGAGCCCGAACCTTCGTCCGCAATTTTCGGCTTCTTGGCACGGCTGACAGGTGGTGAGGCTAGAACCAGTGACGAGAGCCTGGAAGCCGGCTGGTTCGCTGAGAGATTGGCTCGCGAGATGCCCGAACATTCGGTCAATTGTGAACGTCTGCGGCGGATGTTGCAGCAGAAGTCCGGCGTCGGATATTTCAGCTACCGCATGTCGCCCTTTGAGTTCATTCAGCAAAATGATTTCTGAATAAGCAGGCTGTCGGGTGAGCTTCCCTTTCGCTTGAACCGGTCTGCTGCTGCCTGATTCCGTCAGCAATGGCGGCAGCATTCACTGCGCGAGTTATCACCTGGTGGTCTCAGACAGAGAGAGATCACACGTTGTCCTGTCCCCTTCGCTTCCTTCCCGTAATTTCCCCGCTTCACGCAATCTAGCGGTTCGAGATGACGCCCACGCTGTAAATTCTTTTAGGCTGCGTATAAAGAACTCTTCTATCCGCGCGCACTAACGCCAGACAAAAAATGTTAGTGCTGCCAATTATCTTTTGTTAATGTGATATGGTTACTTATTGATAATGGAAATAAGTCGAAACAGGGAGAGCGGCGTTTTGGGAAAATTGCATATTGATCAAGTAACTTCAGGGATGGTTCTGGCCGGTGAGGTGACCGGGCGGAATGGCCGCCTACTTTTGGCAGCAGGGGTAGAGCTGACTGCTGGCCACCTCACCATTCTGCAGACCTGGGGAATTCGGGAGGTCGATATTGAGGGAGTCGGAGAAGAGGGCGGGGTGGGTATCGCCTCGCTTCCGTTAGAGATCACCCCTGAGCAACGGGATCAGGCTATGGCGGAGCTGTTGCCATTCTTCAGACATGCAGATCTCGAACAGCCGGCGATGAACGAACTCCTGCGCATGGCTGCAATCAGGCAGGTGCGACATGGCTGAGTTGACCCCTCCATTCACCGTGGGACGGATCTTGGACCGTACCCGAACGGTCTGTTCACCACCGTTTATCTACAGCCGGCTCAATGAAGCAATCAGCCATCCCCAGACCTCGATCAAGGAGATCGCGCAGATCATCAACGAGGATCAAGGACTGACCGTGCGGCTGCTGAAGCTGGCCAACAGCCCGTTATTCGGTTACTTCTCCAAGGTTGATACGATCAGTCGGGCCGTGACCATTGTCGGGACTCAGCAGTTACGTGACCTGGCTCTGGCAGCTTCAGTTATGGGTGTGTTTAAAGGCATCCCGCAAGAGCTGATGAACATGTCGGCGTTTTGGCGCCACAGTGTCGCCTGCGGGATTTTCTCGCGCAATCTGGCGGTCTATTTGCGCGAGTCGAATGTCGAACGCTTCTTCGTTGCCGGAATTCTCCATGACCTGGGACAGCTGGTAATGTGCACCACGATCCCCGAGACGGTCGCCAGGCTTCTCGAGTTGAGTCGCAGCAAGCAGGAACTTCACCATCTGACCGAGCGGCAGGAACTCGGCTTTGATCATGCCGAGCTGGGTGGAGCCTTACTGAATGCCTGGAAGCTGCCGATCAATATTGCTGAGCCGGTGGCTGCGCACCATTCCCCTGATGCTGCCAGAAAATTCCCCTTGGAAGCGGCAGTTGTTCATCTGGCCGATATCTTTTGTCAGGCGATGAAATTCGGCTTCAGCGGCGAGTTGTACGTCTCGCCGTTGCACGCAAAAGCCTGGGAGAGGTTAGGGATTCCGGTCAATATGCTGGAGACCATCGTCCAGCAGTCCGAGCCACAGATTGAAGAGGTCTTCTCGATCCTGGCGGAGGATCAATGATGAGCTTGGCTCCTGAACTCTCCGCTGATTTTTTGCTGCAGCGCGTCGAATATCTGGAAGAGTGCAATCGGCGCTACACGGCGATATTCGACATGCTCGCCTCCAGTGGTGAATTTCAGGCAGAGCTGAGTAAGGCCAACGATGCCGCAACCATTTTCTACGCGACCCAGTACCAGGTCCAGCGGCTTCTCGACTGTGCGGCCGTCGGCTGTATGGAGGTTTTGGAAGACGGAAGTTTTCAGCTTGTGACCTGGCAGCCGGAAACCTGCCGTACGGAGTTGCAGTCTGAGATCGAGGCAAAGATCAAAGACGGTACCTTCGCCTGGGCCCTGAACCGGAACCAGACGATCTGTGTCCCGCTTGAACGGCAGCGGACCATGATCCTGCAGGTGATCGAAACCAGTGCCAGGACCCGCGGGATGTTCGTCGCCATTCTTCCCGGTGAGGCTGCGCTGATCGATGCCGGAGCGCTCAGCGCTCTCTCTATCGTTCTGCAGATCTGCGCCTATGCTTTGGAAAATATCACCCTTTATGCTCTGTTGCGCGATCAGATGACAACTCTGGAAGAGCGGGTTCTTCAGCGGACCAGTGAGGTGGTGACGGCGCGCGATGAGGCAGAAGCAGCCAACCAGGCAAAGAGTGAATTTCTGGCCAACATGAGCCATGAAATCCGCACCCCGATGAACGGCATTATCGGGATGAGTGGTCTGCTGCTGGATACCGATATGTCGGCCGAGCAACGCCGCTTTGCCGAGATGGTCCAGATGAGCGCCGACGGACTGCTGACCCTGATCAACGATATCCTCGATTTTTCAAAAATAGAGGCCGGAAAGCTGGAAGTGGAGCGCCTCGATTTCGATCTTTGGACCTTGCTCGAAGATTCTGCCGCCCTGCTTGCGTTACGCGCCAACGAAAAGAACCTTGAATTTGTTTGTGCCGCCGCTCCTGATGTGCCGGCCCTGCTGCGCGGCGATCCAGGCCGTCTGCGTCAAGTCCTGTTCAATCTGGCGGGGAATGCAATCAAGTTTACCGAAGCCGGTGAGGTCTCAATCCGGGTTGAGTTGGAATCGCGTGCCGAGCACTCGGTTCTGCTCCGTTTTCGCATTCGGGATACCGGAATCGGCATTCCGACTGACAAACAGACACTGCTTTTCAATAAATTCGCTCAAGTCGATTCCTCGATGTCGCGTAAGTTTGGCGGCACCGGGTTGGGTTTGGCGATCTCCAAGCGTCTGGTCGAGATGATGCACGGCAAGGTGGGCGTCACCAGCGCGGAGGGGCAGGGGGCAGAATTCTGGTTTACCGCCAGCTTTGATACGCAGCCAGCAGTCAGCGCCGAAAGCGCGCAAGCTCTCGTGCTTGCCGGGCTGCGGGTTCTGCTGGTGGACGATAACGCCACCAGCCGCGAGGTGCTGGGCCAGTGGTGCGGCATGGCCGGAATCGAGGTGAGAGAGGTGGAAAACGGCATTGAAGCGCTTGAGGCGCTGTATCAGGCGCGCGATGCCGGAACGCCTTTCGATTTGGCCCTCATCGACCGGGATATGCCCGGCATGAGCGGTGAGGTTCTGGGGCAGATGGTTCAGGCTGATGAAACCTTGGGCTCCACCCGCTCTCTGCTGTTGAGCTCTTCGGGGCAGGGGCGGACGAAAGAGCAATTGGCGAAGAGCGGTTTTGCCGGATGTTTGGGCAAGCCGGTGCGACCCTCGGAGCTGTTCCCCGGTCTGGTCGCAGTGCTGCAAGGAGAGGCTGTGCCGGACAGTGTACAATCTCAGGCTGGGCATGTGCGCATTAAGTGCGCCTATCCGGAGGCCCGGATTCTGCTGGCCGAGGACAATCTTACCAATCAGCAGGTTGCCATGGGGATTCTAGGCAAATTCGGTGTGCAGGTCGATGTGGTCGACAACGGCATCGCGGCGCTAAAAGCCTTGGCCGATTCCCCTTACGATCTGGTGCTGATGGATGTACAGATGCCCGAGATGGACGGTATCGAGGCGACGCGGCAGATTCGTGCGCCCGCTACCCGAGTGCTGAATGACCAGATCCCGGTGATTGCCATGACAGCCCATGCGATGGCCAGCGACAAGGAGCGTTGTCTCGCGGCCGGTATGAACGATTACATTACGAAACCGGTAAACCCCGGAGTGCTCTGTGAAGTGGTGAATCTCTGGCTGGCGCAAGCGCAGGAGGGAGTGAACCCTGAATTTTCCCCCTCTGCGGCGCTTGATGCCGAAGTCTCGGCAGCGGTTTTTAACCGCACCGCTTTTTTGGCGCGCATGATGGACGATGCCGAACTGGTCAATTTGATTACCGCCGAGTTCTTGAAGGATATGCCGACTCAGATCGGCACGCTGCGCTTACTGCTCGAACAGGGTGATGCGGTGGCGGCCGGGGAACAGGCGCATAAAATCAAGGGGGCGGCGGCTAATGTCGGGGGGGAGATTTTGTGGGAGCTTGCCCGCAAGATGGAATTTGCCGGAATGGCGACAGATCTTCAGACCCTTAAAGATTACCTGCCACAACTTGAGGCACAGTTTACGCGCCTGCAGACCGTTATGCTGTCAGTGAACATCTAACGCACGAGATAGGGAGTGAGCAAATGAAAACACTGATTGTCGATGATGAATTCACCAGCCGTTTGTTGATCCAGCAGATTTTGCAGGAGTTCGGCGAGATCCATATCGCGGTCAATGGCCATGAAGCGGTGGAGGCCGTGACCCTGGCTATTGATAACGGCGCGCCTTACGATCTGATCTATCTGGATATCGTGATGCCGGTGATGAATGGTGGGGAAGCCCTCAAGCAGATCCGCCAGCTTGAAAGCGCAGCCGGGCTCATCCCGCCGCACAGTGCGAGGATCATCATCGGCACCGGATTAAGCGATGGCAAGACAATCATGGCGGCCTTCCGCGAGCAATGCGATGCTTATCTGGTCAAGCCGATTGAGCGTGCCAAACTGCTCAAATATCTGCATGATTTCAACCTGATTGACTAGGAGCCTGCAGGGAAAAGTCTGATTTATATGAGCTACTATCTAAGTTTCCGCACAGAGCACTCACCGATGGGGGTGGATATGGATGAAATGACCTCAGACACTGTTAGCGTACTCTATGTTGAGGATGATTCGAGCACCAGGCTGCAGGTGGCGCACTTGCTCAAGCAGCATGGCTATCGCTGTTACGTTGCCGAAAACGGCCAGCAGGGGCTTGAGCTCTACCGGCAACACGCCCCGGATATTGTGTTGACCGATATCCGAATGCCGGTCATGGGTGGCCTGGAGATGGCCCGGAAAATCCGTGCAGACAATCCCGATGTACAGCTCATCGTCCTCACCGCTTTTGACGAAAGAGAAAATATGCTGGCCGCCATCGATATCGGTGTCAGTCAGTTTGTGGTCAAGCCGGTGGTCTCGGCCAAGCTGATCGAGGCCATTTTGCACAGCGTTAAGCTGCTGAACTGGAAAGCTCATTATCAAGAGGCCAAACATCTGGAAGCGGTCAGCATCCTGGCGGGAGGAATGGCGCATGACTTCAATAACCTGCTGCAGGTGATATTGGGGTATATCGTGCTGGCTAAAAAGAATGTGGAACCCGGCAGCAAGGCGATAAAATATCTTGATATGATCGAGCCAAGCTCAGCTCAGGCGATAAGGCTCGGGCAGCAGTTGTTGACCCTGACCAAGTTGGGATTCGAGGGCAGGAATGCTACGCGCCTGACGCCTCTGATCGAGTCAACGCTTAAAGCAGTACTTAATGACTCACAAATTATCTGCGAAATTGATATTCCACCCGATCTTCCCTGCGTGACCTGTGATGCCGGGCAGATTCAGCAGGTTATTGACCATCTGGCGGTAAACGCTTGCGAGGCTATGCCGCAGGGCGGGACGCTGTTGGTCAATGCCGAGGTCTGGAAAACCACCGAACATCCGGAGTTGCAGCTTCCCGCGGGCGATTATCTGTATTTCACTTTTCGTGATACCGGCAGCGGGATTGCTCCTGAAAATCTGCGCAGGATTTTTGAGCCTTATTTCTCCACCAAAAAGATGAGCAGTCAAAAAGGTGAAGGGCTGGGCCTGACGGTTTGTCATTCGATCATCCACCAGCACGGTGGAATGCTGACCGCCAGATCAAAACCGGGGAAAGGGGCAACATTTCATCTCTGGTTGCCTGTGGCTGCGGAGACTGTTGCGTGAAAGAGATCAGGAGCTGAGGAGCAAGGAGAGACACCCTCCGGTCAGGTGTTATTGAGCAATGCCACGTTTAAGTAGGGGCAACTCTGCACCGATAAATTTTTCATTGACGGGCGTGTTGAAAATTAACAAACGCTCCTTGATATACTCTAATCGTTGGCTATACTTTCGGTCTCCCTGACAGTTCCTGGGGGGACTTTATCGGTTTTACAGCAAAACATTGTCTCTGCAGGACGGGGTAAACAGCACATTTCGTTCCAGGCGGGGCTAAAGAAGAGGGTAATTATGGACGACTCTGACCTCGAAATTCTTCAGGATCTGATCGTTGAATCGAACGAGCATCTTTCCGGGATCGAGCCCGACCTGCTCGCTCTGGAAAAAGGTGGCGAGCAGATTGATCAGGAACTGATCAACCGTGTTTTTCGTGCCATCCACAGTATAAAGGGAGGCTTTTCGTTCCTGGGTTTGGAGCGGATCACTGAATTGAGCCACGCCATGGAGAGTGTGTTGATGCGCTTGCGAGATGGTGAACTGGAACTCAATCCCGTGATTTCAGATGATCTGCTCAAGGGGACCGACCTGTTGCAACAGATGATCAATGATGTAGATGGTTCCGAGCAGGTCGATATTTCTGTTGAACGGTCGCAACTCTCGCGGCATCTGCAGGCAGAACAAACGGATACCACAGGCTCGGTCGGCAAAGTAGTCGCAGAGAATGCGGAATCGCAGAAGGTAACGCCAGAACCGTCAACTCAAACCGGTGCCCCACAGAGCGAAAAACAAACCGAAGTCGTCGAATCGATCCGGGTGCGGGTCGACCTGCTCAATCGATTGATGAACCTAGCTGGAGAGCTGGTCCTAAGTCGCAATCAGATTAAGCAGGCCCTTACCGCCAGGGTTGTCGATTCCGCTGCCGGTAACGCCGATATAAAAAGGTTCTATGCCCAGTTACGTCAAGCTCAGGATACACTGCTCAGCGCCCTGAACAGTCCGGGAAGTCAGGAAACAGGGGCCAATGACCTGAGTGCGCTGCGTTCCATTGTCACTAACCAGTTCGAGCGGATCGAGGATTCCTTCCACCAGGCCCTCAACTTCCCGCTGGTCGAAACACCGGGCCTTTCCTCTATCATGCAGAACGTTGACCTGGTCACTAGTGAACTGCAGGGCAATATCATGAATACTCGCATGCAACCGGTTGGAGCGGTATTCGCCAAATTCCCCCGCATTATCCGTGATCTTTCACGTAAAATGGGCAAACAGATTGAACTCTCCCTTGAGGGGCAGGAAGTCGAACTCGACAAATCGATTATCGAGGCTCTTGCCGATCCCCTAACCCACCTGATTCGTAACTGCGCCGACCACGCGATAGAAATGCCGGATGAGCGTAAAGCGGCCGGTAAGCCAGCCGTTGGACGGGTCCTGCTCCGTGCATACCACGAAAGTGGTCAGGTCAATATCGAAATAAGTGATGACGGTCACGGCATGGATCCGCAAAAGATCAAGGGGAAGGCGGTGGAAAAAGGGGTTCTGAGTACGGAAGCTGCGGAACGCATGAGCGACAAGGAAGCGTTGGCTCTGATTTTCGCTCCAGGATTCTCCACTGCCGAACAGGTCAGTGACATCTCCGGCCGTGGGGTGGGTATGGATGTGGTCAGGACCAACATTACCAATCTCGGTGGCACCGTAGATCTCGATTCGTCCTTAGGGCAGGGCAGCTGTATAAATCTGCGGCTACCGTTGACTCTGGCGATAATCCCCTCTCTGCTGGTTCGCACTGAAGGTCGCCGCTTTGCAGTTCCTCAGGTCAACCTTGTGGAGATGGTCAGGGTCCGTGCCCGGGATGCGGGCAGGCTTATCCAGACCATTCAGGGGAAGCCCACTCTGCGTCTGCGCGAGACCCTGTTGCCGCTTGTTCGTCTGAGTGACGTTTTAGGAATCCCGAATACCTATCCTGAGAATTCCGACACTCTGGCACCGGAGCGGCGGCAGCTGCTCGGTGACAGGCGTAATCAATCTTCAGTGCAGGCAAATTTATCAGAAGAGGGGAACGAACAGTCGGTGCAGCGGCAAAGCCTGCAGGGACGCCGCCGGTCCGTCACTTCGGCTCATCACGTTCTGGTGCTTAAGGCGGGCAATCATCGCTATGGCCTGATCGTCGATCAACTTCTCGATAATGAAGAGATCGTCGTGAAGCCGCTCTCCAGCTATCTGCAGGGCTGCAAATGTTATGCAGGGGCCACCATCATGGGTGACGGCAAGGTAGCAATGATCCTTGACGCCAAAGGGATTGCCGATGAAGCCGGACTCTGGTTCGGCGAGTTGGAGCAGGATAATGCTGCGGCTGCGGCTGACCAACAACGGCAGGCGCTGATTGAAAAACAACCGATCCTTATGTTTCGTAATGGCACATCGGAGCAGTTCGCCATCAACCTGGCCATGGTCGCCCGGGTGGAGAAAATCGAGGCCAGTCAGACCGAAAAGATCGGCGACCGTGAATATGTCAAATATGCGGACCACTCCCTGCGCATTCTGCGCTTGCAGGATTACCTGCCGGTAGAACGGCCCGCTGAGAAACCAGACAGCTTCTTCATCATCGTTCCCAAGCTGGTCAAACACCCCATGGGAATTGTTGCTTCGCGCATCGAAGATATTATCCAGACCGATGCCGATATCGACCGGAATAATTTAAGCGGTCCCGGTATCCTCGGCAGCGGCATAGTCGATGGCGTCATGGCGGTCTTTGTTGATATCTACAGTCTCTTTTCCGCCGCAGAACCGGATATTTATCAGCCACAACCAAAGAGCAGCAGACTCACCGATTGCAAAGTACTACTCGCTGAGGACACGGCCTTTTTCCGCACCGTTGAAGAGGAGTACCTGCGCGAGTTCGGTTGCCAGGTCGATGTCGCCTGTGATGGTCGTGAGGCCTGGGAACTGTTGCAACAGAATGATTACGAACTGCTGGTGACAGATATTCAGATGCCGTATATGGATGGGCTGGAACTGACCCGCCGGGTGAGGAGTTCTGAAAAACACAGCAAGATACCGGTGATGGCTGTGACGAGTCTCCATTCCGACGCAGACAAGGAAGCCGCTATAGACGCAGGGGTTGATTACTACGAACTGAAACTTGACCGGGAACGGCTGCGGAGCACCATGGAGCAGGCCCTGGGAACGCGGGAGGCGCGCTAATGGAACGTCAATTTACGACGCTGACTCTCGGCGATGCTGTTTTCGGCATCGATATTTTGATGATGCGCGAAATAAATCGGAACCTCGACCTGACACCTGTTGAACAGGCTCCCGACTACGTGCGCGGATTACTAAACCTGCGTGGGCAGATCGTCACGATTCTCGATCTGGGAGCCCGTCTCGGTTTCGGTGCCTGCACCATTACTCCCCGTTCACGTTGCCTGGTGCTTAAAACAAGCAGTGAGTTGGCGGTGCACCACAAGGCTGGCCTGCTTGATGATGACACCAGTGACGACATGGTGGCTGTGCTGGTCGATAGCATTGGCGACATGGTGGATATTGATGACCAGGAAATCGAGCCGCCACCACCGAATATCTGCGGGATCGACCGCAAGTACCTCAGTGGAGTGATCAAGCTTGAGAACACACTGATTGGGACCTTGAAACTGAGAGAAGTTCTCGGCGCTTCCCAGCAATTTGGCGGTGAAGACTGGCAAGGTTCCTGATGCGGTCATCGAAGCAGGTAGCAGAGGCGTGTTGATGAAAACGGATTTGAGACAAGTTGAGTTACGGAGTGATCTCAGATTGAAAATGAGAGGGCAAGGGGATTTATGTTCGATAATATGAACCTCGGGAAAAGGATTTCGCTGGGATTTGCATGCCCGCTCTTCTTTTTGATGTGTATCGTCCTGGGAACTTTTTATACAACCAGTAAAATCGAGGATAACGTCAAGCTGGCGCGTGACGAAAGTCTCCACTACGGGCTGCTCGCCCAGGAGATCAAGCTAAACGTGGTCCAGATACAGCAATGGCTGACCGACATCGCGGCCACCCGCGCGGCCAAGGGCTACGACGATGGCTTTGTCGAAGCCGAAGCCCACGCGGAAGAGTTTCTCGCGGATATGGGCGAATTCAAGGTCCTGTTTCAGAAAAGACAAGACCAGGATGGCTTGCAGAACATCGCGAACATAATGGCGGTCTTCGATGCTTACTACACTGAAGGCAAGAAGATGGCCAATGCCTATATCGAAGGTGGTCCTGATGCTGGCAACGAGATGATGGGACCCTTCGATAGTGCGTCTGCAGCTCTGCAAGACCGGCTCGAGACATTTATTGAGAAACAAACCAACGAACTCACAACTGCTTTGAACTCGATCGTGATGTCTGTTGACTATCTTCATATTGGAGTCTTGATAGGGGGTTGTGGCGTCGTAGCGGTCTGCCTCATCTTTGCATTCCTTATCACGCGTTCGATAACCAGTCCCATCCGTCGCACGGCCGACATGCTCAAGGATATTTCAATGGGAGAGGGCGACCTGACCAAACGACTCGACGTGAAGGGAAAAGACGAGGTGGCCCAGATGGCTCGGTATTTCAACCGATTTATTGAGAGACTCGAGGCCATCATCACTGATATCGCCGTGGGTTCGTCCACCTTGGCCTCGACAAGTGAGGAACTCTCGATCACTTCTGGGCAGATGTCCAGTGGTTCCGAGACCATGAGCAGTCAGACAAGCGCTATCGCGACCGCTACCGAGGAGATGTCAGCGAATATCAACAGTGTTTCAAATTCAGCCGGGGAGATGGCGGCCTCGGTCAATACCGTGGCCACCGCGATCGAAGAGATGAGCAGCTCCCTGAGCGAAGTGGCCAGCAACTGCGAGCAGGCCGCGCGGATATCCGACGACGCCAACAGCCAGGCCCGCCATACCAGCGAAGCGATGGAACGGCTTAATAGTTCGGCAATGGAGATCGGCAAGGTCCTCGACACCATCAGCGATATTGCCGACCAGACCAATCTGCTGGCGCTCAATGCCACTATTGAGGCCGCCAGTGCCGGCGAGGCGGGCAAAGGCTTTGCCGTGGTCGCCAACGAGGTCAAGGAGTTGGCCAAACAGACCGCTCAGGCTACTGAAGAGATCAGTCGTCAGATCGAAGAGATGCAGACCAACACCGACGGCTCGGTAACCGCCATCAAAGGGATCAGCGAGATCATCTCTGAAATGAACGACATTACAACCACCATCGCCAGCGCAGTTGAGGAGCAGTCGGCAACGATCAATGAGATCGCCTGCAGTATGGTCGGTGCCTCACAGTCCGCCGAAAATATCAACGGCAGCATCGAAGATGCTGCCAAGGGCGCGGATGGGATTTCTGTTGAGGTTCAGGGGATCAACAAGGCGGCCCGGGAAAGCGCTTCGGGTGCGACCCAGACCAGCACTGCGGCTAATGAACTGGCACAGCTCGCCACCGAACTGCAACAGACGGTTGGTCAGTTCAAGGTCAGCGAATAAACAGACCAATTGGCGGGATAGGGTCGCTGCGACGATATCGCGAACTGCTCGGTGCCTTGAAACTGAAGACGCTGTTTGAAGTGCCAGATCAAAGAACTGAGCAGTCTGGCCGGACAGCTCAGGACCGATTGAGTTATGCATTGAACTATTAAACATAGCAAGAATCAAACTCGAGAAAGGAGAATCAAGATGTTGTCATTGTTTCGGAACCTGGGGGTGGGAACGAAGATCGGAACGGGGTTCGCATTGGTCGGGCTCATTTTCCTGGGCAGTGTGATGTCGACACTCTGGCAGGTCCAGCGCACCGCCGATATAACCACGCAGATGGTCGACCTGCGCGCCCCTACCGTTCAGTCAAGCATGGAGATGCTTAACGGGATAAATGAATCATTAGCGGCACTGCGCGGTTGGATGCTTCTCGGTAAGGATAAATTCAGGGAGGAGCGTGCCGCAGCCTGGGAGAATCATATCGGGCCTGACCTGGCCGCACTGAAGACCTTTGCGGTTAACTGGACCGATCCCAAGAATATTGAACGTCTTAAAATTATCGAGGCAAAACTCGCCGATTTTAAAACCTATCAGCAAGAGATAGAGGAGATCGCCCACAAAGTCGATAATGAACCGGCAAAGAAAATCCTGTTTGGACAGGCTGCGCCCAAGGCCAAGATCATGGCAACGAATATCACCAGAATGATCGACCTGGAGGCCAAGCTGCCAGCGACCGCCGAACGCAAGGCTTTGCTGGGGATGATGGCGGACGTACGAGGAACACTCGGTTTGGGGCTGGGGGCGATCCGTGCTTACCTGCTCTCCGGTGATGAAAGTTTCGAGCAGCAGTTCGAGACCCTTTGGGCCAAGAACACCAGGCGTTTCGGTGATCTTTCCAATCAGCTCGATCTTCTAACGCCTGGGCAGCGTCAGGCCTACGATCTATTTGCCGAGGCCCGCCAGCAGTTTGACCCGCTACCGCAAGAGATGTTTGCAATTCGCGGCGGTGACGAGTGGAATCTGGCCAGCTACTGGCTTGGAACAAAGGCGGCACCGCTGGCAAGTGTCATCTTGGAGAACCTTGATGCGATGGTCGTAAGCCAGCAACAACTCATGGCAAATGACTCAATCGAGAGCAAGGATCAGGTTGCGAGCCTCAGGACACTGCAGTGGATCATGCTGGTTGTTGGCATTGGTTTATGCGCGATTCTTGGCACCCTCTTCACCCGAATGATCGTGAATCCGTTGATGGGCTGCGTCAATTTTGCCCAGGAGATTGCGGGCGGTAATCTGGCGCAGCAGATGGAGGTGAAATCGACGGATCAGGTCGGTCGCCTCGTCGAATCGCTCAATAAAATTGCACAGCAACTCGGTGACACCCTGCTAGGCGTGGCGGGCAATTCCCGAGTTCTGGCCAGTGCCGCTGAAGAAATGTCGAGTACCTCTTCCGAGATGGCGGATGGCGCCGAAGGGATAAGTCAGCGAACCAATACCATCGCAGCTGCTGGCGAAGAGTTGTCGGTCAATATCGGCAACGTGTCTGAATCGACAGGCGACATGGCTACCTCGATCTCTACCGTTGCCGCTGCAATAGAAGAGATGAGTAGCTCCTTAAATGAGGTGGCTGGTAACTGCGAATCGGCATCACGTATTTCCGGCGATGCCGACAGTCAGGCTAGACATACCAGCGAGGCGATGGAGCGTCTCAACAACTCGTCGATGGAGATCGGTAAGGTTCTTGATACTATCAGCGATATCGCCGACCAGACCAATTTACTTGCGCTCAACGCAACGATTGAGGCGGCTAGTGCCGGGGAGGCGGGGAAGGGGTTCGCCGTGGTCGCTAACGAGGTCAAGGAATTGGCCAAACAGACTGCGCAAGCAACCGAGGAGATCGGTCGCCAGATAGAAGAGATGCAGACCAACACCAACAGTTCGGTGAGTGCTATTGAGAAAATCAGTACTATTATCGGTGAGATGAACACGATCACTAACACCATTGCCACCGCAGTGGAAGAACAGTCGGCCACCGTCAATGAAATTGCTCAAAACATGGTTGGTGTCTCGCAAGGGGCGGATACGATCACGCGCAGTATTGATGAAGTCTCTTTGGGAGCCAGTGAGATATCGAGTGAGATCCAGGGAGTCAACCAGACCATCAGTGATACTGTGGTCGGCGCCAACCAGACCAATGATGCCGCGACGGAACTGGCCAAGATGGCTGTTGAACTGCAGGAGACTCTCTCCCTGTTTACTTTGATCGAGCAGTCGGTATCAATGGACTCCGCCAGCTAACAGCCGGTAAGGAGACGGAGTTTGACCCTGCAACTTAATGGATGTCTTGAATGATCAATGTTCTGATTGTCGATGATACCGTAGCCTACCGGAAAATCCTCTCCCAGGTGGTGGAGGGACTGCCCGACGCGCGGGTTGCTGCGACCGCGCCGACTGGCGAACTGGCCCTGGCCAAACTGGTCAAGGGGGAATTCAACCTGGTGCTGCTCGATGTTGAGATGCCAGGTATGGGTGGCATCGAAGCTCTGAAGCGGATCAGGCAGGATTTTCCTGGCACCGAGGTGGTAATGGTCAGTTCCGCCAGCGAAGAGAGTTCGTCCACCACCATCAAGGCACTGAACCTGGGCGCTCTCGAATTTATACGTAAACCCGCGGGGAGTACGAGTGAAGAAAACCGCCGCCTGTTGATTCGAGAGCTGCGGCCGATATTCCGTCTGGTGGCGACGCGTAAGATATTGCAGTCAGCGGATCAAACGAGACCTGCTGTGCCCGCTGAAAAGAGGGTGCTGGGAGCAGCGACCAGGCAAAAGCCTTCGTCCACTACGTCGGCACTCGGTTCGTTGAAAAAAATGGGACCCTTTGATCTGTTGTTGATCGGAATTTCGACCGGTGGTCCCAACGCCCTTACAGCGTTGATTCCCGCCCTGCCGAAAGACTTTCCTTTGCCGGTGCTGCTGGTACAGCACATGCCGGCTCTGTTCACAGCCGCCTTGGCTAAAGACCTCAATAAAAAATCTCACTTGCAGGTCAGAGAGGCCGCGGCCGGTGATCCGGTATGTTCCGGGCAGGTGTTGATTGCGCCAGGCAGCCAGCATATGCTGGTGAAAAAGGCTCGTGACGGATGGACGGTGGAACTGTCTGATGCTCCGCCTGAGAACAGCTGTCGACCGGCGGTCGATGTCCTGTTCCGCTCGGTGGCTGAAAATATGCGTCAGTCCCGAGTTCTGGCGCTGATCATGACCGGTATGGGGGCCGATGGTCTGAATGGTGTGCAGGCCCTCAAACGCAACACTTGCTACTGTCTGACCCAGGCCGAAGCGAGCTGTGTGGTCTACGGCATGCCCCAGGCGATTGATGCGGCGGGACTCTCTGATGAATCGATTGAACTGGCAGATCTGCCACAGCGTTTAGTCCGACTGGCGAGAAAGGAAGGGGATCGATGAGAATTCTGTGTGTCGATGACGATCAGGTCGCGCGTAAAATATATGAAAAGGGGCTGGCTCAGGAGATGCCCGAGGATCGTATCTTGGTGTTTGAAAATGCAGAAATAGCAAAACAGGTTCTGAGCGATGAGAAGGTTGATGTCGTCATCACCGATATGGTCATGCCCGGCGAATCGGGACTTGAATTGCTCCGCTTTGTCCGCGAGGAATCGACATCGACCGAAGTTATCCTGGTAACCGGTCATGCCTCGATCGATACGTCCGTCGAGGCGATGCGCCTGGGCGCCCGCGACTATATAGAAAAACCGATCGACATTTCACTGCTTCGCGAAAAGCTGGAGAATATTCGTGAGTATCAGCGACGGGTCAGTGAGACGGAAGATTATCGCCTGGCCAAGGAGGCTGTTGAGCAGCATGCTGCGGAGGGGATAGCTCTGCTTGAGGGGCGTGTCGAACAGATGCGTCAGTTGATACTCGAGGCCAGAAGGATAACCGAAACGGATCAGTCTGGTACCGCGGAGCAGCGCTTGGAAAAACTGAAAGAGATACTTCAGCGCCTATCCTGAAAGGTGGTTCGGTTCATGGGTCTCAAGTTACAACCACAAGAATTTCCGGTGCTCCGGGATTTTATCGCCGAAATCTCTGGTAATCTGCTGGCCGACGGCAAGGAGTATCTGATCGAAAGTCGTCTGGGAGATCTCGCGCTGGAATCTGGCTGCCATTCCTTTACCGAGCTCTACCATAAGGCCAGAGGAGGTGGCGGGAAGGAGCTGCGCAACAGGATTGTCGACGGGATTACGATTAATGAAACCCTCTGGTTTCGTGATCAGCACCCCTTCACCATTCTGCGTGAAAAGTTGTTGCCCGAATTGGCCCGACAGGTCCGCGAAGGGCAGCGCAGCAAGATCCGCATCTGGTCGGCCGCATCATCGACCGGTCAGGAAGCCTACTCGACAGCGATGTTGATTTGCGAGTTTGCCCGGACGACCCCTCAGTTGCGACCCGAGATGTTTGAAATTGTCGGAACAGACATCTGCGATACGGCCCTTGCCGTGGCGAAGAAGGGAAGTTATGACCGGGTTGTCATCAATCGTGGCCTGCCGCCAGATTTACGCAAGCGCTATTTTCAGGAAGATGATCGTCAATGGCGCATTGGAGATGAGATAAAAAAGATGGTCAGTTTCCGCAACTTCAATTTGATGGACAGTTTTTCCACTTTGGGACGCTTTGATGTCATTTTTTGTCGTTACGTGGCGATTTACTTTTCCAGAGAAGGGAAGGTTCAGCTCTATAACAAAATTGCCAAAAAGCTGAATCCCGGCGGAGTTCTCTTTCTTGGCGCGTCAGAGTTCCTGAGCGTCTATAGCGACGATTTTTCTCAGTCCCAGCACCAGAAGGGTGTTTACTATCAACTGGCCTCGGAGTAAGGCGTAAAGAGCCACAAGCGAGGCACTGGAATCTGTCCCCGTCGCGACTGATTCCGCGCCTGCGGTGACAGGAGAATAAGCCCCTGGGGGGCTTTTATTTTCAGACAACCTGTTCCATCGCCCATACACCACAAGGGCAGATCCCCGCACAGATACTGCACCCGATACAATCATGGTCTTCTGAAATATATTCAAAGGTGCCGTCCTCTTTGTCGACGCGACGAATGGCCCCTTCAGGGCACGCTTCAAGGCACATGGTGCAATCGCGGCAAGTCCCACAGCTGATGCAGCGCAGGGTCTCTTCCTTGCCGTCTGTCACGTTAAATTTCCCCCGGTTGCGCGGTTTGAACAGTTCTTTACTCAGGCAAGCCTGATTTATCATTTCAGGTTTGATGATCGGCTTTAGTTCCTTGCCGCTCAGCATATCGTTAATATAGGTGATCGCTTCCTGTCCCTGGCCTATTGCGTGAGTCAGCAACCCGGGGTGAGTGGCATCGCCAATGGCGAAGATCCCCGGAGCCTTGGTTGACTGACCACAGGCATCAATATCCATCATGCCGCGTTCGGTCAACCATTCACGTGGAACGTAGGAGAGATCAGGACGTTCACCGATCGAGATAATAACATCATCGGCCTCGATCAATTCACCATCCTTAGTCACCAGCCCTTCGGCAGTAATCTTTTCGGTAAAGACCGGCCAGCGGACTTCGCCGCCGAGATCTTTGACGTGATCGATCTCCTTCTTGAAGGCGGCCGGACGCTGGACGTCGATGGAGATGACTTTTTCAGCGCCCATGGCGTAGGCCCCCAGGCAGACGTCCATCCCCGCGTTACCGGCACCGATGACGACGACCCGTTTGCCGATTTTCGGTTTCTTGCCAGCGTTGACCTCTTTGAGAAAATCGAGACCCTTGATCAGGCGCTCATGGCCGGGGAAGGGGATGACAACAGCATTGTGCGAACCCGAGGCAATCACCACAGCATCGTGGTCTTTATGGATCTGCTCGAAAAGTTCGGCATCGACCGGGGTATTGTTCTTAACGTCGATACCCAGATCTTTGATCCGCTTGATCTCACTTTGAAGTGAATTTTCAGGCAAGCGGTCCGTAGGAATGACCTGACGCAGCTTTCCGCCAACTTCAGTATCCGCCTCAAAAACCGTGACAGAATGGCCTGAAAGGCGTGCCTGCCAGGCCGCAGAGAGACCACCAGGACCACCACCTATCACCGCAATCTTCCTGCCGGTCGCCGCGGCTGTTTCTGGAGCAGAAATGTCACGTGACAGTCGACCAAGCGAGGCCATGCTGACCGATTTGTCGACAAACTGACGGCTGCAGGCATCCATGCAAGGGTTGGGGCAGACTTCACCACAAACGCTGGCTGGAAAGGGTGAATACTTCAGGACCAGTTGCAGGGCTTCTTCATGCTTGCCCTGACGCAACAGGTTGATGCGATCCTGGGTCGGAATATTTGACGGACAAGCTACCTGGCAAGGCGCGCCAAATTTTTTATCCTGCCAGTGAGGAACTTTGAGTCGTCCGCTCCCGGTATTGACCAGTCCAGCGACATCCAGGTAGTCATCATCGATAAGATCGCCGAAAATGCCACCCTCGACCCACTTTTGGGTGCGAAACTCGTGCATGGTGATACGCGAATGGACGCGGCGCTCAGCGTTGCTCTTGGCGACAATCTTCTTCCAGGCCGAAAATTTGGTCAGTTCTTCAAGCAACTCGTTGCGTTCTACCTTGCCGAGAAAGGTCGGCATTCCCGCTGTGAGAAACTCACGGTCAGCGTCATCGAGATCGAGCATCCAGACATCTTCGGAAAGTCCTTTGACCGGACCGCGCACATAGATTGTGCCGCCGACCATGCCAGCACAGGTGCGGTTGCCGAGAATCGAGTTCACATTTTCGCAGCCGACGCCACAGATGACCGCGATACCGCCACCCATAAATTCGAAGCAGAAGGAACCGGTGCGTTTGAGGACCCAGAATTCAGGAGCAGGGTAGGCCGGATCATGTTTCATTAGCGACCCGGAGCGGGTGCCGACCCGACCTGCGACGTAGATCTTGCCGCTGGCCGCACAATGAGCTGTGGTGTCACCGCCATCGCCGAGAATAGTCAGTTCAGCGCCAGCGTTCAACCATCCTGCATCGGCAGGAGCCGAACCTTCGACAATGATCTCGGTCCCTTCGAGGCCAAAGGAGCCGACTCGCTGACCGGGGTTTTTGACCCGGAACTTAAGTGGAGAGCCGTCTTCGGTCCAGAGTGGACCACCGATGTTGTGGTGGCCGCTGGCAAGAATTTCAAATTCGGTTTTGCCAGCGTCGAGAGCGCCATAAATCTGTTGCAGCAGCAGCTGGGTTGAAATCCGCTGGTTATTTTCATCAAAGCCAATAATTTTAGCTGACATATTCTTAATCTCCGTGAGGAGTAAGGAGTGAGGAGTAAGATGTGGGTTTTTCTCGCCTCACACTTCTCGCTTCACGCCTCACGCGTTCTTAACAGACGTACTGAATCTGTAGTTTGTCGGCAACGGCATGGTCGGTGGCGATCAGTGCGTCGGCCCGACCGACTGGCAGCGAACTGTTGCCGATGGGGGCCATCAGTTTCTTGAGCTCGGTATTCATCGCCAGGAAGTAATTGACAATGTTTTGCGCAACCTTTTCCGGGTCGAGGCGTTTGACCAGTGGCGGTTCCTGAGTGGTGATGCCGACCGGGCAGAGGCCGGTATTGCAGGCGTTGCAGCGACCTTGATCGTTGCCGACACAGCCTGCCATCTGCAGAATCAATTTGCCGGTGAAGACACCGTTGGCGCCGAGACAGATCATCTTGAACGCATCGGCAGCGAGGTCGCCGGTTTTGCCGAGTCCGCCAGCGGCCCAGAGTGGGATCTGGCCCTGGCGACCCTGAGCGGTAGCGGCCAGATAGCAGTCGCGAAGTTTGGAAACAATCGGATGGCCGGTATGGTCGAGGCTGACCTCATGGGCGGCTCCGGTCCCACCATCGATACCGTCGAGAAACAGACCCCCGACGATGTTGTAGGGGTCACGCACCAGGTTATTGTAGACGCTGACACTGGTCGCCGATGCGGCAACCTTGATCGCCACCGGCACGCGGAATTTGAAGGCAGCATTGAAGGAGAGGAACATCTTCTGCACACTCTCTTCGATCGAGTAGAGGCCCTGGTGGTTCGGCGGTGACAATAGGTCGGTCTTGGGCACACCGCGAATTGCCTGAATGTGCTCGGCAACCTTATTCGCCATCAGTAGTCCGCCGTCACCCGGCTTGGCACCCTGGCCAATCTTGATCAGGATGCCAGCAGGATCTTCGATCATGTGCGGCATCGCCTTGGCAATCCGGTTCCAGCCGAAGTGCCCCGACCCAATCTGCAGGATCATATATTTGAGGTATCTCGATTTCAGTAAGCGAACAGGCACGCCTCCCTCGCCGGAACACATCCGGACAGGTAGCCCACACTCTTCGTTGAGGTAGGCGACCGCCATGGCGACCGCTTCCCACATCCGCCAGGAGAGGGCGCCGATCGACATATCCCCGATGATGACTGGATAGATCCAGTTCACTGGAGGGGTGGTCCCTGTCGTCTGCAAGAGACCGTCGGGGCCGATCCCCATCGGTAGCTTCTCTGGCGGCAGAATCCGCCCGAAGGGTGCCAGTATGTCGAAGGTGTGGCGCTGGGCGTCAAGACTCGGGTCGGTCATCTGCGAAATGCGGCCGACACGCAGTTTGTCGAGGGTTCGAACCGCAGATTCCAGATTTTTACGTCCGCCCCGTTTGATCGAATCGCCGCCGAGGCAGCGGGTAATGATCGGGTGACGTGAGTCGGGATTGCGTAGCGGAGCGATGGCATCGTTGGGACAGATCTTTTCGCAGATTCCGCAGCCACGACAGTAATTTTTAACCGATTTGACCTGTCGAATCACCGGAACTGCTGAGAACCGCGCTTTGGGCTCGGGAAGTTCGCTTTCGGAGAAGACCATGCGCCGTTTTTCGATCTTGGCTTCGATCGCGCGGAAAGAGCAGGCCGAGACACAGGAACCGCAAAGGGTACAGCGATGGGCGTCATAGCTGATCTTCCAGGGCAGATCATTAGAGGTGACGTCCTGTACTTTCATTGTTTCCATCGCTGAACCTCCAGTTTTTCATCGATCGTCACGATCTCGCGCTCGTGGGGGTAGATGTCTGTTGCCCAATCTCGATCCGGGAGAATCTCATTAATGCCGCAGACTTCAGAAGAGAAGACGACAGTATCCTCGGTTCGCCCGATCACTATCGGACGTAATTTTTTAGCGTCACAACAGGTGAACAGGGTGTTGTCTGGTAGTACACCGATGATGGTATTGGGACCATTGATCTCGAGGTGGCCTAAAGACTGACGGATCGCTTTGAGCTGCTGAGCGTCTTCCCGTTTCTCAATGTCATCAAATGGCAGTGGGGTCACGACATGCTTGAAATAGCGTAACGGCCAGTTAAGCTCGCGATGGATATAGTGCAGGGTGTAGAGAAAGCACTGCGAGTCAGATTCGAAACCGATATAGCCACGATGCAGCTTGCGTTGAAACTCGACATTCTTGAGGTAGAAGGTGTTTTCGCCATTGGCCAGAGCCGTGTACCCCTGTAGGTGAAAGGGGTGAGCTGCATAGCGGACAATGTCGTAGTTGGTGTTCTGCCGGCACTGGGTGGTAATGACTTTAGCGGTTAGCTTGGTGTCAGGCTCCCAAAGGCGAAAGTAGGTACCGATGTCGCGTGGGTTGCCGATCTCTTTCAGTGTGACAACGTCAGGCCAGAAGGAGTAAGCGAACCCCTCTTCATTCGGCTCAAGGGCCGCACGCAACTTCAGACGCATGTCGAGCAGCAGGTCCTCTTTCACCTTCTGCTCGGCATTGCGGAAAGATTTAGGGTAGTCAAAGGTTTCGAAGACGTAATTCGGCATCGCATTGATGTCGAGACCCGGACGATCATCGGTTTCAGGAACCCATTGCATGACCCGCTGAAAGCCTGCCTGATGCAGAATATCCTCAGCCAGTCTGACCCCTTGGTCGGTCGCGGCCATCGACAGGGTCGGGAGATGTTTGTAGTTTTCAAAAATGCCTCCGAGATCATGCATGACCATGGCAAATCCGGAATTGTCATGGCCTTTTTGCTGCGACTGCATCAATTGCAGCGCTTGACTCGGGTGCACGTAGTTGAGGCTTTTAATAGCTCCGATGCGACACATTTTAGTTAGGACTCCTTCGTGGATTAAATACCCCTGTGCAATAGCTGGCAAAGGGAGGCGCGGGTTGTAGAGCAGGTTTTGTGCCATTCCGCTAGCCGACATGATTGAGTGTGGTGTTTACGCTCTAAGTTGCTGAAGATATGTAGTAAAGCCGAGGTTTCTGTGGAATTTTTGTTGAGCTTTAGGGGTGTGGCTTATGAGGGGAACTGAGGCATTGAGCTTTTATACGAAGTAGTTGAGTTGTTTTGCTACACAGTATGCTCGCTGCGCTGTCGCGACTGAAGACTGTTGCACTGACATTTTCAGATTCTGAGCATGGTTTTCGCAAAAAAAAGCCCGCAACCAATTTTTTTGGTGCGGGCTGGTGAAGTTTTTTAAATAGGGATCCGTTTAAAGCTCAACCACCCAGTCGTGTTTGTCGGTTTGGCGGCCATATTGAATATCGGTCAGTTCCTTGTACAACTTCATCGTCAGCTCCCCCGGTTCGCCGTTGCCAAGCTGAACACATTTGTCCTTGTAGCAGAAGGAGCCAACCGGTGAGATAACGACAGCAGTGCCAGTGCCGAAAGCTTCTTTGAGGCGACCATTACCGGCACCTTCCATCACTTCATCAACCGACAGTGCGCGCTCTTCGATCTTGTAGCCCATATCCTTCAGTAGATGCAGTACCGAGCGGCGGGTGATTCCATCCAGAACTGTCCCTTTGAGTGGTGAAGTGACGATCTTGTCATCGTAGAGGAAAATCATATTCATACTGCCGACCTCTTCGACATACTTCTTCTCGCGGGCATCGAGCCACAAGACCTGATCGTAGCCGTTTTCGGCAGCTTCTTTTGCTGCCATCAGGCTGGCGGCATAGTTCCCGCCAGTTTTTGCTTCACCGGTTCCGCCGTGGGCAGCACGCACATAGTGATCGGAGATCCAGATTTTGACCGGAGCAATCCCACCTTTGTAGTAGGCACCAACCGGAGAAAGGATGATATAACAGAGGTATTGATCTGCCGGGCGCACGCCGAGAAATGCCTCAGTGGCGATCATGGTCGGACGGATATAGAGACTGGTCCCCTCACTCTTCGGAACCCAGTCAGATTCGAGACGGATTAACTCAAGCAATGAGTCGAGAAAGAACTTTTCATCGACCTCAGGCATACACATCCTTGTCGCACTCCGATTGAAGCGCGAGATGTTATCCTGAGGGCGGAAGAGAGCAATTGAGCCGTCTGAGCGGCGGAAGGCTTTAAGCCCTTCAAAGATCTCTTGTGAGTAGTGAAGAACCGTGGCCGCCGGGTCGAGGGAGAAGGGACCATAAGGCTGGATACGTGCCGAATGCCAGCCCTTTTTGCGGTCGAACTCCATGACGAACATGCGGTCGGTAAACTCGGTTCCGAAGGCCAGTTTTGATTCGTCATCGATCTTTGCTTTCGGAGTGCTGAGCGGAAGGATGTCACGTTTCATTTTATGCCCTCGTGTACAGGAGATAGGGGAATTGTTGTTCTTAACATAAACCGGACGGATGTCGCAAGATACAGAACCTTGTAAGATCATAACTATAGCAGTCTGTCGGACTATACGGGCTGAAGCGAAAATTTGACTGGTTGAGGTCAGATTTTGGCTGATTTAAGAGTAATAGCCGTAGCTATTGGTCGAAAAAGGAACCGAAATCTGGACCAATCAGACGAATTTGCAGCCAGTTCATGAATAGTCCTACGGGCTGCTAGGGGGTTTTATGCAGATTGAACTGAAATATGGTCATGCGACGCAGCGGGGTGAACTCCCTTTTGAGGCTGTAGAACTGCAACCTCAGATAGCACTACCAAAGTTTAGTGCTGATGAGTTGATCAGGAAGGCACTTGATGCGCCGATCGGTGCCCCACCCATGAATGAGTCGTTCGACAAGGACGATCAAGTGGTGATTGTGACCAGTGATATCACCAGGTATACCGGCAGCGAAATCTACCTGCCGATACTGGTTGAGCAGCTTAATCGCTGTGGCATCGCTGATAGTCAAATCAGTATCCTGATCGCTCTGGGAATCCATCGGCCTCAGAGCGAAGCTGAATATCGAAAAATTCTTGGACCGCTTTACGGTCGCGTCGCGGTCTTCGATCATGATTGCGATGATGAAGAGCAACTGGTTGAGTTGGGGGTGACCGCGGGGGGGATTCCGGTTTCGGTCAATCGCCGCCTGGTTGAAGCCGATCGTGTCATTGTTAGCGGCACAGTTGGGTTCCATTATTTTGCCGGGTTTGGTGGTGGTCGTAAGGGCCTGGTGCCTGGTGTGGCGGCACGTAAAACCTGTATGGCAAGTCACTTTTCGGTATTCAATTCTGCTCCGCTGACAGGCAAGCATCCGCAGGCTGTTCCGGGGATTCTCGACAGTAATCCCGTTCATCACAATCTGCTTGAGGCCGCCCGTATGGTGCGCTGTGATCTGCTGCTTAATACCGTACTCTCCCCGCAAAAGGAGATTCTCGGGGTCTATGCCGGTGAGCTTGAACAGGCTCATCTTGCCGCCTGTGCTCAGGTGCGCGAGCTTTATCAACCGACGACTGAGCTTGCTGACCTGGCGATAATCTCTAGTGGTGGCGAACCCAAAGATATGAATTTGATCCAGGCCCAAAAAGCACTCGATTACGGTTGTCGGGCGGTACGTGAGGGGGGCACAATCATTTTTCTGGCAGCTTGTCGCGATGGGTTTGGAAACGAGCACTTCTACTCCTGGTTTGATTATCAGGATCTCGATGATTTTGAAGAGGCATTGCGTGAGAATTACCAGATTAATGGCCAGACGGCTCATTCTCTGCTGAGCAAGGCGCGGCGATTTCGCGTGTTGCTGGTCAGTAGTTTTGATGCTGTGATCAGCGAACGAATGGGGATGGAGAAAGCCGCTGATCTTCAGCAGGCGATCGAAATGTCACTGAGTGAGTTGCCTACTCAACCGAAAACCGTAGTTATCCCTGATGGCGGACTGGTGCTGCCGAAAATAGGTGGTAATCTTTAGCACTGTTAAGAAGATGCTAATTTTGCTATGGGGAGAGAGTGCGGGATGAATAAAGAAGAAGTGCTGCAGCAGGTGATTGATACGGGTTCACTGCCGACATTGTCGACAGTGGCCTCCAAATTGATCAGCCTGACCGCTAAAGAGGATACAACGATATTTGACATCACCAAACTGATTTCACAGGATATTTCGTTGTCGGCCAAGGTGCTTAAGGTTGTTAATTCCTCTTTCTATAATTTCCCGAACGAGGTTGGTACTATTCAGCAGGCGGTCGCGATTCTCGGGACCAATGCGGTTCGTTCTCTGGTGCTCTCTTTTTCTTTTTTGAACATGGAGCGCGGTGTTGAACCTGATGGTTTCAGCTATGAGGAGTTCTGGGAACACTCTTTGGCCGCAGCTGTCTCCGCCAAGCTGTTGATGAGTAAAATCTGTGATGATGATACTGAAGAGGTCTTTACCGTCAGTTTACTGGCCAACCTTGGCAAGCTGATTCTGGCCTCTGCTTTTACAGATCGTTATAGTGACATCTTCAGTAAGGCAGCGCAGGGGGATAAAAGCCTGCATCAGCTTGAGGAAGAGTTGATCGGAGCCGATCATGCTTATATCGGGTGTGAGGCGGCGCATCTCTGGCATTTTCCAGAAAGCCTGACCGTGCCCATCCTTAACCACCATAATCCTGAAAGTTATCAGGGCGATGATCCGGTTATGAAACGAAATATTGAGATCGTCTACCTTGCAAGTCTGCTCGCCAATATCCTCTATTCGGGCAGGCCGATCGACTATCACCGCCCTTTTCGCGAACAGGCGAAGCAGCGTTTTTCTCTGGATGATGAAACGATCGATGATTTGTTGCAACGGGTTCATGTTGAGGTCGCTCAAGCCGCGGAGTTTTTCGGCATCAAAATTGGGGGGACCTTGTCGATACCCGAACTCCTTCAGGAAGCAAATATTGAGCTCAGTCAACTCAATATGTCATATGAGCAGATCAACCGTGAGCTGGTTAAGGCCAAGGTCAAGCTTGAAAAATTGACTACCGAACTTGAAGAAAAAAATACCTACCTCGAAAGCATCGCCAATCTGGATGGTTTAACCGAGGTTTATAATCATCGGTATTTTCAGATATTTCTTGAGAAAGAGCTCAATCGCTCACTACGGCGCGATCTGGAGATGAGTCTGATTTTGTGTGATATTGATAATTTCAAAAAATTTAATGATTTTCATGGTCACCAAGTTGGAGATTTTGTTTTACGTGAAGTCTGCCGTGTCTGTAGTGAGCAGATTCGTGAATATGATCTTATTGCACGTTACGGCGGTGAAGAATTTGTTTTTGTACTCCCTGAAACGGGAGCTGATAACGCAATGATTGTTGCCGAAAAGTTGCGAGTGGCGGTTGCGACCGGAGAATTCTTTTTTGAAAAGATGAGTTATCGGGTGACGATGAGTCTTGGTGTTGCCACTCTTCCTCCCGGAGGAAAAATAAAGCGCAGCGGATTGATTGAGGCCGCGGACAAGGCTCTTTACCAAGCGAAAAAGAAAGGCAAAAACTGCGTCGAGCTATACCAGGAGAAGAGCGGCTGGTTCAAGAGGCGCTAGGAAGCTGTCGGACTATCCATGAGCTGGCTGCAAATCCGGCCCGCATAGTCCGACAGACTCCTAGAGTGGGCTGCTGGACATTTGTCCTTCTCCTGTTCAATAATGAACTTGTTACCAATTTCGGGGTGCAGGTGCCTCACGCGAGGTGTTGCGCCCTTTTCATTTAGCTTTTGAGTCCAGGGAATTAAGATGATCGAAGCCCGAATCATTCGGATTTTAAGTGATATTGTCGGTAAAGAGAATGTCACCACACAAAAAGCCGATCTGCTCTGTTACAGCTACGATGCCACTCAATTAAAATTTCTGCCCGATGTGGTGGTACATCCCCTGACGGCAGAAGAAATTTCGTTGATGATGAAGATGGCCAATGCCGAGAAAATTCCGGTTTTTCCGCGTGGCGCTGGAAGCGGATTTACCGGGGGCAGTTTGCCGGTCACTGGCGGGATAGTTCTCGCCACCGAACGGATGAACCGGATAATTGAAATCGACAGTGAAAATCTGGTGGCAACCGTTGAGCCGGGGGTGGTGACTGGGCAGTTTCAGCAGGCCGTAGAGAAGCTCGGGCTCTTCTATCCGCCCGACCCGGCTTCGCTTAAGTTTTCTACGCTTGGCGGAAATGTCGCTGAATGCGCTGGCGGGCCGCGCTGTGTGAAGTACGGTGTGACCAAAGATTTTATTATCGGGCTCCAGATTGTTACGCCACAGGGAGATATCATTACGACCGGTGGACCGACGATGAAGGGTGTGGTCGGCTATGATCTGACCAAGTTGATCTGTGGCAGTGAGGGCACCCTCGGTATTATCACGCGCATCATTATTAAATTACTGCCGCTCCCTGAAGCCAAGCAGACCATGCTGGTGATGTTCGACTCGATTGATGGTGCGGCGCAGTCAGTCTCAGCGATCATCGGCAATAAAATTATTCCGGCGACCCTTGAATTCATGGATGGCCGTACGATCGACTGTGTGCGTCAAGCGACCGATTTTCAGGTTCCTGAAGCAGCACGAGCGTTGTTGATCATCGAGGTCGACGGTGATCGTGAATTTCTTGAGAAGCAGGTCCAGAAAATCACTGATATTATCCAACCTCTCGGCGTTGTGGAGACGCGCGTCGCCACAACGGCGGCCGAAAGTGAAGCACTGTGGCAGATTCGACGTTCGGTTTCGGCGTCGTTGCGCAAGGTCAACCCGGACAAATTCAATGAGGATATCTGCGTGCCCCGTTCGAAGGTACCGGAGATGATCCGTAAGGTTGATGCCATCAGCGAAAAATATGGTATTCCGATTGTTAACTTCGGCCACGCCGGTGATGGCAATATTCATGTCAACGTAATGATCGACAAAAAAGTGCCAGGCGAAGCTGAAAAAGCTGAAAAGGCGATCGAAGAGGTATTCAAGGGTGCCTTAGCACTGGGTGGGACTATGAGTGGCGAGCATGGCGTTGGCATTGCCAAGGCTCCTTACATCCCGCTTGAGATCACTGAGAAAGCATCTGACTACATGAAGGCGATCAAAAAAGCTCTCGATCCGAACAATATTTTGAACCCCGGGAAGATATTTTTGGATCAGTAAAAACTAGGGACCTGTCTCGCGCTCGTTCGCGTTGCTCGCTAAAGACGCAGAGGCGCAGAGAAAACCAAAAACGGTTTATAGCTTTTGGCCAAAACTAAAGCTCATGTTTTGATCTTGTTCTCCTCTGCGTCTTTGCGTCTCTGCGCGAGGCCGCTTTTGACTTAAGAAGTTGATGGTATGGCGAAATTAAAAGACTTAGAAGATTACCGCGAAGAGATTGAACAGTGCGTTAAATGTGGTGCCTGCAGAGCCCACTGTCCGGTGTTTGATGCCGAGCGACGCGAAGGCCGGGTTGCGCGTGGCAAGATTGCGCTTTCTCAGGCTGTGCTAGAGGGTGAAATCGATTTCGAAGCCAAGGTGATGGAAGACCTCAGCCAGTGTCTGCTCTGCGGGAGTTGCTGCGCCGGGTGCCCTAACAAGGTGCCGACCGAAGAGATTGTGGCCGCTGCGCGCCGCCGGATCGCTGAGGAGAAGGGGTTATCGACCTTCGGTAAGGGAGTTGCAGCAGTGATCGGTCGCCCGAAGTTGATGAATGCTCTGGCTAAGACAGGCGGGAAACTGTCGAGCTTGCTATTTAAGAAATTACCTGACAACAGCGGCCTGCGTTTACGTTTTCCGGTGCCCTACCTTGAATCGGGACGAACCCTGCCACCATTTACCGATAAGCCTTTTCGCGAGAACTGCCCTGATCGGATCGAGGGTGATCCGGGCAAGCCGACGGTCGCTTTCTTTACCGGTTGCGGAATCAATTACATGTACCCGGCAGTCGGCGAAGCGTTCCTGAAGGCGTTAAAATTTCTTGGTATCACTGTCGTGATCCCTAAGGACCAGGTCTGCTGTGGCTTACCTGCAGTCTCCGCTGGAGCGGGTAAAACGGTTGAAGCTTTGGCTGACCAGAACTATGCCGCACTGACCCGTGAGCCGGTCGATTATATCCTGACCGCATGTGCCTCCTGTAACGCCGGACTGGTTAAGGTCTATGGGGATATGGAGGGAGAGTGCTCCGCTCTGGGGCCACAGACGCGGGATATTTTTGTTTTTTTGCTCGAGCAGGGGTTGGCCGAAAAGTTGGCGGAACTTCCGCGTGCAGCAAAAAGAAAAATTGTAACCTATCACGATCCTTGTCATCTACGGACTCAAGGGATTACGAAAGAACCGCGTGATGTGCTCAAGGCGCTGCCCCAGGTCGAGTATGTCGAAATGGAAAATGCCGGGAGCTGCTGTGGACTGGGCGGAACCTATTCAGTTTATCACTATGAAAACAGCAAGATAATTGGTGCCAAAAAGGCGGGGAATATCGAATCTTCAGGCGCGGAGTTGGTCGCCACTGACTGCCCGGGGTGTATCATGCAGCTGCAGGATTCAATAAATCATGCCGCTGGCAACCAACGCGCGGTGCATATTCTTGAATTGTTGAATGAGGCCCTGCCAGATTAGGTCAAGGTCGGCCTCGCGCAGAGACGCGAAGACGCAGAGAAAAGCACAAACTACACCTGGGTTTGACCCAACCCTAAAAACAGAGCACCTTGTCGTTGACTCAGCTCTTCTCTGCGGCTCTGCGCGAGATAGCTTTTATTGTTCCATCACGCTAGTAAAAACTATGGACTTTAGTCTAAGTCTTTCAGATGCTACTCATATTTCGTCATTCCCGCGAAGGCGGGAATCCAGTGGTTTTAAGAGGCGTGGATCCCCGCTTTCGCGAGGATGACGATCTTTGACCTTGATTTTAAGGGACTTTCAGTCCCGATTCAAACC
>JAJRQB010000151.1 GCA_024280485.1 Deltaproteobacteria bacterium
TACCGTGGTCGGCAAGACACAACTTCCACCTACGCCCTCGACCTTTACCGTGACCCGTCAGCCGGACGGCACCCGCGAATTCTTAGCCAGCTACAGCAACAAACCAGCCGACCATGCGGGCTTTCTGGTGCGCTACAAGCTAGGTCAGGGAGCGCTCTGGGCTGATATGACCGACTTCAACACCGAAGGCTTGATTACCGCCTTTCCTTACGAGAGCAACCAGCTGGCCGCTGGAAACTATACCTTTGCGATCGCCGCCGTCGATACCAGCGGTCTGGTCTCATCGCCACTCTACATCGAGAGCACTTTGGCCGATCCGCGCATCGGCAGCGTGGCCTACTCAGAATATCCCGCATCACAGGGTTGGCCAGGCACCAAGACCGATTGTCTGGTCGACAACAATAGCTGGTTAGAAGCAATCAGTGACACCACCTGGGACACTGCCCCGGCTAACTGGGATCAATACACAAGTTGGAACCATGGGGCCCGCTCACCGATTGTCTACCAGCACCCGGACATCGATCTGGGTTTCGATCTGATCTTTACTCCGTTGATCAGCTTTATCGGCGATGGCAGCCCGACTATCGAGATCGACTGGAGCAGTGACGGGGTGGTCTGGAACGGCTGGGCGTTGCCGCAGCTGATCACCGCCAGATACCTGCGGGTCCGTGTGACGGTTATTGGTAATGCGCCTCTGATCAAGAGTTTGCCGATCCTGCTTTCGGCAGATGTCATCACCGAGGAGATCAACGATCTGGTCACGTCTGGTCTGAGCGGCGCTTATCGAATCGGGGTCGGCGATATCCGTCTGCCGATCACCAAGAGCTTCACCAAAATTACCCAGGTCCAACTGGCGCTGCAGAGCGTCGGTGCTGGATGGACTTGGGAGTTGGTCGACAAGGACGCTACGGTCGGCCCAGAGATCCGCATCTACAACGCAACCCCAGCGGTAGCCGACTGCACCCTGGACGCCTTTATCAGAGGATTATGATATGGACTTTCCCGCTCAGACCCCGTCTGCGGCCAATGTTGACCAGGGCACCGACAGCCCGGCGGCAGCGCGAACCGACCTGAACACGTTAATCAGCCTGGTGACTCAGATTATTCAGAGCTATGCCGCTGCAAATGGGATCTGCGATCTGGACGCCAACGGCTATGTGCCAGCAGCCCGACTGGCTGGGGGTAGCGGCACTGGCAACGACAGCGATTTACTCGATGGTCAGCACGGCAGTTTTTACCAAAATGCCGCAAACCTGATTGCCGGAACACTGCCGGGTGCTCGTTTTGCCGACAGCAGCCACGGCAACCGAAGTGGCGGGGCGCACCATGCCGTGGCCACTCAGGTTCTGGCCGGGTTCATGAGCGCTGCGGACAAGGTTGTTCTGGACGTTCTTAACGCGAGTGGGGTCATCAGCCAGGGTCGGCTGAAGACGGCAGTTGGAGCTGTCAGTTTGTATACGGGCACATACCACACAACTACCGATCCAGATACTTATGGGTACACAGGTAGCGGGAACCTTACGTTGCCTGGTGGCACTTATGGATTTTACCCTCAGTTCAAAACAGTCGGTGGATCTCCTTCAGTAGTTGATGCCCAACTATGTGCAGCTCCCCCCGGGTTGGCATATCTCACGATGCTGTCCATGAGCCTGTCGACTCCTTCTTCACCAACCGCAGTTGGTGCCTTGCCATACCGTTTCACTGCATATGCACAGCAACGTTATATCAGTGCCTCTCCGCCGTACCCGTTGGCGGGCCGCGATGATTGGGGCCATTTTCTGTTTGTGCTACGACGGATTTCAGATGGGGAATTGGTTGCAGCATATGAGGCTCAGGATCCACCGTGGGCTTATAACGGTCACCCCACCGAGCAGAAGTCTTCACTGGCGATCGGCGCAATGCCACACCCTTTTTCTGATTATCACGAGCGGGATCCTGCGGCTGATGGGCTAGAGATCGTGCTGGTGGATCTGGCTGGTATGCGGGTTGAGGACTGGTTGCAAGATACCGGGAACAAGGCCACCAGCACAATTTTAGAAGACTTGAGCCCAGTACAGGACAAGCGTGTACTGATAACCGCTGCCGAGGCGGGTGTTGTTGATATTGAGAGATTTGCGCAGCAGGTCAAAATATTGAGGAGTTAATCATGAGTGATAAGCTGGTTGATTTTTATCAAGGGGAATCAAAGCTATGGACAGTGTCGTTTGCCTTCGACATCACCAATGACACTATTTATTTTCGGATGGCGAAAGACCTGAAGCAAACTTCGCCCGATCTGGAAATTATGGGGGTCGGCTTGTTTCCAATTGGCGGGGAGATTCTTGGCGTGTCCTTTGCGTTGACTCCTGCGCTCTCAGCAGGCCTCGAAGCAGGTGAATATTATGCTGAGCATGAAATCCGTTCACTGACGCGGGTGGAGATCTTTTTACGCCAAAAAATAATCGTAAACTATCCGGTCCCCAGGTCGATCTGATGCCAGATGAAACTATCCAGGTTAATTTGGTAACCGAAGAGGTTGTTGCGACGTTGCAAAACTCGGAACAGGTGGTTGTCGAGCTACAGGAACAAACAATCGCGGTGCAGCTCGGAGGGTGGCAGGGCATTGATGTCAACCTGATTGAAGAGGTTTTGCAGCTGCCAGCAGTGGCGGTAGAAAGTGCCCCATCAGCACAACCTGGTCGTAATCCATTTCTCGAAATAATCGCGGTGCCTGCAGAGGATGCGGTGATCGATTGTAATAAGAGCATGGCATGGCGCATCGATGCGGCGGCTCTGTCGTTGGCAGTACCACTGCAGATTGACATCATCAACCTGCCAGTCAACTACATGGCGCTGCTTTACATCCTGGTTGCCAACGTACCGGTGGGCGGTTGCGCAGTGCTCTGGCCTGCTGCAGCGGGAGTATCAAACACCCCGGTTGGTCCAGGGTTGAGCAATGAGTACGAGGTGCGCACCTGGGATGGCGGTGCGACGCTACATATTAAACGATCGGCGTACTACCGGGTGGTGTGATGGGTAATATTTTCGGGTTGATAATTATATGGGGAGTGGTTCTGGGGCTGACCCCAGGCTGTACCGTTGCCAACCCCCAGAAACAACCCCGGCGGTGGACGATGCCTGAATCAATCATTTTGGAGGTGCCAGGAGAAGGTGCTTTTTTTAGCCCGACGGACAACTGCCCGGCAATTACCGTCGTGCGAAACATCAACGATCGGTTGGTGGTTCCCCACGAGGCTGGGCATGCAGTATGGGACGCAACAGGTCAACCACAGCAATATAAATAGAGGGAGCGACCGGACGACTGTTGGGGCAGTTGCCCGGCCACCCAACCCACAGACAAACCCTGTGAGCTATAGGCCGAAGACTCCCTCACCGTGATCACGGCGGGGGGAGCCTAACACGTCAAAACTGTTTTGACAAAGGAGCTCACGCATGAAACCGATCATCCCGTGGATCGGCGGCAAACGCCGTCTGGCTAAACATTTACTGCCTCAATTCCCAGAGCATAGCTGCTACGTTGAACCCTTCGCCGGGGCAGCGGCTTTATTCTTTATGAAGTCTCCGACCAAGGTCGAGGTCATCAATGATATCAACAACGATCTGATCTGCCTCTATCGGGTCGTGCAGCATCATTTGGAGGAGTTCTGCCGTCAGTTCAAGCACGCACTGATCAGCCGTCAGATGTTCACCTGGCTCAATGATACTCCTATTGAAACCCTTACAGATATTCAACGTGCCGCCAGGTTCTACTACCTACAGAAAATGTGCTTTGGCGGCAAGGTAGAATCCCGCACTTTCGGCATTGCACCCAGCAGCCCGCCCCGCTTCAACCTGACCCGTATCGAAGAAGATCTTAGCCAGGCTCACTTGCGACTCTCGAGAGCTTACATCGAGCATCTCAGTTGGCATGATTGCATCACCAAATACGACCGTCCCTACACACTCCACTATCTGGACCCGCCATACTGGCAAACCGAAGGCTACGGCGTGCCATTCGAATTCGAGCAATACCATCAGATGGCCGAGTTGCTCCACAGTATGCAGGGCAAGGCTATCCTCAGCATCAACGACCACCCCGATATCCGTCAGGTTTTTTCTGATTTACCAATGGAGACGGTCGATATAAACTACACCGTCGGCGGGGCCAATAAGCCCGCCAAGAGGCAGGAACTGATTATTCGGAATTGGTGATGGGGAGGGTGATTGTTATGGATTGTTGTGTTGGTGAAAAATATGGGGGCTGGTGTAGTAATGTAGAAATCCAAGTAATGCATCACAGCAAGCCATATTGTATTTTTCATGCTCCTGCAGAGTGTCGGGAGAAATTGGACAAGTGGGAAGACGAACTGGTTTTTCAGCGGATAAACCGAGCTAAATCAGATGACTCAATTTGTGATCTGTCGGGGACAGTTTTTCCTAAGCTCTTCTTTTTTACGGTTTTCAATAAAGAGAATCCGTTACCCGAGATATTGTTCAACCATGCCACCTTCTGTGGTGACACGTATTTCAGAAAAGTCGCCTTCAAAAAGGTGAGTTTCATAGAGGTTCTATTCGAAAAAGCTGCAGACTTCCATGGCGCTTCCTTCGAGCAGGTTAATTTCATTAATTCTTCCTTCAAGGATAACACGATCTTCAGTAAAACTATCTTCAACGCTAATGCTACCTTCAGTAATACTTCCTTCTTTTCTGAGGTGACCTTCAGCAATGCTTTATTCAAGGTAGAGACTTCTTTCAAAAATGTGAAATTCAAAAACGCTGCATACTTTATGAAGACTATTTTTAATGCTGCCGCAAACTTTGCACAGACCTCCTTTGTGGAAGCAAAGTTTAAAAAGTCATTTTTCGGTGGCGCCGCTAAATTTTCTAATACAACCTTTAATGCTGTCGCGAACTTTAGAGAGGCAATCTTTCTCGAGTACGCGAATTTCAACGAAGCATCCTTCAATAGCACTGCGGATTTCAGCGATGCAGATTTTAGAGCTCATGCGATTTTTTCATTTGTTCACTTTGCAGAGTCCTATTTTGAAGCAACTGTTTTTTCTCACGTAGAGTTTTCAAACACAAACTTCGACAAAATTGTTTTTTTTCGTCATACCGTTTTCTCTGGAGGAGGCTTCAGCGGTTGTTATGTAAATAAGCACCTGGAGTTCGATCGTGCTGATATAAAAGGGTTGTCTCTTCTCGATGCGCCGATAGAATCCTTCCGCTTTATCTCCTGTGTTTGGCCAAAATCGAGTACTCGTAACGTTGTTTTTGATGCTCGTCTTGTTGATGGGCAAGGGTACTTTAAGATTAATAAGATGGTGAAAGTGTTGCCGTTTAAAAAGCTGGATGATGTACCAACGCCATCTCACCTGGGGGATCTTTTTCGGCGATTGAAAAAAAATGCAAAAAACGAAAACGATGAGATGATGGCATCTGACTGGCACTACAATGAAAAAGAGATGCAGCGGAGCTGCCTGTCAAAACCTGATCGAGAGGTAAAGCTGCTAGGTCTTGTAACAAACTTCCTTATGCTGCAATTACTGACGGGATATAGAATATTTAACGGGTATGGTGAAGCTCCTTTACGTGCCCTGCTGTGTCTATTGTTCTTGATCTTGCTCCCCTGTAGCGCTGAACTCCCAACTCAACCCTACTTAATCTTTCCCGGGAAAATGATCTACTATCTTCCTCTAGTCAAAACGTCCGCAGGAGAACTAAAAGACTTCAGCACCATTGCACGCGTTGGGATGATCGGCTGGCAGCTTTTCATCACCGTCCAGGCGGCTCTGTTTGGTTTCGCATTGCGTAATAAATTCAGAAGGTAGGAGAAGGGTTTTATGCCAGATACAACAGCAGCCACCGTGGGGTGGTCGGCAGTAATTCAGATCGCTCTGGGTGCAGGTTTCGCTTCGGCGGTATTCAATAGAATAGCCGCATGGTGGGACAGGAAAAAGAATGATAAACAGTCCGCAACCTATTTGGCTTTGAGGTTGTCTGTGCTCCTGGAAGCCTTTGCAATTGAGTGTGCTGATACGATCATCGATATTGAATTTAGTCGGGGTTATGCAAATGAAGATATGTTCCATAAATATCGTCTGCCGAACCTTGCTATTTATCCGGATGGAGAAGAGTGGAGAGTATTATCGGCGGAATTAGCAGCAAAAGCCCTAACATTCACCAACGAGGTTATGTTGGGTAGGCAATGCCTTTCTGGTGCTGATGCAACCTATGATCTCCATGCGAATGATGTACAGCATCACAGAGATCGACTTAATATAATTGCAGAACGAGGGCTTGGAGCATGGACTATTGCTTCAGCGTTAAGGGGACGATATGGTCTTCCTGAGTTCCCAGCAGAGTGGAAGATTGACAAAACACTTAAAGAACATGTCTACGATGTGATGGACTCTTGAAATATATCCCTGTTGTCAAACCAACTTTGATAATGTCAAGATAGTTTAGACTGGGGTTTATCGCAATTATTCACGCTGAGATTTCGCGGCTCGCTTCA
>JAJRQB010000152.1 GCA_024280485.1 Deltaproteobacteria bacterium
CTGCGATCCCGGTCGGGGTTCGGAGCCACACTCTTGTCAATTTTTTTTTCAAACTGTTTTCACCTTGTATCTGGTAACGGCCCGATGGCCGAAGGGAAAACTGGTGGGCCCACCAGGACTCGAACCTGGGACCAGCCGGTTATGAGCCGGCGGCTCTAACCAACTGAGCTATAGGCCCGCAAAAACGACAAGAGCAAATATTGACAAAATAACTCTAACCTGTCAAGATTTTTTAAACTTATCTCAATTATTAGAATCGGTCTGAACAAAGCCCTTCAACCGCTTCGCTCGGCTTGGATGGCGCAATTTGCGCAACGCCTTGGCTTCGATCTGTCGAATCCGTTCCCGAGTAACATTGAAATCTTGCCCAACCTCTTCAAGAGTGTGGTCCGACTTCTCACCGATTCCAAAACGCATCCGCAAGACTTTTTCTTCTCGGGGAGTCAAAGAAGCCAAAACCCTTGAGGTTTGATCAGAAAGATTCCCCTTGATGACTGCCTCAAGTGGCGAAACAACCCCCTTATCCTCAATGAAATCACCGAGGGAAGAATCTTCTTCCTCACCAATCGGAGTCTCAAGACTGATCGGTTCTTTGGCGATTTTCAGAACCCTGCGAACTTTTTCAAGGGGCAGATCCATCCGCTCGGCAATCTCTTCAGGAATCGGCTCGCGACCCAATTCCTGAACCAATTGCCTGGATGTACGGATTAATTTGTTGATTGTTTCGATCATATGAACCGGGATTCGAATCGTCCGAGCCTGATCAGCAATGGCGCGCGTAATAGCCTGCCTGATCCACCATGTAGCGTAGGTCGAGAACTTGTAACCACGCTGATACTCAAACTTATCGACCGCTTTCATCAGGCCGATATTCCCCTCCTGAATCAGATCTAGAAACTGCAGTCCGCGATTGGTGTATTTTTTAGCAATCGAAACGACCAGTCGCAAGTTAGCTTCAACCAGTTCAGACTTGGCTTTTTTGGCCAGCCATTCCCCCTTGTGAACCTCTTTGAGGTATTCAACCAGTTCTTCGGGCTCAAAGCCCGAGTCATCTTTGACCTTCTTAAATTTGCGTTTAGCCGCCTTAAGTCGTTTTTCAACCGTCAGCAGGGTATCACCAGAAACGTTCAGTTCTTCAGCGACAGCACAGGCATCTTCTTCGCTCTTGCGCATCTTGCGCAACAAGCTACGGAGTTCCGTGTAGGGTCGATCAAGCTCTTGTTCACAGGCCGCGATCTCAAGGTGACCCTTTTTTACCTGTTTGCCCATCTCCTTGAGCCGATCGACAATCCTGGCAACCTGAAAGTCCTTAAGACGAATTTGATGCAAATACTTCGTCATCTCCTCATACAGTTTGCCGCGCTCTTTTTCAAGTTTGGTCCGTGTCCGCGCCGGGGGTTCAGCAGACAACTCCTCCTGCAGCTCCTCAAGCCGGGTTTCTATCGGACGCAAAATCTCGATCAGTGCGAACAAACGAGCTCGCTGCTTGCCTTCCGCTGCGTCCCCTTCTTCTTCGTCGTACTCACGCGTAATCTCGGAGACACCAATGGTCCCTCTTTCGAGGCGATTCATCAGAGCCATGACTTCGTGAAAAGCAACAGGTGTGCGCATGACCACCTTAGTGACCTGAGTCTCACCATCCTCAATCCGCTTGGCGATAACAACCTCACCCTCACGAGTTAAAAGCGCGACCTGCCCCATTTCACGCAGGTACATTCGGACAGGGTCACTAGTTCTACCGAGAGTCCCTGCCTCTAGCTCGACATCATTCTCATCAGCCTCATCACCAGAACCCCCCTTGACAGGAGCCTTGGCTTCAGATTCGACAATCTCGATATCCATATCACCGAACATTGCCATGATGTCGTCAAGTTGTTCCGAAGAGATCATGTCTGAGGGAAGGACATCATTGACCTCGTCATAGGTCAAAAAGCCCTTCTCTTTTCCCAGTTCGATGAGTTGCTGAACTTCTTCTGGATTTGCTTTCTTAGCCATTTTCTTCTCTTCTCCTCCGGCATCCGTCTTCACGGACATATCGTTCAGAGCAAACTATTCTCCCTAGTTTAACTTCTTCTTTCGAGGAGTAAACTCTCGTTAGAAAAAATTATCCAGCAGTCAACTCAACTATTGCTTTTCAACTGTTGTCGTCGCCGACGATCGGCAGTTTTTTGCTGATAAGATTCCAGCATTTTTTGACCTGCTCCGGCATATTCAGCCGGGTCATTCACAAGTGGCTGTGGTAGTTGATCCAGGAATTCAGGCTGTTGCTGTAGCCGCGTCATCTCCTGCCCCGCAGCAACATCCTGCAGGCGAGTCACTAACTCCTCAGCCAGATGGCAAGCAAAGGATTCAAAAAAGAAAGTCTCAACTCCCTGAGAAGCAACCTGCTGACGTACTTCAGCTTCAAAAATCATCAGCTTGAGCAGCTTGGCATCCGCTGGCGTCAACAGTCTCTGAGGTTGACTCTTCGGCAACACAGAGACTCCAGACGGTGTCGGTTCTGGCGGCAATTCTGTATTGCGAACCACCACAGGGTCAGGCACCCGCTTCATTCTCGCACTGCGCTCCTGCTGTTGCCTCTTAATCTGTTCAAACTGATCACGCAAAAGATCGACTTCAATCCCGGTGCGCCGCGCTAATTCCTTAACACAGAGATCGAGTTCTAACGGATTTGGCAACAATACCAATTTTTCAAGAATCTGCTGTGCCGCACGCGACACCCCTGAGGCTCCCGTCGATGCCTCAGCAAGCCGATCTTGCATGAAGAGTTCTATAACCGGTCGCGCCGCCGCCTGTCTCTCTGCAAACGCTTCCTTACCACGCTTCTGCAAAAAGGAGTCTGGGTCTTCACCAGCTTCGAGCTCTACGACTGCGGACTCCAAGCCAGAGGGCAACAGCAGGTCCATCGACTTAAAGGTCGCGGCACGCCCGGCCTTGTCATTATCAAATAACAACAGTGCCCGCTTGGCATAACGCTTGATCAACTGTGCATGTTCCGTTGTCAGTGCAGTCCCACAGGTTGCAACCGCGTTGCCCACCCCGGCTCGTGCCAGTGCCAATTGATCAAAATAACCTTCTACCAAAATCACTTCGGAAGCTTGACGGATCGCCTGTCGCGCCCCATATAATCCAAAGAGAATTTGTCCCTTGTGGTAAATAGGCGATTCTGGAGAATTAATATATTTCGGCTGTCCATCTCCCAATATTCGACCACCGAAAGCAACAATTCGCCCA
>JAJRQB010000153.1 GCA_024280485.1 Deltaproteobacteria bacterium
CTCTCGGCGCGCCATAATAATTTCAAAGTCAAACAACACGAAGGCTTAGCCTCTCAACCGGTGGTTATCGACTTTGACCTACTCGGCGGTAACCTTGAGGATCGCATAGGTCGTGCAACCGGTCTGACCATCAATCAACTGCGCCGCCATCATCCAGTCGGGCTGAAACTTGCGGGGAAACTCATCCCACCTCAATCAGGTGGTGGCCAACGACACCGTCTACTGACAGAACTGGCTCTCTATGATGGCCGTTAAAAAAATCCTGCAGTCGCTTGCGACCCTGGTGGCGTTGGTCAGCGTTGCCCCAACCTTCTTCTATCTCGACCTGCCAGTTCAGATATCGATCTCCTGCTTGCTGATTTGCGGTTTTATTATCGACCGTCGCAACGGCAGGTTACTTCCGCCTTTGCCGGCAACCCTGATCTCATTTGTTTTCTTCTTTTTCTACCTGGCGCAGATGTCACGCACCAATATTGTCGAGCCACTGGTCAATATGCTGGTTCTGCTTCTCGCGGTACGTTTGATTACCGAAAAATCGGGCCGAAATCTGTTGCAGATATTTGTCCTGTCGACCTTTGTTTTCGCGGCGTCCTCACTCCTCAGCCTGAGTTCCGGCTACCTCGCCAGCCTGATACTACTAGTGGGGCTGGTGACCTTCGGCCTGCTGTTGACCAGTTTCTACGCAACGGACCCCTTAATGCACCTGAACCGCAAACAATGGCTAAGTCTGTTGCGCACGGGCGCGATCATGCCGATCGGTTCGCTACTGCTGATGCTCTTTTTTTTCGTGATTCTGCCGCGCACGCAGTACCCTCTCTTGAACTTTCTCAATCCGGGCCTTAAGTCTACAGCCGGATTCAGTGAAGAGGTCAAACCTGGTAGTCTTGCCAATCTCGACAACAGCGGAGCGCCCGCCTTTCGCGCTCAAATGATCGAGATCGACCCACTTGAACTCTACTGGCGTGGGATGGTACTCAACCAGACCGACGGTCGAAACTGGTCGCGTACCAAGTTTCCACCGCCGGATCAATTGATTCGCACCGGAGCCACAGCAGAGCCACAGATCATCTTCATTGAACCACGCACTGATCGTTATCTACCAGGGCTTGATCTGCCGGGTGAGGTCAGTGAAATCAAAAGTCAACGCTTCGCCGATGGTGTTTTTGAAGCGCGCCTTCGCCTCAACAGACCGAGCCGATTCAGAGTCGACTCTTTCCGCCGATCAAGTCTGAAACTTAAAAACCCGCAAGACATAGAGTTCTACTTAAAAACCCCTGCTCAGGTTGCACCACGAGTTGCGCAGATTGCAGACAAAATCTCTCAAGAAAAAGACCGGGCAGCAAAAATCCTCGCGACCAGAGAATTTTTCAATCGTCAAAAACTCTCCTATGCCGCGCGTAACCTGAAACTGAGTGATCATCCGGTTGAAACCTTCCTGTTTGAGAGCAAACGCGGCTACTGCGAATATTTTGCCTCATCTTTTGCGCTGCTGTTGCGCTTGTCCGGGGTTCCGGCGCGTCTGGTCGGAGGCTACCTTGGGGGGCGCTATAACCACCTGGGTGGGTACTATCTGATCGATGAAGATATGGCACACGTCTGGGTCGAAGCTCTCGACGATCAGAACCGCTGGCAGAGGGTCGACCCCAGTCGACTGGCGATTAATGCGGGAGAGGCTGTCACCGGACTGGCCCGCAGTTCTTTTGCCTGGTCGCAGGCCGCTGCGGACTACATTGAGAATGCCTGGAACAGACTGATCATCACCTACGATCTAAAGAAGCAGATGAATCTCGTTTTATCCACTGGCACCAGTTTACGCAAACTACAGCCATCCCTGCCTGGCAATACTCTCTGGTGGATTATCGGTACAATCCTGATAATAACAGCAGTTATCTTAACTAAAATGAACCAGAATAATCTCAACAGCCAACAGAGATTACTGAAAAAATATCGACACAGAATCTGTAAATCTGCAGGGCTAAAAAAACTGCCACAACACCTCGGACTCTATAAACTGGCGGAGTTAAGTCAAGAACCACTCTGTCAGGAATTTGCACAAGTTTTCGGTAAGGCGGTATATCGGGATGAACCTCTGAACAGGCAACAGATCGCTCAGTTAAACAAAATCATTCGACAACTCGTAAGTGTTAAATTCATCTTGACGGACAGTTCGATCTCCCTTGTTCCTCAACACCACCAAGGAGATGCAATGATTGACAAATCAGTGAAGATTCCGTAGCTTCATGACAATTTTCCGCACTCAAAAGACAAGGCGTCATAAATATGTTCAAGTTTCTGTTTTTATCACTCTCACTGTTGATGCTTTTATCGGCCTGTGACCCAACAATCGTCCCTCCACCCCGCTCAGCAGATCACTATTTTAAAGAGGGGGAGAACTTCTTTGACCAACACCGCTACGAAGATGCGGTTGCCTCATGGAAGAAGGTGCGTGATAGCTATTACTCTCCGGAGTTAAATAAACTCGCGGAACTGAAAATTGCTGAAGCTCAATATTTATCTGATAATTTTGTAGAAGCGGCTGCGAGTTATTCTGCTTTTGTAAAAGAACACCCCCACGATGAGCGGCTTACCGATGCCCTCTACTTTCAGGGGATGTCATACTACAAGCAGATGCTCAGTAAAGATCGTGATCAAACCGCAACAGAAAATGCACTACAAACCTTCCGGCGCTTAACCAGGGGTTACCCCAAGAACGAGCGGATTGAAGAGGTCGGCGTTCTGATTCAGCGTACCCGTAACCGCTTGGCAGAACACGAGGTCTACGTTGGCCGATTTTATCTGCGAACCGGAAACTATCAGGCCGCGATCAACCGACTCAGGGGGATCCTGGAAGAATTTCCTAATTACTATTACCGGGATGAAGCCTTTTTCTACCTCGGAACCGCCTATCTCAAGCTGCAACAGAAAAAAGAAGCGGCAGCCACATTCAACACCCTGTTCGAACAATTTCCGGGCAGCAAATACATTATAGAATCCCAGAAAATTCTCGAGAAAAATTACTGATTTCAATCAAGTGAGAAACAAACAAAAGGCCGCATGGATTAACAAATCCAGCGGCCTTTTGCTGAACTCCAGTTGTTGTTATTTACGACAAATACCATAAATGATAAATCTCCCCCCTTATCCTATCTTTTCACTTGACTTGCGGTATACAGCATTATATAAAAAACGTCGTTCTTATAACGTCATTCTATAAACAGCCTTTCATCGCAATATTCAAATGCTGAATTCGAGTGTGCGTGAAAGAGATTACCTTAGCAATACCGTATACTTAAGAGCTTCATGCCCAGGACCATCCACATCGTTATAGTAGAGTATTTTAAGCAGGTACCAATCGTACCTTTTAGAGCCTTTCACAAGGAGGAGAGAGAATGTCCGAATACGGAACACTAGATGATCGCGTTCGATGTAAATCACTACTAAAAAAGGTTAAGACTGCTGAAGAGTGCATTGAGTTCTTCAAGCCCGGCATGAATATCGGCTGGTCCGGTTTTACCCCAGCTGGCTACCCGAAAGCGGTACCGATCGCCCTGGCCGATCACGTTGAGAAGAACAATCTGCAGGGGACCACTAAGTACAACCTGTTCGTTGGTGCCTCCGCTGGTGCCGAAACAGAAAATCGTTGGGCACAGCTCGACATGATCGACCGTCGCTGGCCATACCAGACCGGTAAGGACATCGCCAAAGGGATCAACACCGGCAAAATCCGCATGGGCGACAAGCACCTCGGCCACTTTGCTCAGGATCTCGGCTACGGCTTCTACACTGAGAACGGCCGCATTGATGTCGCGGTCATTGAGGTTTCTGCAATCACCGAGAATGGCGAACTGGCCCTCACTTCCTCCTGCGGTCTTGTGCCAGAACTGGTCACCGTCGCTGACAAGATCATCCTCGAGGTCAACACCGGGCAGCCATCCTTTGAAGGTCTGCACGATATTCTGATGCAGAACAAGCCACCTAATCGTCAGCCTTTACTGATCACCGCCGCTGACACGCGCATCGGTACCCCTTACGTCCCTATCGATCTAAGCCGGGTCGTTGCCGTGGTCGAGTCGAAGCATCGCGATAAAGGTCGCGCCTTCAGCGACATGGATGATACTTCTGAAGCGATCGCTGGCCACATCATGGACTTCTTCGCCCATGAGGTTAAACGAGGCCGTCTGCCAGAGAATCTTCTGCCGCTGCAGTCGGGTGTCGGTTCCATCGCTAACGCTGTTGTCGGCGGTCTGGCCAAAGGTCCATTTAAGAACCTCACCGTCTTCACCGAGGTTCTGCAGGACTCCATGCTCGATTTCTTCGATTCAGGCAAACTTGATTTCGCTTCGGCCTGCTCCCTCTCCCTCTCTGAGGAGTCCGGGTTCCCCCGTTTCTTCGAGAACTGGGATAAGTACGCCAACAAGATCCTGATGCGGCCGATTTCGATCTCCAACGCTCCCGAGCCGATCCGGCGCCTTGGTGTTATCGCCATGAACACCCCGGTTGAGTTTGACATGTATGCTCATGCCAACTCCACTTTGGTTGGCGGCACCCGTATGATCAACGGTCTCGGTGGTTCCGGCGACTTCCTGCGTAATGGTTACCTGAAGATCATGCACGCACCTTCGACCCGCCCGTCAAAAACCGATCCACGCGGCATCACCTGCGTCGTTCCCAAGGCTCCACATATTGACCACACCGAGCATGACCTCGACGTTCTGGTCACCGAGCAGGGTCTGGCTGATTGCCGTGGTCTGGCACCAAAGGATCGCGCCCAGCTCATCATCGACAAGTGCGTCCATCCCGAGTACAAGCCGATCATCCAGGAGTATTTCGACATGGCTTCCAAAGTATGTCTGGCCAAGGGCGTTGGTCATGAGCCACAACTGTTCGATCGTTGCTTCAAGATGCAGTTGAATCTGGCTCAAAACGGTACCATGAAGATCAAAAACTGGGACATCAAAGTCGACCTTTGCGAATAGTCGACGCTGAGTAAATAATTGCATTAAAATAGCCCCGCCGGTTTTCCGGTGGGGCTTCTTTTTTACTGGTCATCAGCCATGCAATAGAGGGCTCAGAGAAATCGTCTAGATTTCTTTCATCGACCCTTTATCCAGCAGCGCTGACTCCTGCCAGGTACCCGGTTGACCAACAGACCTGAAGGTTGAAACCTCCGGTCGGACCATCCAGATCTATCATTTCACCGGCAAAATAGAGATTTGCAACCTTTTTTGAGCGCATTGAACGCATATCAATGTCTCTTAAAGAGACCCCGCCTGAGGTCACTATTGCCTTCTTAAAATCACCAACTGCCGAGACCGGCAGCTCCAACCCTTTGAAGAGGCCGAGCAAGGTCTTTCGCTCATCTCGAGTTACTGAGTGACACTTTTTCAATGGATCGATCTTTGAGAGCCGCAGAAATATTGGGATCAGGGCTTTGGGGAGTAATCCATCCAATGCCTTAGAGAAATTTCGATTCTGCTGAGATTCCAACTCCCGTTGCAAGCGCCGATCAAAGGTCGCTTCATCAACTGCAGGTTTCAAATCAAGCAACAAGTTGACCTTACCTTTTTTGATAGCCTCACGAACAGCAGAACTCATATCCAGAATAATAGGTCCACCAATTCCATCTCGTGTAAAAAAGGCTTCACCGAACCGTTCTGCAATGATTTTGCCTTGGCTCTCGGCTTTGATCCGTACATTTTTGAGATTGAAGTTACTCACCTGCGCGGCCCAGTCTATCGCAAGGCGAATCGGTACCAACGCCGGTTGCGGTGGGACAACCTGATGACCAGTCTGTTTAGCCCAGTCATAACCATCCCCAGTACAACCGGTTTCAGGATAAGACAGTCCGCCAGTTGCAACAACGTAGTTGTTAGCAGAAAAGACTCCTTTAGTCGTCACAACTGAACAGATCTTTTGATCTGCGGTATTAAACTTCTCAACCCGACAGGAGTTCAGTAATTCAACTCCAGATACATCAAGGAAAGAATCCAGAATCTTTTGAACCGATGCAGCATCTCCTGACTCCGGGAAAATACGACCACCACGTTCTATTTTTAATTTGAGTCCACGTTGCTCAAAAAAGTCGACGACATTGTCGACACCAAAAGCATAGAGTGCGGTCAAAAAAGCTTTGCCATTGCGGCCAAAGACCTCAACAAAGTTGCGAGGGTCATCTTCGACATGGGTAATATTGCACCGACCCTTGCCAGTAATAAGGACTTTGGCGCCACAGCGTCGGTTTTTTTCGAGCAGCAAAACCTTGCGCCCTTGCTGTGCAGCAAAGCCAGCAGCAAAAATTCCGGCTGGACCGCCACCGACGACAATCAGATCGTAACTCTTCATTTGTCTACTTTCGGCTTCAAAACCATAAATAAGGCCAACATCATCTCAGGCTTTTAGTTCAGTTGCGAGAAGAAAAAATACTATTTTTTTGGGGAATTTTCCGACCCCATACATATGTTGCATTCACGAGTGAATACTATCAAAGAATGACTTAAAGCTCACAACTCCGCAGTTCACACGATGCTCATGAGAGCATGGGCTGTTGCAATGCAACAGTCCATGCAACACTCTGTTTTTAAATGCTTTTTCCATGTCAGAATGGCATATTCCAGACAGATTTTTAACTTGAATTTTGTCTCTATATGCTTATTCTCTTGAAGAAAGACAGCTCAAACAAACCGCGTTCAACGAACTCCTTCTACACGGAGTTCACTTTTACCGACAATTCAGTCAAGGAGGAAAATTCGCATGAAGAAGTTGATCGTTTTACTTGTTGTTGGATTCGTAGCCACTACGGCAATGATAGCCATCGCAGCTAACGGACCGGAAAATATCAAGATGAGTGCAAAGATAGGTGATGTAGACTTCGCTCACGCACAACATCAAAGCAAAATCTCAGATTGCACAGAATGCCACCACAAAGGAACCGAAACCCCTAAATGTACAGGCTGTCATGGCGTTAAAGATGGCATTCCGAAGGCAAAGAAAGCCTTCCATAAACAGTGTAAGGACTGCCACAAAAAGTCTGGTGGTCCAACAAAATGTAAAGAGTGTCACGTGAAGTAAGGTTTATAAACAAACCTGTCATTAAATTTAAAGCCGCCGAGTTATCTTGGCGGCTTTTTTATCGACTGATCATTTCAAAACATCTTGAAGGTACTCGCTAAAACGCTGCCATGATTTACGATCAGCATCTTCCCGATAGCGTTTCCCACCAAAAACCGTAAAAGCATGGGGCGCTCCGCTGTAGGTTATCATTTCATGAGACAAGCCCGCCTGTTCAAGTTCACTCGTTAAATCAGCAAATTGATCCAAAGTTATATTGCTATCGGCAGAGCCATGAAGGATTAGATACTCGCCTTTTGCCTGTGAATAATCCTGACCTGCAGGCGTCTTCAAGCCACCATGAAAAGTCACATAACCTTTCATGGCTGCTCCTGACCGCGCATACTCCAGAACCGCCGCGCCGCCAAAGCAGTAGCCCATAACCACTGCGTTCTCAACCATCGCCCCTTTTGCCCTGGCGGTATCAACCGCGGCCTGTACCAGCGCACGCATCCTGTTACGATCCTTATAGAGTTCTCCGGTATGCTGCTTCTTGTCCTTCATCTCGGTTGGTCTGATTCCGGCCCCGAAAAGATCGGCTGCAAAGACCGAATAGCCCATATCGGCCAGCATCTGTGCCCGCCTGATTTCATAATCGGTCAGGCCATCCCAGTCGTGCAGGAGCAGGACCATGGGAGCACCTGCTTTCGGACTGATAAAATACCCTTCAAATGCCTCATTTCCCATGGTGTAACTGACAAGCTCTCCGGCGGCAAAAGTATTGCCATAAAACAGTAATAATGTAAGCAGAATCAATATTGGTTTCATAATATTCTCTCCCGTCATAGAGGTTATTAACCGATCAACCTGCTCAAGATTATAGCAAAGAATACTAACCTGCCGGGAAGGGCTTAAAGCATAAAGCGCATGTGACTTGTGAGTCTGTGACTTCCTGATATTTTTTTGTTATGCTTGTCTAATAATTATAACCACAGAATTGGCCGGGATAAATTGATGAAACTGAGACACAAAATAATTATCGGCTATCTGGTAATCGCCGCCTTGAGTGTAATCATTGGCCAAACAGGCATAAGCAAGGTAACCTCCATACAGGACGACTACCTGCAGGTCAGCCATGAAACAGTCCCGGTATTAAAGGTCCTCCATGAACTGAAGCTGGCAGGCATGACGATTATGGCCTCTACCAGCGAATACCTGTTCATCCTCTCAGAAGTGGCTCATGCTAATGATGAAAGGAACGAAACCGGAAATCAAAAGAATCGTCAACGGGAGAATCAAGCTGCCCGCCATGAAATGACTGAGCTCACCGCAGGCGGTTTCAATAGCTTGAAGGTTGCTCTTTTTCAATACAAATCTCTTGTATTACAAAAGTTTCAGCATGAAAAAACCTACCTTGAAAACATCACCCGTCAAGCAGACAACCTGGTGCTAGCCAGTGAGAAAATCATAACAGCCAAAAGAATGGGAGATTCGGGCAACTCAATTCTCGCCTTAAAAGACGATTTTGAAGAGGCCGAAGAAAACTTTCTTGTAGCAGTCGACATTACAATAACCCACGAGAATCAAGAGTTGGCGGAGCGCAATGGCAACGTTGAAAAATCAATAAACACAACCTTTGTGACTCTATATTCTGCGAGCGGAGTGGTCTTCATCTTTTCCCTTGTCGGAGGATTCGCACTGTCACGCACTCTGGCCGAACCAGTTGAAAAACTAAGAAAAGCCGTTATCGGAGTTAGCAAGGGGGACTTGAATATTAGTGTTGAGGTCGATACGCACGATGAAATTGGTGAATTAGGTATAGCGTTCAATCAGATGGCGCAAACCATTCATAATTCGCAGCATCAATTGCAGATGATGAAAGAATATTCCGACAGCATAATTGACTCAATGTCTGAGGCATTAATTATCCTCTCACCTGAGGGATTGATAGAAAGATGCAATTATGCACTCTGTGAAATACTCGCCTATGAGAGAGACCAAGAGTTGCTGGGACGGGATATTCAAACTATCTTTAAGGATGCGGAACTGTTTGAAGGCAATAAATTCAAGTGGCTGGAGACCTCTAATCAAAAAATGACGACTGAAAGCACACTGGAGGGCCAATTCGGTGAGCCGATAGCGGTTCAAGTGCTTGGCTCGTGGATGTGCGACCAAAAAAATGAACAGGGCCAATTGATTCTTCTGTTTCAAGACATTCGTGAGCGCAAGGCAGCGGAAGAGACCCTGGCGACAAACAAACAATTCCTCGAAACAATTCTCGACAATATGGTCGAAGAGATTTCGGTCCTAAACCCCCACGACTTTCGAATCGTCCGTACCAATAAAGCCTTCCAGACCGCCTATAACGCGACAGAAGAAGAGTTGCTGGGAAAACCCTGTTACCAAGTCACGCACGGACATGATAAACCATGTCAGACGCCAAATGATTACTGCCCTGTAGAAGACAGCTTAAAAAGCCGGACCGCTGTTGCCTGCGAACATATCCATCTGGATGATAATGGCGATAAGAAATTTTGCGAAATTCAGGTTGCGCCAATCCTTGTAAAGAGTGGTGATGTTAATCACATTATTCATATCTCTCGGGATATCACTGAGCGAAAAATGGCTGAGAAATCATTACAAGAGTTCACATCACAACTGGAGAAGAACCATGAACTTCTTCTAAACAAAACGGCAGAATTGGAACAGGCCCACCTTGAATTAAAAGAGGGACAGTCGCGCATCCTCCAGCAAGACAAGATGGCTTCAATCGGACAATTGGCAGCCGGTGTGGCGCATGAAATCAATAATCCGATGGGTTTTATCATCAGCAACTTGAACACCCTCGATAAATATTTAAAAAAACTTGTTGAGTTCGGCGACATTCAGACGGCGCAACTCTCTGAAAAAACACTTGAAATCGTCAATTCAGAGCGGAAACGACTCAAGATCAATTATCTGCTAGAGGATATGCCAGATCTATTAAGTGAATCACTCGATGGCGCCGACCGGGTAAAAAAGATCGTTCAGGATCTCAAAGGCTTCTCACGTATTGACCAAGCTGAATTTGGCAGGATAGATATAAATGAATGTCTCGACAGCACCATCAATATTGTCTGGAACGAAATCAAGTACAACGCGACACTTGAACGTGATTACCGTCTTGAAAGCCATGTCTCCTGCTTCGCTCAACAAATGACACAGGTCTTTATCAATCTACTTGTTAACGCCTCACATGCTCTGGAAGATCAAGGGGTGATCAGGGTATCAACCTGGCAGGATGGTGAAGAAGCTATGATCAGTATATCTGACACAGGCAAGGGGATGTCTGCAGAGGTCAGCAAGCGTATTTTCGAACCCTTTTTTACGACAAAGGAAATCGGCAAAGGAACTGGCCTGGGATTAAGTATCGTCTATGACATTATCAAAAAACATCATGGCGAAATCACTGTCGTCAGTGAACCAGGTGATGGGACTTGCTTTACCATAAAGATCCCTGTTCAACAGGAGGAGCCGACCTCAGTTAATCCTGAAAAATCTGATGAACCTGTCTGAATCAGGCAACCAATCCTTGCCAAACTCTATGCAACTATACGCAGCGCAAGATAGGGAACAACGTTGAAGAAGAAGACTGTCAAATTAAAGAATGTCACTCCGACATAATGAATATGATCAAACTGTTCCTCTCTGACACGTAAAAAACGGCTATGCATCCGATAAGTCCAGTCGTGAGCTAAAGCAAGAAACAGAACCCACCAGAGCAAAATACCCATATTCAAGATAGCGCACCATCCAAGAACGTTACGAATCTGTTCCAGCGCCATGGTTGCCCTCATTTGAGTTTCAGGGTTTACAAAAAGAGAACTCTCCTGCTTTAAGTAAAAGATTCAAAAAAAGATTCTGTCGAAATGCCATATCGGGAACTGACACCTATTGTTTCAGGCTTCCGCAAGACCAGCAAGCATCGAACTGTCCCTCAGAAACTTCATTGCAGACCGTGCATGTCCAGCTTTCGCAGTCAGATTCATTCGTTGCCAGCCAACTATCGAGTAACAGCCTGGCCCTGGGGTAGATTTCATCATCAATGATCCAGAGTTCGGGATAACACTCCGTAAAGGGGATCTCTCCCATGGCAGCGAAAAGCAGGTCGTTTTTAACGACACAGTCAATCCCCTCTGTACTCAGCAATTCCTTGAACATACCTGCTAACGGACGCTGCCAGAGATCGAAGGTCTGAAGTTTCCTCATGATAGAAGTATATCAGCAACCCGGGAACCTGTCGGACGATACGAGTTAAAGCGAAAATTTGGTTATTTGAGAACAGATTTTGGCTCGTTAGCCTTAGCTATGAGTCAAAAAGGTCGGAATAATCATCAGAATAGCTGGCACAAGGAGTTGATCGCCAGTCACTAAATCCTTGAGTAATATTGTGACCGCAGCGACACATTTCACTTTTATGGAATGTATCGCCGCGGCCTTTGCTTTTCCTTTCTCTCCCTCCCCCTGCCAACCACGCCAAACTGCGGCATAATGAAGCTAGACGCTCCCTCGTCCCCTTGTTGGATTGTTCATTCAACTTCCGCATCAAGGCAGAAAAGGAGGAAAGGTATGTTACCGACTATCCGCAATATCCTGTTCGCCGCCGGGCTCGGCAATGACACCGGCTACGTCTTGGGTTACGCCCTAAGTCTGGCCCAAAAGTACGGGGCGAAAATCCACATCATCCACAGCCATGAGGCGCTGAATATCAACGACCAGAATCTGGCTGAGATCTACATGCTGCAGGAAGGGGTGGTAGACGCATTCGAAAAGTCGCAGCTCGATAGTGAAGAAAAAGTCAGGGTTTACCTCGAAAAGACCTGCCAAAAGGTGCTGGTCGCACATTCCGCCCCGGCAGAACTGATCGCAGACATCCAGGTCTCGCGCTATGCGGCTAAGGCGGCGATCATGGCCGCAGCCGAAAAATCGGCGGCCGAGCTGATCGTAATGGGTTCGCACCGTCACTTTGTGCTGGATGACGCGCTGCTCGGTTCGACCACGATGAAGATCCTGCACAACGCCAAAATCCCAGTGATGGTGGTGAGGGTTCCAGAAGAGGTACCGTCCGACTAGATCTATTGCGCGGTTCACCTGCCTGAAACTAAAAAAGGACCCCATCGCGACGGGGTCCTTTTTTAGTTTTTATTTTTAACGATCAATCAGGCAGAGGCAATCGACTGCATGCCGTTCATGGCGGCACGCAACTCTTGACCGATCTCTTCGATCATGTGCTCACGAATTTCAGCGTTGAGTTCCACCAGCGTCTGATTGTCGATACAGTTGTCTTTAACGTCCAGCCCATTGCCGATGACGTCGGTATCAACACTGACCATGAAATCCTTCAACAGCGGCACACAGGCATGGGCGAACAGATAGCAACCGTACTCGGCAGTATCGGAGATGATCCGGTTCATTTCATAAAGTTTCTTGCGCGCGATGGTGTTGGCAATCAGTGGAGTCTCATGCAGCGACTCGTAATAAGCCGACTCTGGCTCGATTCCAGCCATCACCATCGTTTCGAAGGCCAATTCAACACCAGCCTTGACCATGGCAACCATCAGAATCCCCTTGTCGAAATATTCCTGCTCGGAAATTTCACCTGCAGCTTTGGTCTTCTCGAATACGGTCTGCCCGGTCTGCTCGCGCCAGGTCAGAAGGTTGGTATCATCGTTGGCCCAGTCTGCCATCATGGTCTTGGAAAATTCACCAGAGAGGATGTCGTCCATGTGCTTTTCGAACAGCGGACGCATGATATCTTTCAGCTCCTCAGCTAACTCAAAAGCTTCAAGTTTGGCCGGATTGGTCAGGCGATCCATCATATTGGTGATGCCACCATGCTTGAGTGCTTCAGTAATGGTCTCCCAACCGTACTGGATCAGTTTGACAGCAAAGGGGGCGTCGATACCGTTCTCGGTCATCTTGTCAAAACAGAGCAGGGCACCTGCTTGCAACATACCGCAGAGGATAGTCTGCTCGCCCATCAGGTCGGATTTAACCTCAGCAATAAAAGATGATTCCAGGACGCCAGCGCGATCGCCACCTTGAGCCGAGCAGAGCGCCTTGGCAATATCCAAACCGTCATTGTTCGGGTTGTTTTCGCCATGAACAGCAATCAGGGTCGGTACGCCGAAACCACGTACATACTCGGCGCGAACTTCAGAGCCAGGGCACTTTGGAGCAACCATGATGACGGTGAGATCAGAACGGATCTGAGTGCCCTCTTCTACAATATTGAAACCGTGGGCGTAAGTGAAAATCGCACCCTGCTTCATCAATGGCACGACGGTGTTGACGACGTCAGTGTGCTGCTTATCTGGAGCCAGATTCATGACGATGTCTGCGGTCGGCAACAACTCTTCATAACTGCCAACGGTGAAGCCGTTTTCGCTGGCATTGAGAAATGACTGACGCTTTTCAGCGATCGCTGCAGCACGAAGCGTATAGGAAACATCAAGGCCGCTGTCACGCATGTTCAAACCCTGGTTCAGTCCTTGAGCGCCGCAACCGACGATGACGATTTTCTTGCCTTTTACGTATTCGCAGCCACCAGCAAATTCATCTGAATCCATGAAACGGCAGGTGCCAAGCTCTTGAAGTTGTTGTGCGAATGGGAGCGAATTGAAATAGTTTTCAGCCATGGGTTTCTCCTGTGTATTTTTATGTGAGGGTCAAAGTGGTCATAGAGGACTTTTCAACTTTCGCACCATACTCCATCTCTATTGTTGCGTAAATTGATTTGTTATGCATACTGTGTTGCGCAAAACACAACATGACTATAGAGCTGACTATGGATAATCGCGAACTGGAAATATTTCTGACGCTTGCCGAACTGCTCCATTTCGGACGCGCGAGTCAAGTCTGCAACCTGAGCGCGTCGGCACTGACGCGCACCATTCAGCGTCTGGAAGAACAGGTCGGACAGCCGCTGTTTCTGCGTGACAACCGGACCGTCTCATTATCTGCGGCGGGAGAACAATTTCGTATCTACGCCCGTCAAGCGTTACAAGAATGGCAACAGTTCCATACGGCGATCAAGTCTGAGCAGACGATTGCCGGAACCCTCTCAATCTATGCATCGATCACTGCCGTCTACAGTCTGCTGCCGGACCTGCTGGAATCCTATCGCAATGCCTATCCGGAGGTTCAACTGGAGTTGCGCACCGGTACGGCTGAGCAGGCGGTGGGTCAGGTGCAGACCGGAGAGATCGACCTGGCTGTGGCGGCGTTGCCAGATCGGAATCGTTCGCAAATCGAATTTTTGCCAATCACCACAACACCCTTGGTCTTTATTGCCCCGCTTCAACCGGAGAGTTCTATCGCATTAACCATCGAGGAACAGCTCGACCTTTCCAAGACACCACTGGTCTTGCCACAAGCCGGTCTGTCGCGCCGACGGCTGGACAAATGGCTGAAGAGCAAACGAATTTCACCGAATATCAGTTCTGAAGTCTCTGGGAATGAGGCGATCATTCCGATGGTCAAGCTCGGCTGCGGGGTCAGCATTGTCCCACAGCTGGTTCTAGAGCGCAGTCCATTCCGCGACGAGGTACAAATCCTTAAAAATGCACCCCAACTGGAGCCTTATGTGGTTGGGCTCTGTTCAACGAAACGCAACCTGCAACGTTCCAGCGTGCAGGCCTTCTGGCAATTGGCGGAAGATCAATCTCTCTAGCACTCCGATCGTAGCAGGCCCGAAAGCCTACGAACTGTGACAGGGAGCAAAAAAAAGAGGTGGACTACAACTAGCAGCCAACCTCCAGTAAATTATCATTATGTCAGCGGCGACTTATCTGTATCGGACAGAGAATCCAATGTGCCTGGATAGTCGCTGTTGATAACAGTCTCCTGATATTTCAGTATTACCAGCCAGTGACTGCCTCATCACCCAAAACCTTAGCAAGCTTTTCCTGCACCCTGAGCAGTCGGTCGCCAGAGAGAACGGCGATATTACGCATGAAGATGTATCCGAGGTGATAATTATTAGCGAAAACGGTCTGCATTGCGTCTCGATTGATCTGCAGCACAGTAACTTCCCCCCTGCATACACCAGAAAACGTATATTGATATGGTGGCACCAGGGATGACCAACCAATTGCATCTCCCGGTTTGCGGATCGCCAGAACACCCTCCCCTTTCTGCGCCAACATTTCAAATCTGAGTTCTACTTCCCCATCGAGCAGTAGGTAGAGTGAAGTTGCGTCGGTCATCTCTTTGAACAGCACTGTCTGATCCGGATAAACCCTTTTTTCACAGCGATTGGCAAACGCCTCGGCCTCGTCTGGAGCCAACCCTTTAAACAAACCCTCTTCAAACAGCTGTATGTAGTTTTGCATCGTTTCTCCTCTCTCTGGAGTGCCAGCAAGCGCAGAGAAACCGTTCACCGCCCGGCACAGTTAAACAACCTATTATAACAAGCTTAAAAGGCTCGCAGCTAAAGTCAATCGACGCTGGCAACCTTTGCAGTCGCATGGCACCGTGCCAGTGTCTGAAATATCAGATCAGACTGTTATAATTGTGTAGATGCTGGTCGCTACGGCCTGATAAATACTGAAATCAAAGCGTATGGAGGGTACAACATGAGTGGAAACTGGATCTCAGCTCACCGAGAATTAAACCCTGATACGAGCCACCCGGTTCTACTCTATAATCATGAGAATCATCAGATTTATTGGTTGGGGATCCCTGAGCATACCGCTTTTCGCAGCAATACTTATCTGTTAAAATCTGGCAATCAGGCCCTGCTTTTCGATCCGGGACATCGCGCTTATTTCGGTAGAGTCCTTGAACGAGTAAAGCAGATCATCGATCCAAATCAAATTTTAGGCCTTGTCCTTTGCCATCAGGACCCCGACGTAGCAGCTTCGATAGTCGACTGGCTGCAGCTGAACCCGAGCCTCCCAATTTTTACGACACCGCGAGCACACATCCTACTCCCCTACTATGGCAATGAAGATTACAACTGGCACAACATCTCTGCCGATCCCTCAGTCACCTTCTCCAATGGTCACAAGGTCCGGTTTATCGAAGCACCCTTCCTGCATTTTGCTGGTGCTTTTGCCAGCTACGATGAAAAGAGTAGTTTTCTTTTTTCGGGCGATGTCTGGGCTGCAATTCAGCTTAAATGGCGGCTGGTGGTTGAAAACTTCGAGGCACACTTGGAGGATCTTGATATTTTCCACAAAGATTATATGGCTTCAAATATCGCCTGCCGGGGCCTTGTGGAGAAACTCCGGCCGCTGCAGATCAACGCCATTTTGCCGCAACATGGCTCAATTATCGACTCTCCTGATATGGCCTCGGCACTGACATACCTTGAGACACTCCAGTGCGGGACCGATATCATCTATCCTCACCTCAATACCTAAATGGATAGCAACTCTGCGCCGACAGAGTCATCGAGAAGAATTTAAATTTTAATGAACTAAATTATCTGTAAAAATTCAAACGAGGTATTCAGGTTTCAGCTTCCAACAATAAAGAAGGGCCGCTAGCAACAACCAGCGGCCCTTCTCAACGCTCTATTTTGACTCCTTCAACCTTGCCTTTACTCCCACTCAATCGTCGCAGGAGGCTTACTCGAAATATCGTAGGTCACGCGATTAATCCCCTTAACCTCGTTAATAATCCGCCCACTGATGCGCGATAGATCTTCGTAGGGCATCGGATACCAACCCGCAGTCATGAAATCTTTGGTTTCAACTGCACGTAAGGCCACGACATATTCATAGGTCCTGCCGTCACCCATGACACCGACGCTCTTGACCGGCAGAAATACCGCAAATGCCTGACTGATCTTGTCGTAGTGACCACTGGCGTAGAGCTCTTCAATATAAATAGCATCTGCCTGACGCAGGATATCGCAGTATTCCTTTTTCACTTCGCCGAGAATCCGCACCCCAAGGCCTGGCCCCGGAAAGGGATGACGCCACACCATGCGATGCGGCAGACCGAGCTCTTCGCCAACCGCACGCACCTCGTCTTTAAACATTTCGCGCAAGGGTTCAAGCAGTTTGAGAGTCATATAGTCAGGCAGACCCCCAACATTGTGGTGGCTCTTGATATTGTGCGCCTTACCGGTCTTGCCTCCGGCCGACTCAATCACATCAGGATAGATCGTCCCCTGTGCCAACCACTGAGCGTTAGCCAGATGCTTGGACTGTTCCTCGAAGATATCGACGAACAGCCCGCCGATGATCTTACGTTTCTTTTCAGGGTCTGTTACACCTGTCAGCCCGGTCAGGAAACGATCTTCAGCATCAACCCTGATCACCTTAACCCCGAGGCTCTCGCCAAAAGTCGACATCACCTGATCGCCTTCACCGAGACGCAACAGGCCGTTATCAACGAAGACACAGGTCAACTGATCGCCAATGGCACGATGAATCAGCGCAGCAGCGACTGACGAATCAACGCCACCCGACAGACCGAGAATAACTTCTTCATTGCCGACCTGTTCACGAATCCGCGCTATCGCATCCTCGATGATCTTGCCTGGCGTCCAGTGGCCACTGCAGCCACAGATCTGGCGGACGAAGGTATCGATCAACACTTCACCGCGTGGCGTGTGATTGACCTCGGGATGGAACTGAACCCCGTAGAGGTTGCGTTCCACATTCTGGATGGCACAAACCGGAGCGTTATCGGTCCGCGCGACGGTCTCAAAGCCCTGCGGCATGGTTTCAACATGATCGCCATGACTCATCCAGACCGGAGAATGTCCGTCAACGAAAAAACCTTCAAAGATTGAACCGGGGGCTCCTTCGGCGTGGAGATCAGCGTGGCCGAACTCGCGTTTACCAGCCGGAACTACTTCACCACCGAAATGACGACTCATCAACTGCATGCCATAGCAGATAGCAAAAATCGGCACACCCAACTCAAAAAGTTCCTCTTCAATCTCAGGCGCCCCATCTTCATAAACAGACATGGGCCCACCCGAAAGAATGATTCCTTTAGGTGCAAATGCCTTGATCTTCTCAAGCGGCATATCAAAGGGATGCAGCTCGCAGTAAACGTGAGCTTCACGCACACGACGCGCAATCAGTTGGGTGTACTGAGAGCCAAAATCGAGGATCAGAATTTTTTCGCTATGAATGTCAGTCATCAGTTAGGCCGTTCCATGCGATAGTTAGGTGATTCCTGAGTGATGGTGACATCGTGGACGTGGGATTCACGCAACCCAGCGTTGGTAATACGCACGAACTGACCATTCTGTTGTAGCTCCTTGATGGTACGACATCCGGTGTAACCCATTCCAGCACGCAGACCACCCATCAATTGATGGATATTGTCAGACAGGGGGCCACGGAAAGGGACACGACCTTCGATCCCTTCAGGAACCAATTTAACATCTTTTTCATCGCTCTGAAAATAACGATCCTTGCTACCCTGCTTCATGGCACCAAGACTGCCCATACCACGATAGGATTTATAGGTCCGGCCCTGATACAGAATCGTCTCACCAGGAGACTCTTCGGTTCCGGCAAACAGAGAACCGATCATGATGATGTCAGCACCGGCGGCAATCGCCTTGGGCAGGTCACCGGAGAACTTGATACCACCGTCTGCAATAAGCGGGATACCAGCGGCATGGGTTACCTTGGCGACCTCACGGATGGCGGTAATCTGTGGCACACCAACCCCGGCAACCACACGAGTGGTGCAGATGGAACCGGGTCCGATACCGACCTTAACGGCATTAACACCGGCCTTAATCAGCGCACTGGCCGCGCTTGCAGTTGCAATATTGCCGGCCATCATCTGTAGCTCTGGGTACCAGCCTCTCACGCGGGCGATCGCATCAAGCACGCCCTGGGAGTGACCATGTGCGGTATCGACGACGATGATATCGACGCCAGCGTCAACCAAAGCAGCAGTCCGCTCCTCCAGGTCCTCACCAACTCCAACCGCAGCACCAACACGCAAGCGGCCAAATTCATCCTTACAAGCATGAGGGTACTTGCGCACCTTTTCAATATCTTTGATTGTAATCAAGCCCTTGAGAGCAAAGCTGTCATCGACGACCAGTAGCTTTTCAATCCGGTGCTCGTGCAGATGAAACTTCGCCTCTTCGAGGGTGGTCCCAGGAGGAACTGTCACCAGATTCTCCTTGGTCATGACGTTGCCAATCGGCTGATCCAGGTTGGTTTCAAAACGCAGATCACGGTTGGTCATGATACCGACCAACTTGCCGTTCTTGGTGACCGGTACACCTGAGATGCGATACTGTTTCATCACAACCAGAGCTTCATGAATTTTCTGGTCAGGGTCCATGGTAATCGGATCAACGATCATGCCGCTCTCCGACTTTTTCACCTGATCAATTTCACGCGCTTGCGACTTCGATGACATATTCTTATGAATAATTCCTAACCCACCTTCACGCGCCATACGAATAGCAGTACGTGACTCGGTTACGGTATCCATCGCCGCCGAGAGTAGAGGGATCTTCAAGGTAATTCCCTCGGTCAATTTGGTTGACAGGTCGGCTTCCTTGGGTAGCACCTCGGAGTGAGCCGGCAGAAGAAGTACATCGTCAAAAGTTAAGCCTACCGGGATGTCGAGGTCGTTCATCGTCTATCTCCTTATGCTTGCGTACCTGATTGATCAGGCCCAATTTTTAACCAGCGAATGTAGCCGAAAAGGTCCCCCCCGTCAAGGAATCCCCAATGAGATCCAACGGTTTTTCAATCTAAAAACAAATTTAAAAATGGCCCCGGAGATCACATCCCGCCGGGGCCATTTTGGTCATTCTTTGCCACTTAACAAGTAAGCCTCGATAAAGCCATCGAGATCACCATCGAGTACCGCATCGGTGTTGCCGACTTCAAAGCTCGTTCGATGATCTTTAACCATTCGGTAGGGATGCAACACATAACTGCGTATTTGGCTCCCCCAACCGATCTCTTTTTTGTCCTCGGAGAAGGCCGCTGCCTCTTCTTCTTTTTTACGCATCTCCAAGTCATAAAGGCGTGATTTCAACTGCTTCATTGCAGTTGCACGGTTCTTGTGCTGACTGCGCTCGTTCTGACAGGCAACGACAACCCCGCTTGGGATATGAGTAATCCGGATCGCTGAATCGGTCTTATTGATATGCTGCCCACCCGCGCCACTGGCCCGGAAAGTATCAACCTTGATATCCTTGTCATCAATTTCGATTTCAATCGAATCATCCAGCTCGGGAAAAACAAAGACCGAACTGAATGAAGTATGACGGCGGGCGCTTGAATCATAAGGCGAAATGCGCACCAGACGGTGGATGCCGTTTTCAGCACGTAGATAACCGTAGGCGAAATCGCCAACAACACTGAAGGTCGCACTCTTGAGTCCGGCATCGTCTCCTGCCTGATACTCGGTCATTTCAGTTTTGAAGCCTTTGCGTTCGCAGTAGCGCAAATACATCCGTAGCAGCATCTCGGCCCAATCCTGCGCCTCGGTACCACCTGCACCAGCGTTGATACTCAGCGTGGCACAGTTGGCATCATGCGGGCCTGAGAGCATCCGGGCAAATTCCATCTGCTCGATCTGACTCGCCACCAACGGCAACTGTTCATTTAACTCATCAAGCGAATCCTGATCTTCGGCTTCTTCCCCCATCTCGATCAGAACCGCTGCGTCCTCAAGTTGTTGAAGAACCTCTTCACAGGTTTCAACAATCTTTTGCAAGCCAGTCCGTTCACGCAACAGGTCCTGCGCCTTATCCCCCGTATCCCAGAAACCGGGACGAGCGATTTCAGCCTCTAACTCTAAAACACGTTCCTTCTTGGCAGGGACGTCAAAGATACCTCCAAAGCTCGGCAAGTTTTTCCTGCAGTTCTTTGACGGATTCTTTGGGTTCACGGAACATGTAAAACTCCTGCTTTGGTTATGTGACCGCCCCATCTGCCACAGCGGGCGGATGGGGCGGCATTGAGTGGTTTGAGGCGGCGATTATATATAAAAAGTCTAGCCGACTCAAGTAGCGAATTTGTTAGAATTTATGGAGGTCAGCGCAGGTCGCGGATATGGATTTCACGTGCCAGCGTATCATCAACCGCAAACTGACTGTTACCGACCTTCAAAACATAACTGGGGAAACGTTGCACCAGCTCAAGCTGATTGCCCGGCAATACGCCCATACTCATCAATTTCTGCATCTTCTGCCCATCACTAATCGCCAGATAAGCTATTTCGCCTGCCTGTCCAGCTTTCATCTCAGTTAAAGGCACGACTCCAAAGTCACCCTTGCTGCGCGCCTCCTCACAACAGGTCCCTGGTGGGATCGGCTTGCCATGGGGGCAAGTTGTTGGATGATTCAACAGGGTACAGATCTTGGTATCGACACCTTCGTGAAGGAGATGCTCAAATTCACAGGCCTGGTCGTTCCCTTTTTCACCCTGGATATTCAAGATATCCATCATCAGGCGCTCTGCCAGACGATGCCGACGCACAGTCATCTCGGCTTCGGGACGTCCTTCTTTACGCAGGGAGAGTCGATCACCACGTTTCTCGACATAGGCCAACCTGACGAGTTCAGACAAGGCCTCATCGTTAGGGCCGAGATCGAGGTCGCTCAGCAGACAACCAACCGCTTTCTCTTCAACAGTGGCAATCCATAAGGATTCCAAAATTTCTTCCGCATGGGGAGTCAGCTTTTCCATTAACTCTCTTCCTTCTTCTTTTTTGGCTGCAGCAGACGCCCTAGAAATTTCCCCGGCGCTGGATTCGCGTACCCACAATAAGGACAATGTATCTTGCGACAATGACTACCGCAACCACCGCATGAATTTAAACCGACCTTATCAGGGATTTCTTTACTGCAAAACCCACAGATCACGCCAGAATTCCAGTCGACAGTAGAAATTTATTTAACACCCAACCGGTGCCAAAGGCCAGCAGCGAGACGAAAAAGAAGATCAACAGCGCAGTTTTCAGACCGCGTTCTTTCTTCATCATCAGCAATTGAGCGATACAGGGGACAAAAAGAGTCAGGGTTACCGCAGCCACAGTTAACTGAGCGGGAGAGAGTAACCCTGCGGTCTGCAGATCATAGAGACCTGCGGCTCCAAAGTCGCGACGAAAAAAGCCAAAAATAAATGCAGCAGAGGCCTGGGGCGGTAACCCGAGCGCCGTGACGACCGGCGTCATACCATCAACCACAACATCGAGAAGCCCACTCATCTTTCCGGCCCAGAGAATCACCGAGGCCACCAGGAACAGGGGCAGAATCTCGAAAAAATAGGATTGCATCCGGGTCAGAGTCTTTACCAGCACATTGCGCAATTGCGGCAAACGCATTGGTGGAATTTCCATATAGAAGACCGGATTTTCTCCGGGCAGCACCTGGGCAGAAAGAAAGCCGATCAACAGGAAAATTCCGATCATCACCAGCAACCAAACCATCAAGGATCCGGGAACCGCGGAGAGTAGTCCCAGAATCACACCCAATTGGGCACTACAAGGGATTGCCAAGGCCAGCAGCACCGTTGCGATCACCCGTTCACGCTTGGTTTCCAGAGTCCGTGTGACCATAGTCGCCATAGTATCGCAGCCGAAGCCGAGGACCATCGGAATGACCGCGCGCCCGGAGAGACCGATCTGTTTGAAAACCCGATCGACCAACATCGCCAGTCTGGGAAAATACCCGGTATCTTCAAGTATCGAAAAAACCAGAAAGAAGGTGCCAACAATCGGTAGAATCAGGGCGATGGCATAGCGCACCCCCAGGGTCCAGAGGCCATATTCGCCAGCCAGCAGTTCGCGCAGCCAGTAGATGTCTGTCAGTCCGTTCAGAAAACTGATTGCTGCCGGGTTGATATATTCCTCAAACAGGGTCCCTTCGAGAAAATCAACCAGGGTTCCAGCGCCAAAATTACCGACAAACTGATAGAGGCCGAAATACAAAACCAGCAACAGCAGCGGCACACCAGTGAGCGGATTCATTGCCAGACGTGATAAACGTTCACTGAACTGGGGCTGATCCGTGACCTCCTGCTGCAGAGCACCCTCCAGCATTTTACGAGTGTGCCGTTTGCGCTCAAGGCTGATCTGCAGGTTGAGATCAGCACGACGACTAAACTTGATCGAATGTAGAACCGGCGCAATCAGCGGGAAACCATCTCCTTCTTCGAGCTGCACCAGCTCTTCTACCTCGAGATCTCTCTGCATCATCAAGATCGCCGTGGCACGGGGGCCGAGTGGATAATCGGCCGTCAAAAACCCAGCAAGACGTTCAATATCCGTTTCAAGGTCTGCAGCGTAAGGTTCAGTCGGGGGAGGGGGACCCTGATAGCCGGCAATCGCCAGTTTTAATTCCTCCAAGCCCTGACGACGCTTCATGACCGTCCCGATGACAGGGATACCCAGATTTTTTTGAAGTTGTGGCAAATCGAACTTCATACCGAGACGCTCGGCTTCGTCCAGAATATTGACCACCAGGATCAACGGCTGCCGAGCCTCAATCAACTGCAAGGTCATCGGCAACATCCGTTCAATATTGCGTGCATCAACAACATGCAGCAGGATCTCTGGTCGATCATCAAGAATAATCTTGCGAGCAACCCGCTCCTCTTCAGTAATCGGCATCAACGAATACATCCCCGGAGTATCGAGAACTTCGTAGGTGCGATCGGCGATTCGACAGCGCCCTCTGGAGACCTCAACCGAGGTTCCGGGGTAATTGGAGACCGTGGTGTAAGAACCGGTCATGACGTTAAACAAAACGCTCTTGCCGACATTGGGGTTGCCGACCAGAACAATTTTTGGCTGAGTAACTACTTCATGCATAGTGAACAGAAATTCCTTAAGAAACCGGCGGTTGTTCGGTGGTGTGGCAGGCGCTGCAGAGACCGTAGAGTTCAAGACGGTGATCTTCAATAATAAAATTGTGGGTTCTGGCTACATCAATCTGTAGCTGTTCAATCTGCTGATTTTCAAATTCCAAAATCTGGCCACAGCTGGTGCAGACCAAGTGGTCATGATGTTCGTTACCTAGACTCACCTCAAAACGCATTTGACCATCGCCAAAATTACGTTCAGAAGCAATACCGCATTCAGCAAATAGTTTAAGGGTCCGGTGAACTGTCGCATATCCTATTCCCGGGTGTTCTTTACGCAGTTGCAGATAGAACTCTTCGGTAGACAGATGTGCCTTTTGACGGAGAAAAGCACTAAGAATGGTCATTCTCTGGCTGGTATTTTTCAATCTTTTGCGTGCCAGATAATCAAGAAACTGTTCTTCAGGTTTTTTCACTCAAACAACTCCGCAGCGGTCATCCTAATACGATATTGAAAACGGATTTCAACTTATAGGTGGGATAGCCCTTTGTCAAGGAGTATCTCGTACAAAAGGACTGGAGAAATCAGCCGAAGGATGACGGCAGGTAACGATAAAGAAAACTGCTCATGCGAGAAAACAGGTCTAAAAAGAGCATCACACCGACCAACATCAACAGAGCCCCTGTGAAAATTTCGACCATGCGAATATGTTTCTTGAATCGATTGAAAAAATTAAGAAACCAGTGGAACAAACCCGAAGCAATCAGAAAGGGCAGGCCAAGACCGGCAGAATAAACCGCAAGCAGCAAGATCCCACGACCGGCACCACCCGATGAGCTGCTGGCGGCAATAGCAAGAATAGTCCCAAGAATAGGACCAATACAGGGAGTCCAGCCTGCGGCGAATGCTATGCCAACAATCAAAGTACCAATAAATCCGGAGGGTTTGTTGCGCAGATGAAAACGATGCTCACCGAGCAGAACTCCAAAATGGAACAGGCCGCTCAAATGAACACCAAACAGAAAGATCAGGACGCCACCTATTTTTTGTAGCCACCCCAGGCCTTCGCGCAGGTGCAACTGAAAGGTCGCTGATGCCATCCCGGCCAGTGCCCCAAGTGAGATAAAGACCAACGAAAACCCGGCGATAAAGACTAATGAATGCGCGATGATAGTCATACGTACCTTCGCCCCAGGATGAGCTTCGCTCAGCTGGCCGAAAGAAAGACCGGAAATATAAGTAAGATAACTAGGGATTAGCGGTAGGACGCAGGGGGAGAAAAAGGAGAGAACACCGGCGTAAAAAGCAACCCAAAGAGTGATATCGGTAGCAGCCTGCATAACTTGTCAGCCTTTGAGCATGAAGTGAAGGAGATTATAGATGTCCCCGCCCATCCAGTGAACAGCACCGACCAGCTTCTTTACGACAATTCCTGCGCGGTCGACAATAAATGAAGATGGGTACTGAAAGACGTTATAACTATTCTGTGTTCGGTTCTGTTCATCCAGCAAAATCGGAAAACTGTAGGGGGTTTCTTTCAGCAATTCAGATACGACCTTCGCGCCGCTCTGCTCGACATTTATCGCCAACAGTACGAGACCGTCATCCTTGAAGGTCTCGTGTAACACCTCCATCGAAGGCATTTCAGTACGACAAGGCGGACACCAGGTTGCCCAGAAGTTA
>JAJRQB010000154.1 GCA_024280485.1 Deltaproteobacteria bacterium
CTGCATGGTCTGAAGGCGTTTGACATTCATGATGATTTTCATCCTTTCATCATGAACGTTTCCAGGTCCTGTTGTTCAGACTCATCTCATGTTAGAAACACGAGGGGCGCTTCAGACTCATTTCATGTTGGAAGAGGCTATACCTTGCATGTTTTTATCACTTCTGTTATAAACTCCGTTTAGCTGTACCCCGGAAAAAGACACGACATTATCTTAAGCCCTGGTATTCTACCGGGGCTTTTTTATTTACTGAATTTGAATGTCGTCGCAGCAAACAGCACAAAGTTACGCATACGCACAAATTCAGGTATGCCAACGAGAAGAATAAGAAGGTTTTATGGAGTTCAACAGTTTTAATTTTCACCCTCATGTCGCCGCTGGAATCAAAGCCTCTGGCTACACCACCCCGACCCCGATTCAAGCTCAGGCGATTCCGCCGGTTATGCAAGGCCGCGACGTTATGGGCCTGGCACAGACCGGAACCGGAAAAACTGCGGCCTTTGCTTTGCCGATCCTGCAACGTTTGATGGAGGGTGAGCGCGGCCGCATTCGTGCGCTGATTGTCGCCCCGACTCGCGAGTTAGCTGAACAGATCAACGAGACTATTATTACCCTGGGTGCTCAAACCAACGTTCGCAGTATGACGGTCTACGGTGGGGTCAGCATCAATCCACAGATCCAAAAGCTAAGACGAGGAGTCGATATTGTGGTGGCCTGTCCGGGCCGTCTTCTCGATCACATCGGTCAGGGGACGATTAATCTCAGGAATGTCGAGATGATTGTCCTTGATGAGGCCGACCGCATGTTCGATATGGGTTTTCTGCCTGATATCAGGCGTATCATCAAACAAGTCCCAAGAGATCGTCAAACCCTGCTGTTTTCGGCGACTATGCCGAAGGAGATTCTCCGGCTGGCTCACGAGGTCTTGACCAATCCGGAGACCGTTCAGGTTGACTCCCTCGCTCCGGCGACTACAGTCAGTCATGCCCTCTACCCGGTGGCCCAGCATTTGAAAACCGACTTGCTGCTGCAACTGTTGAAGAAAACCAAAACTGAATCGGTTCTGGTCTTTACCCGCACTAAACACCGCGCCAAACGGCTCGGCGAAAGACTGACCAAGGTTGGCTACAAGGCGGCCTCCCTGCAAGGAAATCTGTCGCAGAATCGACGTATGGCGGCCCTTAACGGCTTTCGTGACGGCAGTGTCCAGATTCTGGTCGCGACCGATATCGCTGCGCGCGGTATCGATGTCAGTCAGATTTCGCATGTGGTTAATTTCGATATCCCGGACACTCCCGAAGCCTATATCCACCGCATCGGTCGTACCGGTCGGGCTGCTCGTACCGGTGATGCTTTTACCATGGTCGGCAGTGAGGATTCACAGATGGTGCGCGCCATCGAAAAGGCCCTTAAACAGGAGATCATACGTCATACTCTGGAGGACTTTGATTACACAGTTCCAGCGCCTAAAAAAGCACCGCAGTCTACCAGGCCACCAAAATCTAAATCAGCCAAACCGGGTAACAAGTCAAATTTCGGTAAAGGTCCAAAGAAAAACAGGCTCGGCGGGGCTGAGAAAAGAACAAGCAACCCTCCGAGTCGCAGGCCACAGTCAGGACAGAACACTTCGGCCGCAAGAGGCTGCTAGGTCTGTCAGACTTAATGGTCTCCTAGGCATATGATATAAATAACGGGGTGTATTGCATACGTAATACACCCCGTTATTTTCTCTAGGAATCTGTCGGACTTAACGGGCCGAAGTGAAAATTTGGAGGTTTGAGATCTGATTTCTGCTCGTTTGCAGGCTCATAGCCATAGCTATGGGCCAAAAAGGAGATGAAATCAGGGCCAAACAAACGGATTTGCAGCGGGCTCATGGAAAGTCCGACAGGCTCCTGGCCACACAGGGATTCATAGATGAAAATATGCCCGTTCTGCGCTGAAGAGATCCAACCTGCCGCTATCAAGTGCAAACATTGCGGCGAGTTTCTCAATGGTTCGAAACCTCCTGGCCCTTCTGATCAGCATCTTCCCTGGTATCTACGTAAGACCTTCATCGTGATCGCCATCGGTTTTGTTGGTCCTCTCGCCATGCCGCTGATCTGGTTACGCCCTCAAACCTCCCTCGCCTGGAAAATCGGTCTCAGTGTTGGCATCATTATTCTAAGCTGGTTTCTATACCTCAGTACAATGGAAGCGATGCGGTCGCTACAGGAGTATTCTGAGCTCCTGAATGGGTTGTGATGTTATCAGGTGATGGTGGGGCTTCACGGATTCTTCAGTAAGCGATGGATAGTGATTTCCGGCGGACAATGATAACGGACCGGGTAGCCGGAGGAGCCGGTTCCGCTGGAGGTATAACCTTGCATCCCGGCGTACTTCCAACCGCCATGACTGAATTCTCTATGTCCGAAACTGTTGGTGAGAATAGGGATACCGCCTGGCAGGCAAATCTGTCCGCCGTGAGTGTGCCCGCACAGATAGAGATTTATCTTTGCAGCGGCAGCTTCTTCGACAACTTCTGGAGAATGGACCAGCAAAATATTGAAATCCGTTGAAGGGATATCTTTACAGGCTTTTTCAATGTCATACGTACCATAGAAATGAGGGTCGTCTATTCCTGCCAGATGGATAGTCTCAGCTCCACGGCTTATGTCGACCGACTCATTCAGCAATATTTTTAAGCCGAGTTTTTCGAATCCGGGCACCTTTTCGATGAAATCATGATTTCCGAGGACTCCAAAGCAGCCGTCCTGGCAATTAAGGTCCTTCAGTAGCCGCGCCATCAGGGTTAGAGTGTCATCGTAGCCATGAAGTTTGTCGAAGCGAAAATCCCCTGTCATAACACAGAGATCGTATTTGAGGTTGCGGACGATCTTGCCTAATGCATGACCTTTATCCAACATTCCATCGAGGTGTAGATCTGAAAGATGTAGAATGCGATAACCATCAAAGGGATCAGGCAATTCATGAAATCTTGTAACGACCTCCTTGATTTTGAAATCAAGGCAGTTCTGGTGACCGCGTTCGAGCACACCCAGGCCTTTTAATATTGTCTTTAATAACTGTGGAATAAAGCGCAGGTTCTCCCAGTGGAAACGGCCATAACCCTCACCAAATGGAGACGTAGAAATCTTCACTTGTTGGCGAAGACGTTTACTCAGCATCTCCTCACCGAAGCGATATTTGAGTGCAATTAGCTCGCTTAACTCTTCTGTCATTGTTCGCCCTTTGCCTGCTTCGATGACGCATAATGTTTCGTGCTTTAAATAATTATAGCTTTAGATATTTTCTTTGCATTAGACCTTCACGCAAACACCCGGTACAACTAAAACACCTATGCACTGAAAGTGCATAGGTGTGACGCGTGACTGAAAGGCTCTCACATAGAACACGACAATTGTGTCCCTTCTCCCTCAGGGAGAAGGAATTGAGTAACAACTGAAAGTCTTGGACTAAAGTCCATAGTTATTACTGGTGTGATGGAAAACCAAAAAAGGGCCGCAAAAGCGGCCCTTTTTGGACTATTTGTTCAGTTAGTTTCTATCAGGTACGACTAGTGATTTCAATTAGATGAAAACCAAATTGAGTCTTGACCGGACCGTGAACCTTACCGATCTCTTCAGTGAAAACGACATCATCAAATTCTTTGACCATCTGACCAGGACCAAAAGAACCGAGTGCGCCACCAGAACTACCGGAAGGGCAGCTCGAATGCTCTGCTGCCGCTTCGGCGAAGTCAAGGCCACCTTCAATTTCAGTTTTAATTGCAATGCAGGCTTCTTCGGTTTTGACCAGGATGTGACGTGCTTCTGCTTGGGACATGTTTACTACTCCTTGTAGTGGCCTGTCGGTCTTGACGGGCCGCAGCGAAAATTGGGATGTTTGAGACTATTTTTTACCTTGAATTGTCTGTTGTGGTCAAATCTGGAGTTGAATCTTCTGGACGGCGCCTTTGTTTCCTGTCTATTTTGACTTGGTTACAACTGCATTATTAACGGAGAAGCAGTTAAGTGAATTTGATTCTATTGCAGAATAATGATTTCAGTAGCGCTACGCTGGTGACTCTGACCGGGCGACGTCTGCAACACGTTCTCGAAGTGCATCGCGCTAAGGTTGGAGATATCCTGCGCGTCGGTCAGTTGGATGGCTTGATGGGCGAGGGCAGGGTCTGTACCTTGAATACCGATAAACTGGAGCTTGAGGTTCAACTCGATCAAGAGCCGCCCGAACCCTTAGCCCTGACCCTGTTGCTGGCTTTGCCCCGGCCCAAGATGCTCAAACGCGTTCTACAATCGGTCACCGCGCTCGGAGTTAAACAGATCTACCTGATCAACAGTTATCGGGTCGAGAAGAGTTTTTGGGGTAGTCCGCTGCTACAACCCGAAAAGCTACAGGAGCAGTTACTGCTCGGATTGGAACAGGCCTGCGACACCATCCTGCCCCAGGTTCATTTAAGACCGCGCTTCAAGCCCTTTGTTGAGGATGAATTGCCCCAAATCGCCGCAGAAACCAGCGCCTTTGTGGCTCACCCTGTCGCAAAAAATGCCTGCCCGCTCACAAGTAGCGGGCCCTCGACTCTGGCGATCGGCCCAGAGGGTGGTTTTATCCCTTATGAAATAGAAAAATTGCAGGAATGTGGTTTTGCACCGATCAGCCTCGGCAGGAGGATACTGCGGGTAGAGACCGCCGTCCCGGTCCTTTTGAGTCGATTTTGTGCGCTATGAATAATGTTTCAGTGGTCAGGAAAAGACTTTAGGTCAAAGACTGTTTAACAGGGATGGACAGGATAAGAAGGATGGAAATCTTGAAACACATGAGCCTCTTATCTAAGTCGTCATCCTCGCGCATGCGGGGATCCAGCTTTTTTGTACGCTCTGATAACCTCTGGATTCCCGCCTACGCGGGAATGACGTTAGCGGGATTTGATAAACTTTTGCATGAAGCACACATCCTTTGATTTTACTTGATTGTATTATCCTTTACATCCTGAATATCCCTGTAAATAAAGGTTTAAGGCTAGAGACCGTTTAACAGGGATGGGCAGGATGAGCAGGATAGAAAACCGTGAGACACATCTTTTGTTTTTGTTTGATTGCCTTATCCTGACTATCTTGCATATCCCTGTAAGTAAAAGGTTTAAGGTCAAAGATTGTTTAACAGGGATGGACAGGATAAGTAGGATGGAAAACCTGAAGACGAATCTTTTTAGTAGTGGTTCTTGGCATTATCCTACCTATCCTGCATATCTCTGTAACGCAGGTTTTAATGCCAGGCTTTTTTAGAATCCTTTTTCTGGAGGTAAGAATTGTGAGTGGTGAATTATGAGTATTATGACTGAGATGCGGGATATGGCTCTGAGGCTTGCCTCGGAATATCAAATTCCGAAGATTGCCGGGATTGTTTTCCCGCCCTTCTTTGAAGGGGGGCAGCCTCAGCACTCTGAGTTTATGGCGCTGGCGCTTGAGGACGGGACAGGGGGCATAAGTTATGTTCTGCTCCCCGATGCCAGTGCAGAGGACTATCGAAGTTTAAAAGCTGAATCCTTTGTTGGCACCAGCCCCGCTCAATATCTTAGCGCTTTTGGTGGGGCAGATCCGTTACACAATATGCTCGGTCTCGCCGCGATCAATGCGATCTGTCAGCATGTCATGCGGATCACCGGAGTCGAGCCTGATGTCGCAGCAGACTCTCTGGGTCTCATGAATATTGAGGATGGTGACTGTGTGGGGATGGTCGGTTTTTTTCCGCCGTTGCTTAAATATTTGCAAAACAGCACTGCAGAACTCGTCATTATCGAAAAAAATGAGACTTTGATCGATCGCTACCCGAATTTGCATATCACACTGGATGTGACCGAGCTGAACCGCTGTAATAAAGTCCTTTGTACCGGTACGACACTCTTGAACGATACCCTTGATGAGATCCTTACGCACTGCAGCACTGCCGAACATATCTCGGTGCTTGGGCCTACCGCTGGCTATTTTCCAGATCCGTTATTTGCGCGGGGTGTCGATGTGCTGGGTGGTCGAATGGTTAAGGATGGAATGCTGTTGTTGCAGCTGATTGCAGAGCGCAAAAAGTGGGGAGTAGCCACGCAAAAACTCTGCTTCCAGGCCAGTCATTACGTCGGGGTTAACTGCATGGGAGACTCATGATGAAAGCTGCGGCTCAAATCCTGGTTGACTGCCTGGTCGTTAATTGTACCGACCGCGTTTATGGCGTGCCCGGTGAAAGCTATCTGTATTCTCGACCATCTCTGATCGAGGTCAAGGTAGATCAGGAAGCCCTGACCTCCGACGTCTCCTTTGCTGAGGTTCGTGCTGGAGCACAATAATCCGCAGTTCTTGTAATTTCTTATGAAATGAGAGATTAGTTTATACTTTTCCACTATAATCATTAATAGGTTATCCATGTGGCTCAAGTGATCTTGAGGTTTGGTAAAAACAGAGCCAGACTTCACGATTACTTCAAGGTTTAAGGTCAAAGACTGTTTAACAGGGATGGACAGGATGAGGCAGGATGGTGAACCTGAAGACCAATCTTTACTGTTTTGACTGTTCGCATTATCCTTAATATCCTGCATATCCCTGTAAATAATGTTTTTGAAGGTCAAGGTCTAGTTTAACAAGGATGGACAGGATGAGCAGGATGGTGAACCCAAGGGATTGTGAATGCTTGTTTAACTGATTTTTCCTGATTTAAATCAGGCATTTATCTCGAAGTAATCATGAGGCTAATAGATTCTATCTTTGATTGTGTGTGAGAGGGTTTTTCCCAGGGTTTAGTGGAGCGAAGTAGATAAGCAGAAATCATTAAATACACTTTTGTTGAACATCTACGAAGGAGAACAGGATTCATGGCTCAGACAAATGCAAACGAATATTTCCGACTCTTTTTTGAAACGGCTCAAGAGATCCTCTGCGCGCGTAATCTGCAAGAGACCCTCGATTCACTTGTCCATCGCACGGTCGCCGCACTACAGATCAAAGCGGGTGGCTTGAGATTGATCGACGAACAGACCAACTGTCTGGAGCAGGTTGCAGCCTTTGGTCTGAGCGAGACATATCTTGGCAAGGGCGCACTGAACGCCGATCAGAGCATTCCTGAGGTCCTTGTCGGAAAGCCGGTTTGCATCAAGGAAGCCTACAATGACCCGCGCATTCAGTATCCTGATGCCATGCGTGATGAGGGGATCAATACCATCCTTTCAGTGCCGGTCATCGCCGGTGAGAAGGTCATCGGCGTACTGCGTCTCTACAGTGCCGAACCACGAGATTTCAGTGAGGAGGAGATCGAGTTCATCTCCGCCCTGGCTGAGATGGGTGGGCTGGCGATTGCCAATGCCCGTCTTTCTCAAGCAGAGGGAGACAAACTGGCCTCCCTGTTTGAGGAGATCGGTGTCGATCAGCCCAGTGAAATTGAGACCAGCGAGCAGCAGTTTGAAACCTGTGCTTTTCTGCCGATCGATCCGGCGAAGAGCCTTGGCTACTTCCGAACTCTGCATGAGGTCACCCAGGCAATCCTCTCAACACTCGATTCCAAAGAGGTCATGCAGATGATCGTCGACAAGGTAATCGACATTATGCAGGTCAAAGCCAGTGCGCTCCGCCTGCGCAACGAAACCACGCATGAGCTGGAACTGATCGCCGCGACCGGGTTGAGTGAGAAATTTCTCTCCAAGGGTCAGCCGCATACCGATCAGAGTATCATCGCGACCCTCGCAGGAAAGTCGGTTCTGATTACCGATACCGCCAATGATCCGCGCCTTGAATATCCGGTCGAAACAGTTGCCGAGGGGATCGCCTCGATTCTCTCCTTGCCGATCATCGCCCGTCAGCGGGTGGTCGGCGTACTGCGGATCTATAGTGCAGAAAAGCGTGAGTACAGCCAGGAGGATGTCACCTTTCTCACCGCGCTGGCTGGGATCTCCGGCGTTGCCATCATGAACGCCCGGCTTTACGAGAAGACCCGCAATGACCTCTCTTTTTGGACGGCTACCCTCGGCTATATGCAGTAGAGACGCTCTGTAAAGGCAGAACTAAAGAAATAGGACCCTTTCAGATCTTTTTATTCCGTCATTCCCGCGCAGGTGGGAATCCAGAGGTTTTATGAGGCGTGGATCCCCGCATTCGCGAGGATGACGATCTTTACCTTTGATTTTAAGGGACTTTCAGTCCCCTTCATTAGTCGCTCTATCTCCCTGGTCAATGTTGGCCTGACTGCAAAAAAAAATATATGGATAGAAAATTATGACAAAACCAGAAACTGATCTGTTTACCCCGCACCGTCTGCAGGGGCTGGAACTCCGCAACCGCATCATCCGCTCAGCGACCTTGGAAGGTCTATGTGATGGCGATGGACAACCCACTGTTCCGCTTATCGATCTCTATCGACAATTGGCTGCTGGTGGCTGTGGTTTGCTGATCAGCGGAATTACCTATGTTGCAGAAGAGGGGAGGCTGATCCCGACCGGTCTGGGGGCCGCTTCTGACGAACACCTTGCCGGTTTGGAGAAACTGGCCGCTGCAGTTCATCAGGAAGGTGGAACTTTCTGTCTGCAGCTCGGACACAGCGGTGGACAGGGACAAAGCCAGGTTTGTGGAGAGCAACCTGTTGCCCCCTCGACGCTCAAGCTTGAACAGTATCCGGAATTACCGCGAGAAATGACCCTGGATGACATTGCTGTAACGATTTCCGCCTTTGCCGCTGCCGCTGGTCGAGCCAGGCAAGCCGGATGCGATGCGATCCAATTACACGCCGCGCACGGCTACCTGATCAATCAATTCCTTTCGCCGCTGACCAATCAACGCCAGGATGCATACGGCGGTGACCTTGCGGCTCGCAGTCGATTCTTGCTTGAGATCGTCAATGCGGTCCAGCAGGTCGTCGGCAAGGATTTTCCGCTGCTGGTTAAGTTAAATGGCAGTGACAACCTTGCTGGTGGGCTGGATATCGACGACGCTCTTGCGGTCGCCAAGTTGCTGGATGCTGCCGGGATTGCCGCTATCGAAATCAGTTCCGGCACACCGGCCTCCGCTGAGCAGGCTCCGATCCGGCGCGGACATGAATCGGGTGCTGAAATGGCTTATAACGTCGTGCTGTCACGCGTCATCAAGCAGCAGGTCAGCTGCCCTGTCATTGTGGTCGGAGGCATTCGTAGCCTGCATGTCGCAACGGGGCTGCTGAGAACCAAACAGGCCGATTATATATCTCTCAGTCGCCCGTTGATCCGCGAACCGGATCTGCCAAACAAGTTGAAGAGTGGCACCAGTGAAAATCGACCTGCATCTCCTGCAACGGTTGCCTCAAGACGATGTTGAAGGGTAACTTTCGCTGCGTTGTTCCTTGAGGCAGATTTGTTTGCTCGCTTGCCCTTTAATTTAGTTGTTACCAGGATGAGTACTTGTTAGGTAAGAGCCTGTTATTGACTTAATGTCTTTCCTCAGGAACAATACGCATACTATGCGCATGGAGGATTTTATGGGGAACACAGCACGCAAGCAATCCGCAAATCTAAGCATTCGGAGTGATCTGTTATGTCGAGCAAAACAAAGAAACATCAACCTGTCGAAAACTTTAGAGGAGCGTCTGGAGCAACTTCTAAAAGCACAAGATCGTGAAGAATGGTTGAAAGAAAATCAAGAAGCAATCAATGCTGCCAACTCATATGTTGAAAGTCACGGGCTTTGGAGTGATGGCTTGCGACAATTCTGATGGCTAAATTTGATATCTATAGCTCATCATCTGCAAACGCTGCATTTTTGATCGATCTTCAAGATGAGATTATCGACAATCTTTCAACGCGAGTTGTAGCACCGCTGGTTTCAGTTGACGTCGTTTCAAAGCAAATAAAAATTCTCAACCCGCTAATTTCCGTCAATGGGGAAGAGTATTTGCTAATGACCCATCTTTTAGCAGCAGTCCCTGTTTCGGTATTAAAAATGAAAATTGCCTCTGCATTATCGCAGCGAGATGAAATTATAGCTTCTCTTGATTTTCTCTTTACCGGTTTTTAAGAATGAATGCTTTATTTGACTGAATTATCCTGACTAGCCTGCGTATCCCTGTAAATAAAGGTTTTGAAGGTCAAGGTCTGGTTTAACAGGGATGGACAGGATGAGGCAGGATGGTGAACCTCGCTAAAAACCTCTGTTGTTGGAATTCTATGAACGATCATCAAATCAAGTGGAATAACCGTTGGCGTGAGCGGATCGGTGAAGACTTTGTGGCTGATTCCTGGTTGCTCGAGATGGTCGATCTACTCCCGACCGGGCATGTCCTTGATCTGGCCTGTGGGCGAGGGCGAAATTCCCTGGAGTTGGCCAGGCAGGGAAGGGCAGTGACTGCTGTCGATTTTTCCGAGGAAGCATTGAGCCAACTTGCAGAGGTTGCACAAGCAGAGGGGTTGGTGATCGATTGCCAACGCTGTGACCTTGAGGCGCAAACACCGGTTTTAACGCGAGACTATGATTTGGTGCTGTGCTTTTTTTATCTGCACCGGCCACTGCTTCCGTGGCTTTTGTCGGCTGTCAAATCCGGAGGGATGGCAATGCTGCGCATTTTTAGTAGTGCCGGTAACTTTCCAGCCGGAGAGCTCGATTCACGTTTTGTTCTAAAGCCTGGAGAATTGTTACAGACCTTTTCAGGCTGGGAAATCCTGAAGCATGAAGAGGGGATAGAGCCTTCGCGCAAAGGTGGTTCTCTCGCCAGTATTCTCGCGCGTAAACCACTGAATCATAAAAGTTAATCAGGTTGTTCATTTGACTCAAGTGATCCTCTAATGCACGTCTTTTAGGATTGTTGACAAAGGCTATCATGACACATATAGTGGGTCATATGACTCACTATGGAGGTCTAGATGCTTGAGACAATATTTGGTTCCGCAAATTGTGAGCGAGTGCTTGTTTACCTGGTTTCCCGTGATGAAGGTTATGCGCGAGAAATTGCCAGATTTTTCGCTGTTGGCTTGGGGCCGATCCAGAAACAATTGGAAAAGCTTGAAAATGGCGGGGTTGTGTACCGCAAGGATGTTGGGCGCACACGTGTGTATGCATTCAATCCAGGCTATCCTTTTTTGAAAGAGCTTAAAGGGTTGCTGGAAAAAGCCCTGTCGTTTTATGCCGAATCTGAGCGGGATAGATTGTTGATGAACAGGCGCAGGCCAAGGCGTTCCGGTAAGCCGCTATGAAGTTGATTGCCCAGATGGACGCAGGGGAGTTTCCCGCCGGGCCTTTAGCAGTAGGAAACGAACCTGTCGCCGAGATCATAGAAATAGAATTTCCGACGGGTCGTTTAAGGCTCCTCTCCCCGACTGATTGCGTAAAGGATCGGCTATCGGCTTATTACCATTGGCAGGATCGGCAGTGTCTCGAACAGGCTGTATTGGTCGCAGCCGAAAACGCAGTTAACTTTTCCGAGATTGAGCGCTGGTCAGAGCAAGAGGGGATGTTAAAGGAGTATCTGAACATCCAGAATCGATTTTCACAGATCAAAGATTATGGAAACCAGTGAAAATTGTCCCCTCATCCGGCCTTCGGCTACCTTCTCCTTCATGGAGAAGGTACAGGCTGAAGATTGTAACTAATCAGGAAAGGCTTTGAAGGTCGGTTTAACAGGGATGGACAGGATGAGGCAGGATGGTGAACCTGAAGACCAATCTTTTTAGTAGTGGTTCATGGCATTATCCTTAATATCCCTGTAATTAAAGATTCGAGGTCAAAGACTATTTAACAGAGAGGGACAGGATGAACGGGATGGTGAACCTAGAGACCCAACACGCATCAGTCGTCATCCTCGCGCATGCGGGGATCCAGGTTTTTTGTACGCTCTGATAACCTCTGGATTCCCGCCTACTCGGGAATGACGTGAACGGGCAGAATCGGGAAGTGGGAACGGTCACCCCGAAAAAGTGGAATGGTCCGGTTCTCTGCAGTGTAACTCAGTGCCTCAGTGGTAGAAAAAGAACTAGAAGTCAAAGGCTTTGCACCACTGCCAGAAGTAGGCGCCTCGAGGCGAGGACACAGAGGACACTGAGTTAAACCTGGAAACGTGAATGGGCAGGATGGTAAATCTGAAGATCAATCTTTTAGTCGTCGCTCTTGGGTTTTACCCTTAATATCCTGCATATCCCTGTAAGTAAAGGTGTGAGACACAATGAAAAAACGTACAATTCGTGAATTTACATATTCATCTGATATCTGGCCGCTAGTCGATAGTTGGGCTGCCGAAGAAGGTTTTACTCTGGAAACGCAAGAGGACTCCTTGCGCGTGTATAACAAAGGCCGTTGGCTTGTTCTGGCTCCGACTCATTTAGAGATTCGTCAGGATGGGAGTAAGGTGATCCTCCAGACCTGGCTTAAGGCCAATTACTACATGACCCTGCCCCTCTTTACTGGTAAACCCGCCGAGGGCGGACTTGAGTCGGGTGGCTTGTCTGCCTGGGTGCAACGCAAAAAAGCGCGCACAGCGGTGAATCGCCTGCTGCAAAGCTTAGGTCAAAAACCGATTAAGTAGCAGTCTGTTCGTAACTGTGTATAGCTTATTTGCAACCTTTAAACTTTTCACATCAGGAACTCTATGACAATCCTAGTGACCGGTGGTGCCGGATATATCGGAACTCACACTTTGATAGAGCTGCTTCAGGCTGGGCATCAGGTGGTTGTGTATGACAACCTTTGCAACAGTTCGCGAATCGCAGTTCAGCGCGTTGAAGAAATCACAGGAAAGAAGGTTGATCTGATTCAAGCTGACATTTGTGACCGCCAGTCCCTGGATCAGACTTTTAGTACATATGAAATTGACGCCGTCATCCATTTTGCCGGACTCAAGGCAGTCGGCGAGTCGGTTGAAAAGCCTTTGACCTATTATCAGAACAACGTCAGTGGAACGGCGACACTTTGTGAAGCGATGTCTGCTGCAGGAGTAAAGCAGCTGGTTTTCAGCTCATCGGCCACGGTCTACGGCGATCCGCAGAGTTTGCCGATTCGAGAAGACGCAGCAACCGGAGCGACCAACCCCTACGGCAGGACCAAACTGTTTATTGAAGAGATGTTGCGCGATCTGTCGATTTCTGATCCTGCGTGGCGTATCGCTTTATTGCGCTATTTCAATCCGGTTGGTGCCCATCCTTCTGGTCTGATCGGCGAAGATCCACAAGGCATTCCGAATAACCTGTTTCCTTACATCACTCAGGTTGCCATCGGCCAACGTCAGACTTTGTCGGTTTTTGGTGACGATTACGCGACGATTGATGGGACTGGCGTTCGAGACTACATTCACGTCGTTGATTTGGCCCGCGGTCATCTGTGTGCCCTTGAACGACAGAATTCCAACCCTGGACTGTTGACAGTGAATCTCGGAACCGGGCAGGGCTATTCGGTGTTAGAGATGATAAAGGCCTTTGCCACCGCCTCCGGTTGTGACATTCCCTACCAGGTAGTCGCCCGGCGTCCGGGTGATATTGCCAGTTGTTACGCCGACCCGAGCCTCGCTCATGAAGAACTCGGCTGGAAAGCTGAAAAAGGGTTGGATGAGATGTGCCGTGATGGCTGGAACTGGCAAAGTCGCAACCCACATGGGTATAAACCAGCGGTATAGAAAAGAATACAAAAGCATTTACAGGAAGAACAGGAAGAACAGGATGGAGCCTTTTATCCAAGTCGTCATCCTCGCGCATGCGGGGATCCAGCTTTTTTGTACGCTCTGATAACCCCAGCCCGTTCCAGCCTCAGCCCGTTCCAGCCCCAGCCCGTTCCAGCCCCAGCCCGTTCCAGCCCCAGCCCGTTCCAGCCTCTGTCCGTTCTTCCGCTCCTGCCTGTTCTTCCGCCTTTGCCTGTTCCCGCCTCTTTCTCTTCTCCCGCCTCTGCCCGTTCCCGCCCCTTCCTCCCCCTCCTGTCTCTTTTTTTGCACCCCTTTAAAACATTGTAAATCTTGAATGCCCTTACGTTTATCTCATGATTTCAACTGTTTCTATCGAACAGATTCAATGGCACATAACTTGCCTTATGTACTGCATAGCTGACTGAATGAGTTATTAATTAAATTTCAGAATAGAACTACGATAAATAGCCGATAAATAGCCGATAAATTGAAACCGAAAGCCTACAGTTAATCGCTGTAAAACCGAAAAGGGGGCACAAAATGAAAATGATTCAATTCACCCTGTTGTTGATCCTCTCTGTTGTATTTATGGCCTCAACGTCTTTTGCCGTAGGGACCGAACAGACAGTCGTCACGACTCCTGCTGGGACTGTTCCTCAGGCCCAGATTGATCACGTTGCCAAGCGTGAAGAAATGAACAAGCGTCGTGCTGAGTTGTTGAAGTTGCGGCAACAATTAATCGAATCTGACAGTCCCGGTAATGTTGACGGAACGCAGCCAATTAAATAGAAAGAGGAGGGTTTCACATGCATAAGCATTTAATCCGTACTTTCTGGACCGTCCTCGTGACGGTCATTGCTATTACCTGGACCGTAGGGATGGCTTCGGCGTTCCTGAAGCCAGACATGACTCCGATCGGTCCTGGTGATCCACCAGATTATCTTACGTCTCCCAACTGGGCTTATACCCCCCCATTGCGTAAGTTCGTTGATGGGCTCCCCGGCCTGACTTCAGCGGGTGCGAACAACCTCGGCCAGTACCTGCCAGTTGCTTCTCCGGATATCACGACCTATCCCGGTTCCGACTATTACGTGATAGAGCTTGTGCAATATCTTGAGCAGATGCACTCAGATTTGCCGCCGACCACCCTGCGTGGCTATCGCCAGGTTAATGATGGTACTACTGCTGCGGGTGATCCGGTTATCTCGGACAAAAATGTACATTTCCTGGGACCGGTTATCGTATCTCAAAAAGATCGCCCGGTTCGCGTCAAGTTCATCAACAGTCTGCCGACTGGCGCTGGCGGTGATCTGTTTATCCCGGTTGATGAATCGGTTATGGGCGCTGGTGCTTTTGAGATCGATTTCGATCCGGTCACCAAGGAATATCCGCTTCCGGTAAAAGCCGGAAAATTCACTCAGAACCGTGCCCTGCTTCACCTCCACGGTGGACGTTCACCCTGGATCAGTGATGGTTCTCCGCACCAGTGGATAACTCCAGCTGGCGAGACCACTGATTACCCGACGGGTGCCAGTGTGGTTAATGTTCCTGATATGCCTAAGCCCCTGGCCGGCGAGCAGACCTACTACTGGACTAACCAGCAGAGTGCCCGATTCATGTTCTACCATGATCATGCCTGGGGTATTACGCGTCTCAATGTCTATGTCGGTGAAGCCGCTGGTTATGTGATTACCGATCCGGTTGAGCAGAAGTTGGTAGCTGATGATATTCTGCCGGATGAAATGATTCCACTGGTCATCCAGGACCGGACTTATGTCGATCCTCTTACCATTAAAGATACCGATCCGACCTGGATCTGGGGAACAGAGCCTTGGATCGGTTTTGGTCCGATGACTCCGGTCAAAGGTGACCTCTGGTGGCCTCACGTTTATATGCCAGCCCAAAACCCCTTCGATCCGACCGGTATTGCACCGATGGGCCGCTGGGCTTACGGACCATATTTCTGGCCAGCAACCAATAACCCATTTCAGCCGATTGCTAATCCCTATTACAACGCTCTGTGCGATCCACTCGCACCTGGCGATCCAGCGACTACACCAGGTAGTTTTGGCGGTTTCTGCCAGCCTCCTGAGATCCCCGGTACGCCGAATCCATCATGGGGCGCCGAAGCCTTCATGGATACTCCGAACGTAAACGGAACCGCCTATCCGGTGCTGGAAGTCGATCCCAAGGCTTATCGATTCCGGATCCTCAATGCTGCTCATGACCGTTTCTGGAATCTGTCTATCTTTAAGGCCGATACAACTGTTGATGCAAACGCTATCAATCCACAGTGTGGCATCTTGGGTGGTTGCGCAAGCGATACCGAAATCAAGATGGTCGATGCTAGTCCGACTGCTCCCGATCCACTTAACAACAAGCCAACTGGTTGGCCGGAAGATGGTCGTCACGGTGGTGTCCCTGATTGGAACACAGCCGGTCCTGACTGGGTCATGTATGGAGCCGAAGCCGGCTTCCTGCCGAGGCCGGTTGTTGTTCCGGCCTTCCCGGTAGACTGGAACGTTGATGTTACGACTTTCAACGCTGGTAACGTCAAGGCGGGTTCCCTGATTCTGGCTCCTGCCGAGCGCGCCGATGTGATTGTTGACTTCTCGGCGTACGCGGGCCAAACCCTGATTCTCTATAATGATGCACCCGCTCCGTGGCCAGCACTTGATCCGCACTACGATTACTATACTGGTGATCCTGATTACCGTGATATCGGTGGAGCAGACACGACTCTCGCCGGTATCGGGCCGAATACCCGAACCATCATGCAGATCAAGGTTAGAGCAACCTCAATTAATCCAGAGCCGGCTTTTGTTTTGGCCGATCTGAACGAAGCATTTATTCCGACTTCCGAGACCTCGGGTATTTTTGGAGATGATAAAGGTGTCTTCGAGTTAGGGCAGGACCCGTTGATCGTTGGCCAGGGTAATATGAACCCCGGCGGTGATCCGGCACTCTATACCGCGTTTATTCATGACGGCGTTGACTACGATATCTTTAACAAGATTTACCATCGTGACGGTACTCCGGGTAAAGAAAAGTTCCCTGAGATCTACCCGAACTGGGGCGTCGCGCAGATTAATGACCGTGAAATTCACTTCACTGGCACTGATGGTTCACCTGTTTTCAACTGGGACCCAACCGACACAACGGTTGAGCCTATTTCTGGCCTGCAGTTAACCGGTGGCGTTTACTTGCAGCCTAAGGCTATTCAGGATGAGCAGGGTGAAACCTTTGACGATTATGGACGTATGCGTGCTGCCCTTGGATTGACCAATATTAATCGGGGTGCTGGCGCGGTCAACTTCACTGTTCAGACTTTCAATGATCCAGCGACCGAGATTATTGGTATGGATGAAACCCAAGTCTGGAAAATTACCCATAACGGCGTCGATACCCATCCGATTCACTTCCATCTCTTCGACGTCCAGGTCCTGAACCGCGTCGGTTGGGACGGCTTCGTGCGATTCCCTGACCCGACCGAATTCGGCTGGAAAGACACGGTGCGGATCAGTCCGCTTGAAGACACCATCGTCGCCATTCGACCAATAACCCCGAGGGTTCCCTTCGGAGTGCCTGAGAACTACCGGCCACTCAATCCGGCCAGAACCATTGGTGATACAACTGAACTCTCTCTGGTCGATCCTAATACTTCGGCTGCCTGGGTAATACCAAACGTCAATCGTTTCATCAACAACGACTGGGAATACGTCTGGCATTGTCACATCCTCAGTCACGAAGAGAACGACATGATGCGGGTTATCCAGTTCAAGTTTATTGAAAGCTTGGCACTGGCTCCTTATGATCTCACCGCGACAAGTACGACCCCTGGACAGGTCGATCTGACCTGGGGTGATACAACTGCATGGGATGATCCGAACACCTTGGGTAATCCGACCAACGAGGTTCAGTTCCAGGTCGAACGTTCCGTCAATGGCGGCGCCTTTGCACCTCTCGCCGTACTTCTTGCCAACACCACAAGCTACAGCGACGCGACCGCGTCTGTCGGCCCTGTTTACCGCTATCGCGTCTATGGCGCCAACGCAACCAACCAGTCGACAGATCCTGCAGGTAAGATCCTGCTGACACCGGGCTTTAAGTCCAACGTGGCCGCTTTCCCAGCGATTCCGATCGAGATTGTTGATCCGTTTGACGGAACCAACTACCTGGCGCCGGCAAATCAGCTCATGACGATCAACGCCCAGGCAGGTGTCACCTCGGTTGAAGTTTTTGACGGTGCTACTTCGTTGGGCCTGGCAACCGGGACCACTTCACCATTTACCTTTAATCTGGCCGACTTGCTGGCTGGTGCTTATGCTCTGACCGCGCAGGGTACAGACTCGACTATTCCGGCGACTTACACCTCCGACATAGTCAATATCGTGGTTGACCCATCACCGCCGATCGCCGCCTTCACCTTCGCCGGTTCCTTGGCTGGGGCTGATATCGGTATCTGTGAAACCGTCAATTTCGACGGCACTGGCTCAATCCACAGCAACCCGGATTATGCCGGCGCGCTGACTTACTCTTGGGACCTTCTCGGGAACCCGACGACCGATATGGTCCTGGGTCACGACTTCCCCGGCAACGCTGCCGGGCCAAATACCGTAACCTTGACCGTCACCGACAGCATTGGTCAGGCTACCGCCATTGCCCAAGATGTCGTGCTGGTCAACCATCCACCAGCCGCAGATGCTAATATCGGTGCGGCTTATAGCGTTGCTATCGGCGCCGACCTGATTCTGGCCGGTAGCGGTTCTGACTCGGATACCTGTGATGTGACCCCACTGTTCTACTCATGGGATCTCAACAACGACAGCATCGCAGATTTCTCCACTGCTACCCCGACTGTGACCTTTGCACAGTTGACAGCCCTGGGTATCGGACCAGGCACCCATATCATCAGCCTTACCGTAACCGACGGTGGTGGTATGACCGGGACTTCCTTTGCTCCGCTGACGATTCAAAACCCGACCGTTATTACCAGTCCGGCTGCCGGTTCAATCCTGCCTGCAGTTAATCCGACCTTCTCCTGGACTAACGACGGCGCTACCATTTATCAGATGCTCATTGGCACCACCTTTGGCGGCTCCGACCTTCTGGTCGTTCCGGGTGGTATTGCCGGCGGCGTAACCTCATACACCGTGGATACAGCAACCTACCCACTCCCAACAGCTGGCAGTACGGTATATGTCCGCCTCGCAGCACAGTTTGCTGGAATCTGGTCGTTCAACGACACCAGCTATATTGCTTCTGCACAATTACCGGTCGCCAGCTTCACCTTCGCTGGTAGCGCCTTACCTCCGCAACCAGATATCGGTTACTGCGAGATCGTCGCTCTCGATGGCACCACATCACAAGGTTTCGCTCTGGGTAATACTCTGACCTATGAGTGGAACGTTGACGGTGTTGTCGGTCCTGAGTACCTCACCGCTACTGTCCCGGCTCATAGTTTTGGCCCGGCCGGGACCTATCCAGTTGAACTGACTGTGTTTGATGAAATTGGTCAGTCGACAATCCTTTCACAGAATGTTGTGATTGTTAATCATGCACCAGTAGCTGACGCAGGCGGTCCGTACACCGTCGCTGATCCAGGCAGCGTGATCCTCGACGCCAGTCTGTCCAGCGATGTGGACAGCTGCGAAACGATAGCACTCACCTATGCCTGGGACCTGAACAACGACGGTACCTTTGAAACTGTGGGTGTGAGCCCGACCGTCACCTACGCCGATCTCGTCCTTCTGGGTGTTTCACCTGGCGTACAAACCATCGGTCTACAGGTTACAGATGCTAACGGTGCGGTTAATACCCTGCCTGCAACTGCCAGCCTGACCGTCGCCGCTCTGCCGGTCGCCGACTTCAGTATCGTCGACTCCGATCCAGTTACCCTGGATACCGGCATCAGTGAGACCGTCAGCTTCGACGGCACTCTTTCCTTGCCACCGTTCGTCGGTTATACCGGCGCTCTGGCCTACGCCTGGGAC
>JAJRQB010000155.1 GCA_024280485.1 Deltaproteobacteria bacterium
CAGTGAGCGACTGCTGGCGCTCTTTCCTGATTTTGTCGGTGAAAGCATGAGTATCGACAAGAATCTGGGAGATCTGGTCGAAACTCTTCAGCGGCATCAGGGGCGCACCGTAGTTCTCGCTTCAGGCGATCCCCTCTTTTTCGGTATCGGACGTTACCTGCTGCGTAATCTACCCGATACCCTGCTTGAGTTTCTGCCTAACGTGACCTCTGTTCAATATGCCTTCGCCAAAATCCGTGAACCCTGGGACGATGCAGTTTTTATCTCGGTGCATGGACGTGGTCTGGCAAAAGCGATCGACCGTATTATCGCAAACGATAAGGCGGCAATTCTGACCGATGAGATTAACACTCCGGCCGAGATTGCAAAGGCTATGCTCGATCGCGGCTGCAGCGGCTATCGCGCCTATCTGTGTGAAAATCTGGGCACAAAAGATGAACGGATCCGCATCACCAATATTACCGATCTCGCTGAAATTGAGGCGGCACCGCTTAATGTTCTGTTGTTGATCCGCGAGTTTGATGAGGAAGAGCAGGCCTATGTACCGACCCTCGGTATCCCTGATGATGAATTCCTGACCGTCAAGAAACTGATCACTAAAGAAGAGATTCGGGTTGTCACTCTGGCCAAGCTTAAGCTGCGTCACGATATGTGTCTTTGGGATGTCGGTGCCGGTTCGGGCTCAATTTCGATCGAAGCCGATCACCTACTTCCCAACGGTCGGATCTTTGCCATTGAGCGCAACGAAGAATGTCGTCGTTTTATCAAGCAGAATCTGCAAAAATTCAAGGCCCGCAACGTGCGGTTGGTCGAGGGCGACGCTCCACGATGTCTTGAGGATCTGCCCGATCCAGACCGGGTCTTTATCGGCGGCTCAGGGGGGCATTTGTGGGAGATTCTCGCGTTAGTTGATCAGCGTCTGGCGGCCGGGGGACGAATCGTACTCAATGCCATTACCCTGGATACTCTGACAGCGGCTAATGAGTTCTTTGGCAATGCCGGCTACGAAGTTGAAGTCGTAACAGTCAATATTGCCCGCACTCGCCCCCTGACCAGTTACAAGATGTTTGAGGCCTACAACCCCGTTTACATCCTCACGGCAGTTAAAGAATGATGGCGTCGCAAAAAGTTCCGACCTGCGGCGTTGTCACATTTGATCGAGATCTTGACATACTGGCGTATGCCTTCACCCTCGCTCAACTGCGACGCCTTGCAGGACGAAATTTTTGCTTAGCTATCAAGGATATTTGGAAATAAGTATGACAGGAATATCAATATTGCCAGGTGAAGTGCTGTTTGTCGGTGCAGGTCCTGGTGACCCGGAACTGATTACACTCAAGGGTCTGAGGGCACTGCAACAAGCCGATCTGGTGGTCTATGCTGGTTCTCTGGTCAACCCGGCTCTGCTTGAAGAGTGTCACAAAAATTGTGAAATTCATGATAGTGCTCCGCTCAACCTTGACCAGGTCCTCGATCTTCTGATTGCCGGTGCCAAGGCCGGGCAAAAAGTGGTGCGCTTGCATACGGGCGATCCGGGGCTCTACGGAGCGATCCAGGAGCAGATGGAGGCTCTGGACGCCGCAGAGATCTCTTATCGCGTAATCCCCGGGGTGACTGCGACCTTCGCCGCGGCCGCCAGCCTTAAGCAGGAGTTGACTCTCCCCGGTGTTTCACAAACTCTGGTCCTGACGCGCCTTGCCGGGCGCACTCCAGTTCCGGACAGTGAAGCCCTGCGTAACATCGCGCGGATCGGCGGTACGATTTGTCTCTATCTGTCGGTGGGGATGATGGACAAACTGGTCGAAGAGTTGTTGGCTGGTGGGGTGTTCACCCCGCAGACTCCGGTCGCGGTCGTCTATCGCGCCAGTTGGCCTGATGAGAAGGTTGTTGAAGGAACGCTGTCAGATATCGCCGAAAAAGTTGCCGAGGCTGGCATCACCCGTCAGGCCTTGATCCTGGTCGGTGAGGTACTAAAAGCGCGTCAGCAAGGTGTCCCAGAAAAATCGAAACTCTATGATCCTGGTTTTGCCCACGGCTATCGGGATAGTGCGAAGTAAGGATAAACAGAGGGTTTGAGCTAATTGTATTCCCGTGTGACGCTGCCGGAGCGGAATAGAGATTTTGAGGAATTCGAATGAGGATGTCTGAGTCGCAGGCGAGTTTCCGAGTGAGCTCAAGATCGGCATGAAGTGGAGGGAACCGCCGCAGGCGGCAAGGAGTTCGGGGCGTATTTTGATCCAAACTTTTGGACGGACAAAAGTTTGGGCGCCTGTCGGGGCGCAAACCGACGATTTCATTCCAAGTAAGAATAAGTCGAGCCAACCAACATCATGACCCTAGCAATCATCGCCATCACCACCGGAGGCGCCAGCCTCGCCAGAAGACTTCACGACCAGGTCGAAGAGGCCGAACTCTGGCTACCCGAAAGATTCCGCCAACCGGATTCGTCTAACTACTACAATGGAAAACTGGCCGATCTGCTCCCGCGACTCTTTGCGCGGGCTGACGGGCTGATCTGCATTATGGCGACGGGTATTGTGGTCCGTCTGCTCGCTCCACATCTCAAAACCAAAGATCAGGACGCCGCAGTGGTGGTCTGTGATGAGGCTGGCCAGCATGCGATCAGTCTGCTCTCTGGACATCTCGGTGGAGCCAACGAACTGGCCACCGAAGTGGCTGAGATCCTCGGTGGCCAAGCGATCATCACCACCGCGACTGATGTCAATAACTTGCCCGCCTTTGATGAAGTGGCTCGTCAATGTAATATGGCGGTCGAACCACTGACGCGGATCAAACTGCTTAACAGCCTGCTACTCGACCAGCAACCGATTGTCCTGGCTGATTCAGAGGGTTTTGTCGCGGCTGCGTATCAGCAGGTTTCTTCAGTGAATATCGTCCGTAGTTTCGCGACGGCCTTGGAGCAGACTGCCGAGGGTTTTGTTTTTGTCAGCAATCGTTACCTGCCCCAGTTGAACGACCAGTCAAATTTACTGGCCCTGCGTCCGCGTAATCTGGCGGTCGGCATCGGTTGTAATCGTGACACCACTGCCGCCGAGATTGATATGGTGGTCCGTCAAACTTTAAGAGACGCATTTCTCGCATTTGCCAGTATTGGTGCTATCGCAAGTATTGACGCCAAGCAGGATGAAGTCGGTTTGTTGGCGTTTGCTGAGCAGCATCGGCTGCCACTCCATTTCTTTAGCGCCACCGAACTCAATGCGATCGATGCCCCGACCCCGGCCTCTGCTTATGTTCAAAAGGCGGTGGGCGCTAAAGGCGTTTGTGAACCGGCGGCTCTTAAAGCATCTGATGGTGGTCGCTTGTTGGTGAAGAAAAAGAAGAATGGCAACGTGACCGTGGCCGTGGCCGAAATAGTCAAGAATCTGTGATTTAAGCTGCAAGAAAAGACAGGCATCAAATGCAAAAAAAACTATTCGTCATCGGCCTTGGGCCAGGTGATGCCCAGCATATGACCCCGGCGGCGCTGGCCGCTATTGAATCCTCGACCATTGTCACCGGTTATCAGGTTTACCTTGATCTGATTACCTCACTGATTGTTGACAAGGAGACCTTCTCCACCGGCATGCGTCAGGAGACCGAACGTTGTCGCGAGGCCTTACGGCGGGCTGATCAAGGCGCAGTTGTGTCATTGGTCTGCAGTGGCGATGCGGGGATCTACGGCATGGCCGGTCTGGTCCTTGAGCTTCAGCAGCTTGAAGGGCCGGCAGAGGTTGAAGTCGAAATCGTTCCTGGGATTTCAGCGGTTCAGGGCGCAGCAGCACGGCTCGGCGCACCCTTGATGCATGATTTCGCGGTGATCTCGCTCTCTGATCTGTTGACCGACTGGGGGTTGATCAAGCAACGACTCGATGCTGCCGGGCGGGCCGATTTTGTTGTGGCGCTCTACAACCCGAAGAGTCGCGGTCGCACCACCCAGATCGGTGAAGCGCGCGATATTCTGCTGCGTCATCGCTCCCCGCAAACGCCAGTCGGTATTGTGCGCAATGCCTGTCGCGCGGGTGAAGAGGTCTGTGTGACCACGCTGGGTCAGATGCTAGAAGCCGAAATCGACATGTTTTCGGTGGTGATCATCGGTAACAGCAGCACAGAGATTGATGATCAGGGCCGGATAGTCACGCCACGCGGTTATGCCAAGAAGCGCGAGGCGGGAGGCGAGCAGCGCGAAGAATCTCTAGCGTCTGCCCTATTCATTGGCGGGACAGGTTCTGACGTTGGCAAGAGTGTGATCAGCGCCGGGCTGTGTCGGATTTTAAAGCGGCGCGGCTATATGGTGGCTCCCTTTAAGGCGCAGAACATGGCGAATAATTCTGCGGTGACACCGGGGGGTGGAGAAATCGGCCGGGCCCAGGCGTTGCAAGCCGCAGCCTGCGGTCTGGAACCCCATGTCGACATGAACCCGATCCTGCTTAAACCGAACAGCGAGACCGGTTCACAGGTGATCGTGCAGGGGCGGCCGGTCGGCAACATGGGGGTGCGTGAGTATCACCAGTTCAAAGATCAGGCTTTCACCAAGGTGAAGGAATCCTATCGCCGTCTTTCCTCTCAGGTTGAAATGGTGGTGCTAGAAGGAGCCGGGAGTATCGCCGAGATCAACCTGCGCGCCCATGATTTCACGAATCTGAAGGCTGCTGAGATGGCTGCCGCTGCCGGAATTCTGGTCGCCGATATTGAACGGGGTGGGGTCTTCGCCAGTGTTCTTGGTACGATTGAGCTGCTGACTCCGACCGAGCGTGCCCAACTTCGCGGTATTATCATTAACCGTTTTCGCGGTGACGCCAGCCTGCTCGACAGCGGGATTTCTCTTCTGGAAGACCGCACCGGGCTGCCAGTTCTCGGTGTGGTTCCGTATATCAAGCTTGATCTCCCTGCCGAAGATTCCCTCGGTTTCGAACTGCGCCATAGTACTGGTGGTAGTGGGGCAGTCCGAGTTGGTGTGGTCCGTCTGTCGCGCATCTCGAACCATACCGATTTCGATGCCCTGACACGTGAAGAAGATGTCGAGCTGATCTATGTTGAGCATCCGCAACAGCTGAACAACCTCGACCTTTTGATCCTCCCCGGGACGAAAAGCACCCTGACCGATCTCAATTTCCTCAAAAGCAGCGGATTGTTTGAAGCGATTCAGTCCTATGCTGAAAGTGGTGGCAAGTTGATCGGCATCTGCGGTGGCCTGCAGCTGCTGGGACGGCAGATTCTAGATCCCGAAAAAGTTGAATCAGAAGCGACAGCCGGTGCAGGTCTCGGTCTGCTCGATATTGAAACGACTCTTTGTTCTGAAAAGCAGACTCATCAGGTGTGTGCGCGTCTGCAACCCTCAGCGGCTGCTGCCGGGTTTGGTGGACTGGCTGAGCTGAGCGGTTATGAAATTCACGCCGGAAATACTGAATATGGCTCGACCAGTCGTCCCCTGTTACGGATTGTTCAACGCTCAGGAGAAGAGGTTGCCATCGAGGATGGTGCTGTCTCGGCCGATGGCCGCATCTGGGGAAGCTACCTGCATGGCATCTTCGACAATGATGAACTGCGGGCGGCGGTTCTTGCCCCGCTGAGGCGCGGCGCGGCAGGTCGCTCGGTGTCTGGTTACGATCTGGACCATGAGATTGATAAACTCGCCGATCACCTTGAAGCTCATCTCGATATGCATAAAATCTTCTCCTGGCTGATCCCTCAAGGAGCTAAAGGATGAGTGCCGAACTCCTGGCTGCAGCATTCATATTTGACCTGATCTTTGCAGATCCACGTAACTGGCCACATCCGATCGTTTGGATTGGCCGTCTAGTTACGCGCTTGGAAGACCTCTTACGTGACAGCGTCAAGGATGAGGTTCTCGCCGGATTATTATTAGTCCTCGCGGTTCTGTCGATTACCGGGGTTTCAAGCCTCGTGGCTCTTGATCTGGCCGGGCGGCTTGTTGGCTGGTTGCAGACTCTCCTTGCACTGTGGCTGGCAGCCAGTTGCCTGGCGTTACGCAGCCTGCATCTGGAATCGAAGGCGGTGATAGAAGCACTTCAGGAAGGGGATCTTGGCTCTGCGCGACTGGCGTTGTCGATGATTGTCGGTCGTGAGACCGCTCAGCTCGAAGAAGAGGATATTTTAAGAGCGACGATCGAAACAGTCGCGGAGAATGCATCGGACGGAGTGATTGCGCCTCTCTTCTACCTGTGCCTCGGCGGGCCGGTTGCCGCGTTGCTCTATAAAGCGGTCAATACCATGGATTCGATGGTCGGCTACAAAAATGAACGCTATCTGCATTTTGGCCGTGTCGCCGCACAACTTGATGATCTGCTCAATTGGATTCCAGCCCGTCTGACCGCGTTGCTGCTGATCGCTGCGGCCTGGCTTACCGGCCGGGATGGTCGTGGCGCATGGAAAATCATGTGGCGTGACGCACATCTGCATGCCAGCCCTAATGCGGGTTGGCCCGAAGCCGCAGTGGCTGGTGCGCTCAATCTACAGTTGGGTGGAGGTGCGGTCTATTTTGGTGAGCGCGTAGAAAAACCGACCTTTGGCGATGACAAAGAGCAGATTAACGTTGACCATTATCAGCAGATGATTCGACTGCTCTATGTTTCTGCATCTCTCGGCCTGCTGGCAGCCCTGTTGCTGCTCGGAGTCTGTGCATGAAAACCCATGGTGGTGGTGTTGACCGTGCTATGTACGAGTTGGGTCTGTCCCGCGAGCAGATCTGCGATTTTTCGGCCAGTATAAATCCGCTCGGTGTCCCAGCCGAAGTGCAGCAGGCGTTGCAACAGGCGTTGAGCCGTATCAATGACTACCCTGAACTGGATGCGGCCAGCCTGCGTGCCGAGCTGGCCTGTTTTCATCAGTTGCCGCCAGAAAACCTGCTCCCCGGGAGTGGGTCGACTGAATTGATCTATCTTATTCCGCGCGTATTACGTCCGCGCCGAGCATTATTAATTCAGCCCTGTTTCGGTGAGTATGCGCCTGCGCTGCAACAGGTTGGCTGTCAGATTGATCTATTCAGCCTTGATCCGCACAATGATTTTGAGTTTTGTGTTGCTGATATTCTTGAGGCGATCCAGGCGCAGACAGATCTGGTGGTGCTGGCCAATCCTGGCAACCCCAGTGGGGTCGGCATCGCTCCACAGCAATTGCTTGAATTGACCGATCGCTTGGGTGACTGTCGCCTGCTGGTCGACGAAGCCTTTGTCGATTTTTGCCCGGAGCGCTCACTGCTCAACCAGGTTCTTGACCGCTCAAATCTGTTGTTGCTGCGTTCTATGACCAAATTCTACGGCATCCCTGGTCTGCGTGTTGGCTATCTGGCCGGTTCCACTGCTGATATCGACCTGTTGGCCGCTGCGCGTGAGCCCTGGACCCTCTCCAATCTGGCGATTGCCGCCGCTCGTGCTTGTCTTAAGTCTGATAGTTTCCGCACTCAAACCCTGCAGACGATTCCACAACTGCGCGCGCAATTGCAGCGTGGCCTGGTATAGCTCGGCTGGCAGGTCTTTGCCGGTGAAGCCAACTATCTGCTTTGTCGTCTGCCGGACCACTGGTGCCGGGCACCTGAAATCGTCGAACTGCTGCGGCCTCTGGGGTTGCTGCTGCGCAGTTGCTGCGATTTTGAGCCGCTCGATGACCGTTTCTTGCGGCTTGCCGTGCTGGGAGAAGAACAAAATCTACGTCTGCTGCAGGCGTTGGATGTACTTGGGAGTAAATAGCCAGATATATGCTGGGATGCCCCTTGACTCAACCTGACAAAAGAGAAGATACTTCCGATTAATAACTCTATCGTCCTTGTTTTACTGTAAGGCTCAGTATTCTTTATGTCGACAAGCTCTCCGCATATAAGATGGGTAGCACGGTTTTTTATTCTGTTCTATCTGTTGCTTATTACCAGCACCGGGAATACGTTTTTCTGGTGTAAGGATGCAGAAGCATCTTCCCATCTGGAATCCAATCTAAGTGGTACCTGCTGGTTCCCTTGCCTTTCGGAGTCCGAAGATTACCTTCCTTATGAGAGCTCGTTCAATGCAAGCTTAACTATTTCCTCAGCTATGGGTGACTGCGTTGACTCCCCCGCGCATTCCTCCGTTATCACGCGCACAAATCAGAATATCCTGAAAAGTAAATCGTCTGTAACAGACATCAATACGCCCAATTTCCCATTCATTCTGGCCAAATGCTTGAATGCTGAATACTCGGGCAGCACCTCACTTACTCACCAATTACCTCCCCGGCAGATGCTGGCCGCCCTGCGCACAGTTGTCCTTTTACATTAAATCATTTAGTCATCCTCCCCCTACAGTCAAAATATCGATCGAGACCATTCCTGATGTATTATGTATTGAATGGTGGAAGCTCGATGTCTCTTTCAAGTCCATTCCATACAGGAAGGGACTGTAACAGCGTATGAAGATAAAAACTTAAGACAGAGAAATAGAAGGGTTCATTATGCGAAGTATAATATTAGTTGTTGTAATCGCTCTGGTTGGGCTTGCGGGCTACATTACTACTAATCTCCCGACAACTGCATCAGTTGTGGCTGGCGAAGTGGCCCCTGATTTTCAATTGGAAGATACAGAGGGCAATCAGGTCTCTTTGGCCGCCTTGCGTGGCAAGGTTGTTCTGGTGAACTTCTGGGCGACATGGTGTCCACCTTGCCGGGAAGAGATGCCTTCGATGGAGAGGCTCAATGAGGTCATGGCTGGCGAGGATTTTGTCATGCTGGCGATCAATACCGAACAAAAGGGACGAACCGTAGTTCCCGCTTTTCTGAAGAAGACCCCCTACACCTTTCCGATTCTTTTTGATGACAAGGAGGTCGTCCAGAACCTCTACGGGGTTTATAAGTTTCCAGAATCATTTGTTATTCGCAAAGATGGGACGGTTGATCAAAAGATTGTTGGTCCCCTTGACTGGTCCAGTACGAAAACGATTGCCTATTTTAAAGGCCTGATCAAAGGATAACTAAATTGCTCCAGGAAACCGTTGAAATTACCTATTGGATTGCGTTTAGCGCCGGGATTTTATCCTTTGCCTCGCCCTGCGTGTTGCCGCTGATCCCCTCTTATCTGACCTATATTACCGGTCTCTCTTTCAGCCAGCTTGAAGCTGCGCACCCCACGGCCAAGGTTCGCCTGACGGTCCTGCTCCATTCCTTGTGTTTCATTGCCGGTTTTTCGGCAGTTTTTATTCTACTGGGTGCCATTGCCGGAATCGCTTCAAGTAACATTCAGTACTACCTGCGTGAGGGGCTGGAGTGGGTTGAAAAGATCGGCGGACTGTTGATCTTCCTGTTTGGCATTCACATGACAGGCTTGTTTCATTTTGGAGTTCTGCTCGGGGATAAGAGGGTCCATCTACATAAGAAGCCGAGTGGATTTTTCGGAACTTTCGTGGTTGGTGTTGCCTTTGCTGCGGGTTGGACTCCCTGCATCGGTCCAATCCTCGCATCGATTTTGATGGTGGCAGCCTCTTCCGGCCAGGTTGGTGAAGGGGTCGGATTACTCGCCGTCTATTCTCTGGGGTTGGGTGTGCCTTTCTTGCTCTCGGGCATGCTCTTTCACCAGTTTCTGTCCGCTTTCAAACGGTTCCGCAAGCATATCCGCCTGGTCGAAATCGGCACCGGCGTTATGTTGATGGCTGTCGGGATCATGCTTATGTTCAACCTGTTGGCGCAACTCACCATGTTTTTCTACCAGTGGGTTCCCGTCCAGGGATAGTTTCTGGATGGACAGCGTTTATTTTTCGTGATTTTTCTTTTAAACAACTCCTTATTTTGGAGAATTTATCGATATGTCTCAATCTGATCAGGCGACCAATGCAAATTGGACGCTGCTATTTCTAAGCTGGCTGTTAGTCAGTGCCTCCACCACAGGGAGCCTCTTCTTCAGTTATGTTCTGGAGTTTGAACCCTGTGTCTTGTGCTGGTATCAGCGCATCTGTTTATTCCCGTTAGTCCTGATTCTGGCCGCAGGGCTGTTCCCCTTTGATAAAAGTGTTGTGAAGTATGCTCTCCCCCTTGCAATCGCTGGCGGACTGACAGCTTTTTATCACACCCTGCTGTATGCCGGGATCATCCCGGAGAGTATTCAACCCTGTTCGAAGGGTGTTTCCTGTACGGAAAAATACATCGAGTTGTTCGGCTTTGTATCGATCCCAATGCTCTCTTTTCTCGCTTTTGCTACCTTAATTTCTCTATTACTAATTATAAAGAAGAGGACATCTAAATGAAGTACGCACTCGTTGGATCTGCATGTCTTATATTGATTTTAGCTTTTGTTATCGGCAGCAACTATTATAAAGACCAACAGGTTGAAAAATATGGTTTCATGGCCGATAAAAATGCTGAACTATTTGTCAGAGACCACTCTCCGAAGCTCGGCAGCGATGATGCAAAAGTCTATATTGTCGAGTTCATGGACCCGGCCTGTGAAACCTGTGCCGCCTTTGAACCCTTTATCAAGAAAATCATGGCTGCCAACCCCGGTAAGATAAAACTGGTTCTTCGTTATGCCCCTTTCCATGATGGCGCCGATAATTTTGTCAAGATCCTAGAAGCCGCCAGAATGCAGGGGAAATTCTGGGAAACCCTGGATGTTATGTTTAAAACCCAGAATATTTGGGCCAGCCACCACAACTATCAACCGCAAAGGTTATGGGACGTTCTTCCCAGGGCAGGCGTGGATATCGAGCAAATCAGGAAAGATATGCATGATCCTGCCATTGCAAAAATCATTGAACAAGACATGGCTGATGTGAAAGCACTTAATGTGCAGAAGACACCGGGGTATTTTGTCAATGGAAAGCCGCTTATAAGCTTTGGCTATAGGCAATTACACCAGTTAATCCAATCCGAACTCGACGCACAATACCCGAACTAATTCGCGGGAATTGACTGCTTAGAAATCAACACAGGTAAGACAACCAAGAACGGCCAACTCGATATTTCGAGTTGGCCGTTCTTATTTGTCCAAGGAATTCAAAGACTTTAAATTCACTCAGATGGTGAACTCGGAAGACAATGTGCCATAACATTCAAGACGTTTTTCATTTATCAAAATTTACTATTTTCGCGAATCAGCCAGGGTCTTCCAGAGCCATTTTCAAAAGATAAAAGCCTGGTTTTTGTTTCCGATTATCCTGAAAGCGCGTTGAAAAGCAGCATGACGGCAACGAGGACTAAGAGGACGTGTATCGCCTTGCGAAATCGCTCCGGAGAAACCTTTCTGTGCAACTTCGAGCCTAGCCAAATAGAGGTGGCTACGATCGGCAGCGATAATCCGTAGAGGGTAAAGACTCGCTCATTCCAAAGGCCACCCAGGGCGTGGGCGCCTAGCAGCATGATACCTGTGACGAAGAAGTACCCTTGGAGGGTCGCGCGAAACTCAGAGGGAGGCCAATCCCGCATGGAGGCAAAGATGACGATCGGAGGTCCATTGGTGTTGTAGGCACCGCCAAGCAGTCCTGCGACAAAGCCGAAAAGATAAGAACTTTTTTCACTCTTTAACTTGGGCACGGCGAAATTAGAGAGGTTTAGACCGGAAAACAGCAGGATCACGCAGGCCAGCACGGATTGCATTATCCACTCATCCACCCCCTTTAAGAGGGCAATACCGAGTGGTATCCCCACTAGCGTGGATATGATGAGTCGAGAAGCCGAGCCGACCATCAGGCTCCTCCATGTAGTAAAGAGAATGACGATGGCGATGGTGAAGGCGACTAGGGCCACGAGAGGAGTTGCTGTCTTGAGACCAAGGATCATCGCAAGCAGCGGCATGGCGATCAAGGCGTCACCAAAGCCGACCACGGACCTTATTGTGGTGGAGAAGGCGAGTACCGCCAGAGTAGCTAGTATTGAGGGGTCTAAGAAGATATCCAAGCAAACACCAGGAGGGAGAGGGTAAAGACCATCTCCACAGCTTTCTCAGCGGTTTTTATCGAGCAGTTCGCGCTGTTTCTCGGTGTCAAGAATCATGGTCTTGTCGGCGTCGAAGGCTTCTGCTTGCTTCTTGTCGCTGCTGATATGGAACAGCAGGCTGTGTTTGCCGATGGTCACCCGGTCGCCGTCGAGCAGTTCGTAACGCTCGATCTTCTTTTCATTGACGAAGGTGCCGTTGGTGCTGTTGAGGTCTTCAATCAGGTAGGCATTCAGAACCTTGCGTACCCGCGCATGATTGCCGGAAACTGCGAGGTTGTCGATCTTGATGTCGTTCGTGTCGCTGCGGCCGATGCTGATATCATCGTTGTTTGATTCAAAAGATGCCAGCAGCTTGTCACCGAGTTGCAGGTCTATTTTCAGCATGTTGTTCTCCTGATCTGAAAAGGTGAATCAAAAATTCAGTCGTCGATTTTACCACAACTACACTGATATTGTCACGCCCGCCCGCAGCCTTGGCGGCTTCAATAAGTCGCTCCGCAGCCTGCTGAATGGAATCTGTCTGTTGTAGGAGAGCGCAGATCTGCTCATCATCAATCATGTCGCTCAGCCCGTCACTGCAGAGCAGGAACAGGTCATCGCTCAAAAGGGGTTGGCGTAGCAGAAAAACATCGACCTTATCTTCGAGCCCCACGGCCTGTAGCAGGATGTTGCGCATCTGGGAGCTACGTGCCTCTTCGGCAGAGATAATCCCCAGACGTAGCTGTTCGGCTACCAGCGAATGATCGATGCTCAACTGCTCGAGATCAGTGCCACGCAGGCGATAGATACGACTGTCGCCAACATGGGCCAGGTGGGCAGTCTCTCCTTCGATGTACAGGACCGAAAGAGTGGTCCCCATGCCACGTTTGGTCTCTTCAACGCTTGCCACCTTGCGGATGCTGTGGCTTGTCGTTAGAAATGCTTTCTTTAAACTGTTTGCGGCGTCAGCAGGGGGAGGAGACAGGGGTGGAAGCTGGCTACAGATGGTCTCGACTGCCATCGCACTGGCCACTTCACCGGCCGCGTGGCCGCCCATGCCATCGGCGACGATGAACAGGCCGTTGCTGTCATCGGCATAGACGCAATCTTCATTATTGGTGCGGCGCAGGCCGACATCAGTCAAGGCGCAGCTGGTGAGTTTCATCTCCCCTCCATACTTTCGAGCAGGTCAAAGATGTCACGTTGCAGCAGGTCAGCTGATTTATAGCGACGGCTCACAGCCTTACTCAACAATTTGTCGACGATTTGGTAGAAGCCTTGCGGAAGCCCGGGGCAAATGCCTTCCAGATCGGGATATTTAGTATTGGAGATGTTGTACATCAGTGCCGCAAGGCTGTCCGCGACAAAGGGCTTTTGACAGCTTAAGAGCTCATAGAAAACAACGCCGAGCGAAAAGAGATCGGAGCGGCCATCGACCTTTTTGCCAGCAACCTGTTCGGGAGACATGTAGCTCGGAGTGCCGAGCACTACTCCGGTCTCGGTGCGCGAGCTGGAGATGACGCGTGCAACGCCAAAATCTGCAACCTTCACCTGCCCTGTTTTCGCGAGCATGATGTTGGCCGGTTTAATGTCGCGATGAACCACCCCGTTGAGGTGGGCATATTCGAGAGCGCTGGCAATTTGAGCGCCGATCTCTAAAATGTCTTGTGGTGCAAGCCGCTCCTTTTTATCGCAATACTTACTTAAGTCGGTCCCCTCCAGCAACTCCATCGCCATATAAGCCAGATCAGCCTCTTCGCCAACATCGTAAACGGTAACGATATGCGGATGACTCAGCTTGCCTGCCGCTTCGGCTTCGCGAAAGAAACGTGCTTTGACGTCGGGTAATTCAGCCGCTTCGATCTGGGAATAGTCCAGAGTTTTAATTGCGACCTGACGGTTTATTTTGGGGTCGGCGCCAAGGTAGACGGTTCCCATTGCACCTTGGCCGAGAACTTTTTCAATGCGGTAACGGCCGAGAATCGGCTTTTCTCCTGACTTATTGATAACCATTGTGCCCGCCGCACCCATAACGACTGTATTCTCCATATCCTTCAGATCGAGGATTCTCTGCTTGAGGTCGCGGAAGCGTCCCCCTTTTTGCAGGTGCTGGAAGACGGTGAGTGCTTTTTGTGGCATCCGTTTCCGTTCGAAATCGAGACCAAGGTTGTAGAGGATCTCTTTCATCCCGCTGTAGTCAGGTGGGCAGCACAGGAAACGGTCGAGGGCCTGATCGAGAAGGCCTTGACCCTGAAAGGTCAGCCCGAGAGTTTTGTTGTTCTCAGTGGTAGAGTTTGAAAGTTTATGCCGCAGACTTTTAAACTGAACCAGCAGGAACCCGAGTAGCGAAAGGATGATTGCTGGAGCGACTTGAAGCCAAGCGCCACTCAGAACCAGACTGGCTGCAGCGGCGATCAACCAGGTGAGCAGGAAGAGTAGCAGGGCGAGAAAACCGGAACGGGCTGAAAGACGCGGTAGCAACAGAAAACAGAAGATTCCGAAGTAGAGCAGGACCAGCGCTTCGAGCAGCCAGGCCCAGGCCGGCTGATAGAGAGGCGTGCCATTAATCAGGCTGAGGGTCGCCCATGTTGCTGTTTCGAGAGCACCGAAGTTTTGCGAGCTGACTAGAGCCGCTTCTCCGATCATGACAATGCGATTGCGCAGGGTGTTTTGTGGAAGTTTCTGCTGGAGCAGGTCACTCGCAGAGATCTTCTGCAGGTTGGGATGGCGTCCTGAAAGATCGAGGAGTAATTGGTAATGATTGCCGAGCTTGAGATCAAGGTTGCCGAGCTTGAGGCTTCCAGGAAATGAAAGGGCGCCGTAGCTGAGATCCTGCAGTTTTTCGCCACGTGCTTTGAGTAAAAGTTGCAGCGGCAAGGAGGGGATCAGACGATCTTGCCAGGGGAGTAACATTGGCAACCGTCGTACGGAGCTATCAGCGTCATTCTGTAACAGCAGATGCCCAGTCTGTACGTTGTTCAGCAGGTCGGGCATCGGTGGGAGCAGAAGTGGGGCTGCTGGCTGTGGAAGATAGAGGAGCAGCGGGTTGCGCAGGCTGAGTAATAATTCGCGGACTGGTGGAATTTGTTTAATCTGCGGCAGTGAATTAATCTTGGTCAGGCGATTGTTGCTCAGGGCGATACTCTGCTCTTCAAGCCTCAGGACCAGATTTCCGGCTCGGTCGGCCAACGCCCTATCTGCTTCGGGATCATTTGAGGGGAAGCTTAACGGGTCACTTAAGCCGATTGCCGCAGGTTTTTGCTGCTGTACGGCTTCAATCAGTTCCGTCAGTTGGCGGCGTGACCAAGGCGTATCTCCCAACTGCTGGCGACTTTTCAGATCGATGGCAACCATCACCACCGCATCAGTCGCAGCTGGTTGACGCAGCCTGATCAGCTGGTCAAAAATCGTCTGATCCAGCTTCTGCAGTGGCGGGCAGCCGGTCAGCGAAGCGATCAGAATCACCAGCGTCAAGAGCAGGCCGATGACAGGGTTACTGAAGATGATTTTGCCGAGTAGTCGCATGTGGATCTGCTCTTCGCGCGAGAGTGATGAACGGCGTTTATCATACTTGAAAAATGATCGAGCCGGGACTTTTTTCTCCAGGATGGTTTTTTTACAGGCTCTGTGGTATCTCTGCAAATTATTTAAATGGAGATGGGGCGATGAATCGAACCTCAATTATCGAACGATTTCATGAGCACGAGGAGCTGGCTGAAAAGTTTTATGCTCTTGATGTCAAGATCATGCAGATTCTTGATGTTGCGTCCTTCTGTCGCGAGCTGCCACTC
>JAJRQB010000156.1 GCA_024280485.1 Deltaproteobacteria bacterium
AAACTTGATGTCGGTCTGGAAGATTGGACGATTTGTGAAGTGCCGGATACGCCGCGCAAGTTCAGTGCGACTGCGCTGGGGCTCGCGCTTTTCGACGCCAGCAAAATATTGCTCGTAACGAATCTCCAACTCTTTCATTTCAGACTGGATTTCACTAAGAACCTGATCAATTTTTCGACGTTCATCCATATTTGTTCACCCCATAGATGAAAACTATACTGAAGAAGTGAGAATTTGTAAATAAAAACGCGGATTAACAGGTTTTCTGCGGCTTGTTCCTTGACTTGACTAGGGTGGTTTCGAGATAATCCATTGTTTATCTCAAAAATCAGAAGCTCAAAGGAAAGGGTGGTGTTTGTGGAGGATTTGGCGGCGGTCGTATTGGCTGCGGGCAAGGGGACCAGGATGAAGTCGGAGCGGGCCAAGGTGCTGCATGAAATCGCCGGGCAACCGTTAGTTTACTATCCATTGCTGGCCGCGAAAGAAGCTGGTTGTGAAAAGATTTCTGTCGTTGTGGGCCATCAAGGTGAAGAGGTTGCAGCGGCTCTGTCCGAATTGAATGTTAACTGTGTGTGGCAAACTGAGCAACTGGGTACTGGTCACGCTTTGCTTTGTGCCGCTGATAACCTGAAAGGCTTCAGTGGCGACCTGTTGCTGCTTTGTGGCGATGTGCCGCTGTTGACAGCAGAGACTGTAGCACAGCTTCTCACTCTGCACCGTGCCGAGAAGGCTGTAGTAACAGTCTTGACCGCCTGCCTGACAAATCCTCAAGGTTACGGGCGGATCCTGCGCGACGGGGAGAATGTCGCTGCAATAGTCGAAGAGAAGGACGCCAGCGCAGACGAGCGCAGTATTTGTGAGATCAATACGGGGACCTATGTTTTTGATTCCGAATTTGTCTTTTCCATCTTGCCACAACTCGGCAAGCAGAACGCTCAAGGGGAATATTATTTGACCGATGTGGTTGCTGCCGCAGCGAATGCTGGACGCAAAACTCGGGCACTCTGTCTAGCCGATCCCAATGAAGCTCTCGGTATCAATGATCGGCTTCAATTGGCCGAGGCCAACGGTCTGATGCGGCAACGGATCAACCAGCAGTTGATGCTTGGTGGTGTGACCCTGGTCGACCCGCAAACCACTTATGTTGATGCTGGAGTAGAAATCGGTAGCGACAGCATTCTTCACCCCGGAGTAAATATTCGCGGCAAAACGCGGATCGGGCGCAACTGTATTGTCGAAACCGGGGTGCAGGTTGTCAGTTCGCAGATCGCCGATCATGTCCATTTGAAAAGTGGCTCGGTCGTCGAGGAATCGTTGATTGGAGCCAACTGTAAAATCGGTCCTATGGCTCATCTGCGTGCCGGGACTGAACTGCTTGGCGATAACAAGATCGGCAACTTTGTCGAAACCAAGAAGGCACGCTTTGACGTGAAATCTCAGGCCAGTCATCTGACCTATATTGGCGATGCCGAAGTTGGTAAAAACGTCAATTTTGGTTGTGGCACAATCACCTGCAATTACGATGGTGTGAACAAGCATAAGACTATCGTCGAGGACGATGTGTTTATCGGCAGTGATTCGCAATTTATCGCGCCGGTGCGTATTGGCCGTAATAGTTTGATTGCTGCCGGTTCGACGATCACCAAAGATGTGCCGCCCGATTCTCTGGCGTTGTCTCGTACGCAGCAAAAGGTAATCGAAGGCTGGCGCAAAAAACATCCATTGAAAAAGAAATAACAATTGTTCGGTGAGTAAATCGCCCGCCGAGGGGAGTAAATATTTATGTGTGGAATAGTTGGGTATCTGGGAAATCAGGAAGCCTCTCCGATCATTCTTGATGGCTTGCGTCGCCTTGAATACCGTGGTTACGATTCAGCAGGAATCGCCACTCTTAAAGATAATAAAATCAGGGTTGCCCGCGCTGAGGGGAAGCTGATCAATTTAGAGCAGCGCCTCAAGAGTGAACCTTTGTCCGGTACCCGTGGTATCGGCCATACGCGCTGGGCACCCCACGGGCGCCCGTCTGAAATCAACGCCCACCCGCATAAGGCTGGCAGTATTATTGTTGTACATAACGGCATTATTGAGAATTATTTGATCCTTAAGGAAAAGTTGAAGGGCACAGGGCACCATTTCTCTTCAGAGACCGATACCGAGATCATTGCGCACCTCATCGAAGAGCATTACAAGGCCGGCAATGGCTTTGAAGCTGCAGTTCGTCAGGCACTCGAAGAAGTTGAGGGTGCCTATGCGATTGCTGTTCTTTGTGAAGATGAGCCCGATTGCCTGATCGCCGCCAAGCAGGGTTCTCCTCTGGTCGTCGGCCGAGGTGAGGACGAGTATTTCGTTGCCTCCGACATCCCGGCGATGCTCTCCCATACCCGGCAGATGGTTTTTCTCGAGGATGGTGAGGTCGTGATTTTTACTCCACAGGGGGTGCGCTATTCTGACCTGAGTGGAAAAGATCTTGAAAAAGTCGAGAAGACCATTACCTGGAGTCCGCTGATGGCGGAAAAGGGTGGCTATAAGCACTTCATGCTCAAAGAGATCTACGAGCAACCAAGGGCCATCGCTGACACCATTGCCGGTCGTTTGCGCGAGGACGAGGGCGATATTTATCTCAAAGACCTGAAGCTTGATAATCAGCAGCTGGCTGGCGTGGAGAAGATCTTCCTGATTGCTTGTGGCACCAGCTGGCATGCGGCATTGGTCGGAAAATTTTATCTGGAGAAGCTTTGTCGAATTCCAGTCGAGGTTGACATCGCTAGCGAGTTTCGCTACCGCGATCCGATTGTCAACGAGGCAACCCTGACAGTTCTGATCAGTCAGAGTGGTGAGACCGCAGATACTCTGGCTGCGCTGCGTGAAGCGCGCGGCAAGGGTGGTAAGGTCGTCTGCATCTGTAACGTCGTTGATTCTTCGATTGCGCGAGAAAGTGACGGCGTGATTTACACCCATGCCGGACCCGAAATCGGTGTGGCTTCGACCAAAGCCTTTACCACGCAACTGGTGGCATTACTTCTTTTTTCTCTTCGTCTGGGACGAGCACGAAAAACTCTGAGCGCAGACGATTGTCGGAAGAAGATGTTGGCACTATTGACTCTGCCGCGTCTCATTGAGACGACCCTTGAACTGGATGCGGAGATCGAAAAAATAGCTCCGGAGCTTTCAGCAGCGCACGACTTCCTCTATCTGGGGCGTGGTAACCAGTACCCCATCGCTCTCGAAGGGGCGCTTAAGCTCAAAGAGATCTCTTACATCCATGCCGAAGGCTATCCCGCCGGAGAAATGAAACATGGTCCGATTGCCCTGATCGACGAGCAACTGCCTGTGGTGGTAATCGTGCCGGATAATCCGATCTTCGATAAGGTTGTCTCTAACATGGAAGAGGTCCGTGCACGTGGTGGCCGAGTGATCATCGTGACCAGTGGTCGTGGCGCGGCATTGGCCGACCATTGTGAAAGCATTTTCTGTCTCCCCGAAGCCGATGACGATCTGATGCCGATCCTTGCCTCAGTGCCGATGCAGCTGTTGGCTTATCATGTAGCCGTATACAAGGGGACCGATGTCGATCAGCCACGTAACCTTGCTAAAAGCGTGACCGTGGAGTAGTTCCGTTGCATATTTCCATCCCTTATTCTCGTAAAATTCGCCGACTTCAACAGCGTCTGCTCAGCCATTTTCATGTCAGCGAAAACACCTTCATGGTGGTGCTGGCGGTGATCGTTGGTCTGTTGGCCGGGTTGGGAAATTATGTCTTTCGCAAGACGATCGATCTGGTTCATTTTCTGGTGGTTGAGCAGGGCCAGCATCTGCTGAACATCGATCCTGAACATTGGTCGAGTGAGCGTCTGCTGGTCTTTATCTTCCCTGCCATCGGTGGCCTGCTGGTGATCCCGCTCTGGTTCTTTTTTGGTAAGGATTTGAAGGGTGGCTTTGCCGGATTTCTTGTCAAGGTGAATCTGCGTGGGGCTAAACTGCCCTTTAGACCGGTACTTACTCGTGGTCTTGGTGCCGCAATCACCCTGGGAACTGGCGGCAGTGCGGGGCAGGAAGGACCGATTGCAGTCATCGGCGGAACCATTGGCAGCCAGTTTGGCAAGCTGTTCAAGATGGGCGGCGATCATATCAAGGTGCTGGTGGCCTGTGGCGCCGCTGCGGGGGTGGCTGCAACATTTAATGCACCACTCGCCGGGGTTTTTTTGCCGCTGAAATTGTCCTGCTCTCCTCCTTTGAGCTTGCCAGCTTTACTTCGATTGTGATCGCCAGCGGTATGGCAACCGTGGTTTCTCGGGCGCTGCTCGGTAATGAGGCTGAGTTGGCTGCACCGGCCTATTTGCTACAAAGTCCCTGGGAGCTTCTACTCTATCTGCTGCTCGGTCTGATCATCGGGCTTCTGGCTAGTGGTTTTATTGATCTGCATTTTAGAATCAAGGATCTGATCGATTCGATCCGTCTACCAAAATTGAGTAAACCAGTTTTAGGCGGGTTGCTGGTTGGTCTGATCGGTATCGGTTTGCCGCAGATTTATGGTAATGGCTATGAATTCATGAGCAGTGTTCTTGAGGGCCAGCAGCCGCTGATCCTGTTGCTTGTTCTGATTTTGGTCAAGGCGGTGGCGACTTCAATCACCCTTAACTCGGGATTGCCCGGTGGCATGTTTGCCCCCTGCCTCTATCTTGGCGCGGTGACCGGTGGGGCCTTTGGGTTGCTCTGTGCACAGCTCTTCCCTGGAGCGGACCTGGCCCCGGGAGCTTATGCGCTGGTTGGTATGGGGGCCTTTCTGTCGGCGGCAACCCACGCGCCGATGACCTCGATCTTTTTGCTGTTCGAGATCACCGATTCTTATGAGGTCATCATCCCGATCATGCTCGCTTGTGTTATCGGCACCTCGATCGCGCGGCATTTCAACAAAGAGAGCCTCGAAACCGCGGAGCTGGTGCGTGATGGGATCGACCTTGAGGCGGGCAAGGAACGTAATATCATGAAGGCGTTGCAGGTTGGTGAAGTCATGTCGAAGGATGTAGAAAAAGTCCCGGAAAATATGACGTTGGGCCAGTTTGCCAAATTTATCGCCAGCACCCGACACACCAACTTTCCCCTGGTCGATAGAAAAGGAGCTCTGTCCGGCATTATCTCGGTGCAGGACTTTATGGGCGTGGTGTTTGAACCTGAGCTGATGGATCTGGTGGTGGTCAAGGAGTTGGCGACCATCGATGTGATTACGGTCCACGCTGATGAAAATCTGGATACTGCGATGCGCAAGATTGGTTATCGCAATATTGAGCAGTTACCGGTTGTTGATCGAGCCAATCATCATAAACTGGTTGGTATTATCTCACGCCGTGACATGGTTTCAGCTTACAACCGTGTGCTGATGGCCCGCACTCTGGGAGATGAAGATGACTGATCTTCTGAGCGGACTCAATTCAGAGCAACGCGAAGCGGTCACCCATGCTGGTGGGCCTTTATTGATTCTGGCTGGAGCGGGTTCAGGCAAGACACGCACTCTGATTCATCGCGTTGCCTGGCTGATTTGCGAACAGGGCGTTGCGCCATGGCAGGTTCTGGCTGTGACCTTCACCAATAAGGCTGCTGGTGAGATGCGCGAGCGTCTGGCTAAAATTCTTCCTGACTCAGAGTCACCCTGGGTCGCAACTTTCCATTCAAGCTGTGTTCGAATCTTGCGGCAGGAGATTACCGCACTCGGATTTGCTCGTGATTTTATCATCTACGACGATCAGGACCAGCAACGCCTGCTGCGGCAAGTATTGACAGAGCTTGGAATTAGTGAAAAAACGCTGCGCCCTGCAGCGGCAGCTCATGCTATTGATCAGGCTAAAAACCGTGGGCAAAGCCCTCATGACCTTGATGAGCAGAGCGGTGATCAAGTCCAGTTAGCTGAAATTTATCGTCTTTATCAGAAACGACTCAAGCAGGCGAATGCGGTCGATTTTGGTGACCTGTTGTTGTTAACCGTACAGCTGTTCGATGAACATCCCAGCGTCCTGAAGAAGTGGCAGGATCGCTTTCGACATATTCTGGTTGACGAATTTCAGGATACCAACGGCATTCAATATCGCCTGATCGATATGCTGGCCCGCCCGCATGGGAACCTCTGTGTGGTCGGGGATGATGATCAGTCGATCTATGCCTGGCGAGGGGCCGAGATCAGCAATATCCTCAATTTTGAAGACCGCTATTCGGGGGTCAAAACGATCCGGCTTGAGCAGAATTATCGTTCGACTAGCACCATTCTCGACGCTGCTGGTGGGGTGGTTGAGCAGAACCGTGAGCGTAAGGGGAAGCGGCTTTGGACAGACAAGTCACAAGGGGAGCCGGTCCGGATCGAACCTTGTGGAGATGATCTTGAGGAGGCCCGCTTTGTCGCTCGCGAGATAGAAAAGCTGCAGCGCGCAGGACACAAACTGCGTGATATTGCGGTTTTTTATCGGACTAACGCACAATCTCGCCCTCTTGAAGAGGCCCTGGCTTCGGCACGTATTCCCTATGTCATGTTTGGCGGGGTCAAGTTTTTCTCACGGATGGAGGTCAAAGACGCGCTCTGCTATTTGCGCTTGCTGATGAACCCTGCCGATTCGGTCGCAGCGAGACGAGTCATTAACGTCCCGGCTCGGGGTATCGGTAAGACGACAGTAGAGAAGGTTGCCGCACTGCAAGGGGATGACTACAGTTTTCTTGAGGCCTGCCGTAGAGCGATTGATGAAGGGGGCCTCGGGACGGCGGCGTGCCGTAAATTGAAAGTCTTTGTCGCTCTGATTGACGATTTCACCAAGCGCCTTGAGCGCTTGCCTTATCCGCAACTGATGGCTGAATTACTCGATGAGAGCGGTTATCTGCCGATTCTGCAAGAAGAAGCGAATGATGCCCTGACTGATGGGCAGCGGCAAGAGGCGAAAGGCCGACTTGAAAATTTGGAACAACTCTTAGCGGGGATGGAGGAGCATCGTGGTCGATCTGGATCCCTTGAGGATTATCTGGAAGAGATCGCCCTGGTGACCGATCTTGATCGTCATGATGCCAGCCTTGATCGTGCGACCTTGATGACCCTGCATGCGGCTAAAGGGCTTGAATTCCCGGTTGTTTTTGTCACCGGTTTAGAAGAGGGTCTTTTCCCCCACAGCCGTTCAGGGGGGGAGGATATAGAAGAGGAGCGACGTCTCTGTTATGTCGGGATGACGCGTGCAATGGAACGCCTCTATCTGACGCACGCCCGCCGCCGCAGAATCTATGGCAGCTATCAGTACAATCCTCCGAGCCGTTTTCTTGCAGAAATTCCTGTTGCGGTTCTGGCAAGCAAGCCGAAGCCTGCTGCTGCGACCGGTCATAACCTGGCCTCACTCTTTGCAGGCGGGAGTTCTTCGGCAACGAGCGAAGAGAATGATGTCGAAGAGGATGCGTTTGAGGATGTTGAGATTGTACCCGAGGCCGAAGAGGGTTTACGTCTCGGGATGCGGGTGAGACACGTCAAGTTTGGCGTTGGTACGGTACGGCGCATTGAGGGGAACGGCGAGAATCAGAAGGTAATCGTCTACTTTAATTCCGCTGGGTCGAAGAAGCTGTTGTTGCGTTTTGCTGGTCTCGAACCGGCCTGACTCCTAAAAGGGAGCATTGATGGGAACTGGAAATCCGACCTTTCACCTGCTGGTGGTCGATGATAATCCGACCAACCTTGAGTTGATGGCTCGCATCGTTGAGAATCATCTGCCCGAGGTGCGTTGTCTCACTGCGCTCAGTGCTGCCGCCGGGTTTAATCTGCTCGAAAATGAACGGATTGACGGTGCCTTTGTTGACGTGCAAATGCCTGCTGTCAATGGGTTCGACATGTGCCGTCAGCTTAAGTCTGACCCGAAGACGGCGCATATCCCGGTGGTGCTTCTGACGGCGCATATCGCGACCCCGCAGAGCCGTGCTGAAGGTCTTGATGCTGGTGCCCAAGATTTCATTTCGCAACCGGTCAGTAATATTGAAATGTTGGCCCGCATCCGTGTGATGTTACGTTTGCAGCGTGAGCGCGAAAGTCTTGCGACTCAGAACCAACAGCTACATCAACAGCTTGAAAATAATGTTGGGGCCTTACGCTGGTTAACCGGACTGGTAGACGCTGGAAATCACACAACTATTGATTCAAAACTTCTCGAAAAACTGGCAGCTGGGCTCGATGGCGCACAAGAACCAACGCCGGATCAATTTGCCAACTGGCTATTGCCTGAGCTTCCGAATGGTTGGCAAAACGCTCTATTGAAATTGGCGCTACTTGAAACTATCCCGCTTGAGCTGGCGCGCAGATTGACGGAACTTGAGGATGTCGAGGCCATTCTCGATTACCTCTGGCGCCATAATTATCATGTCGAAACGATCGCTGGTGGGTACCGTTTTGATGAGAGTCTGCACGGGTATTTAAGGGAGCAGGCGCGAACCTTTTTGAGCGAAAAAGAGCAATTTGATGTTCATCGCCTGGCCGCAGGCTGGTTTCAGGAGAAGAATGATTTTTGGTGCGCTCTCGAGCACCTTCTATATGGCCGGTTCTATGAAGATGTTGAGCTTTTATTAAGTCAAACCGGGCTGTTGTTGCCGGTGACAGCACCAGCGAATGCCACTGCATTGCTGGCTCTTGTGCCGGAGGACTTGGCGGCTAAGCAGGGCTGGCTTTCACTGTTTGTCGGGAGTTGCAAATTTATTTTTTCGCCGAATGAGGTCGATAGCTGGCTCGAATTAGCCAGAGTCCGATTTGTCGCTGTAGGAGATCGGCGCGGGGAACTTCTTGCACTGTCTCAGAAGGTTCGTCAGCACCTGTTTATCGATGGTCGCTTTGCCTTCGGGCGTGAACTTTTGCCCCGCATCCAGGAACTGCTGGTTGAACAGCAGGAGGACCTCGATCCGGTCAATCTGTCTACTGTGCACTATTCTCTGGCACTGGGCTTGGGCTTTTTCTCTGGCGACTTGAAGCGTGGGGAGATGTTTGCGCGATCCTGCCTTCAGATGGCACAACGAAGTCGATTGCCAGACCTTGAACTTGAGGGGCGGATTGCTTGTGGTTACATGGCGTTGTTACAAGGGCGCGGTTTTATTGCCTATTCTGAAGTAGAGAATGCTTGGCAGCTCTGCGTAAAAGGGGCAAATATTTCGGTATTCTTTGGCCTGATGTCAGCCAATTTACTTCTGCACACCGGAGATCTGAACGGCTATCGTGCACAACGGCAACATTTGGCGGAACGTTTAGGGCGTCAGGCCGTACAACAAGGGACACTAGGCGTTGTCCTCTGCTTGTTGGATGTTGAGGCCGCTCTGCTGGAAGGGGATTGGGATGCCGCTGCCGAAATGATTCGGATCGGTTCGGCTGAAGATATCTCTGCCAGTAATCCTCATTTGCAGAGTTGGTTGTTGCAGTTTCAGGCCTTGCTGCATGCTCGATTTGGTCGCAATGAAGATGCGCGTCGAGATTTGAAAGAGTCACGCCGATTGCGAGATCTGGCCGGCGGCGGAGTTCATAGGCTGACCAACCTGTTGATTTGTGCCGAAACTCTACTGGAACTTGATGACTTGGAAGAGGCTCATAGCCTGTTACATGGAGCCCTTGAACTTTCATGCCAAAGCGGTGATCTGCTGGTTCGGCCAGGAATTCACGCCGTTCTTGCCCGGCTCTATCAACGTCGTACCGAAACTGTTAAGGCTCTTGATCATCTACGGGAATTTCTACAGTTATTACGTTCTCGGCAACATAAATGCTGCTTCTTTTTAACCCCGGAGCTGTTGGAAATTTTACCCCTGGCGGTAGAAAATGATGTGTTGCCAGAGGTGGCCTGTCGACTTTCGTCCGATTTTTTCAGCTGTGACATTCTCAATGATGGACAATTGGTCCCTCACTTGAAAATCTCTATGCTCGGACCTTTTCGATTGTGCCTTGACGAGGGGAACTGGATCGAGGCGAGCAGTCTGGGTGGCCCGGGACGACATCTGCTCGGGCTGCTGGTCTTTGCGCCGGGACAGCAGTTCTCCGTTGACGCCATCTATGGCCGAATCTGGCCAGAAAGCTCCCCTGACCGCGCACGGCAGAATTTTGATAGTACCCTGATGCGTTTGCGTAGGGCTTTGGATGATGGCTGTGGAAGTGGTGCCGGGCGTAGCTATCTGGCCGTGGAACGGGGTATCCTGTTTCTGCGACATGCGAAAGTTGATGCGGTCAACTTCAAGCTCAATGTCGAACAAGGCCGCAGTCTCCAGCGACGTGGTGATTTATGGCAGGCTAGTCACCAACTGCTGGCGGCAGACAAACTTTGGCAAGGGAAGTTGATGGAAGGGTTCGATTTGCCGGGGGAACTGTTTGATAAGCAGGAAGCTTTAGCTGAACTGCGCTTTGAGCAGATTGAATTGCTGGCGAGTTTGAATGAGCCATTTTTTAGTGCCGTTGATCTTGAGGCCTTGTTGTTGACGGGTTTGCGTGCTGATCCGATCCGCGAATCGTTTATCAAAAAGCTCTTGGCACTTTACCGTCAGCAGCATGACCAGGTGAAGCAGAAAAGGTTGCTCGACCAGTATCGTAAATCGTTACAGGCCGAGGATTTTACAGTGAACGAAATTGCTGAAATTATGCTTGCTTTATAGATTAGGCTGAATGAGGTGGTGCAGATCACTAAGTTTCTTAAATACTATAACTTGTAAAAAGTAAAAGTGGAGAGGTAGTAAAGAATGAGTAATTGTAACAGTTGTGATGACAGCTCCTGTGCGAGCCAGACAAAGGGTGCCCAGGAGAACGACGAACAGTTTCAACGCCGCCAGGCTCTGGATAGTCGGCTTTGCAGTATTGATAAACGTATTCTGGTTATGTCAGGCAAGGGTGGGGTCGGCAAAAGTACGACTGCAGTCAATCTGGCTATCGCTCTTTTGCAGCAAGGGCATCGGGTTGGTCTGCTCGATATCGATCTGCACGGGCCAAGTTTACCGAAGATGTTCGGACTCGAAGCTACGCGACCCAATGGCAGCGAAGAGGGAATCATTCCGCTCGATTTTGCCGGTCTTAAGCTGATGTCGATCGGTTTCCTGCTTGAGAAAACCAGTGACGCCATGATTATTCGGGGCCCGATGAAAAACAGTGCCATTCAACAATTGCTGGCCGATGTTGCCTGGGGTGAACTCGATTATCTGGTGGTTGATTGCCCGCCAGGAACGGGTGATGAACCTCTTAGTGCGGTCCAGATGCTCGGGACTAAAGCGGCGGCAGTGATTGTCACGACACCACAGGATGTGGCACTGGTGGATGTCGAAAAATCGATCAGTTTCTGTCAGCAACTCAAATTGCCGATCATCGGTATGATAGAAAATATGAGTGGTTTTATCTGCCCACACTGCGATAAACGCTCAGATATCTTCAAGAGTGGTGGCGGTAGCAAGCTTGCAGAGAAGTACTCGATACCTTTTTTGGCTCAAGTGCCACTCGACCCACGTATTGTTGTCGCAGGTGATAGTGGCAAGCCACATATCCTGTCGCACCCCGAATCGGAGTGCAGCCATGCTCTGGAGCATGCCGCGGAAGAAGCGCATAAGTGGTGGCAGCAACGCTAACAAGAATGGGGTCCATTTCGAGGTTATTACTGACAAAACGGCGATAAGGTCGTGGTCAACAGGAGTTTTTATGAAGATTACGCGTGAAGAGGTTGAACATGTCGCCCGGCTGTCACGGTTGGCGCTAGAGGAGACCGAGATCGATACCCTGACCGGGCAGATGGATCAACTGTTGGACTATGTAGAAAAACTCAATGACCTTGATACCGAGGGGAGTGTGCCCACGGCTCATGCGGTACCGATGGAGAACGCTTTCCGCGCCGACGAAATCAAACCGTCGATCGGCCTGGAGCGGGCACTGCAGAATGCTCCGCAGAGTGAAGAGAGTTGCTTTGTTGTACCGAAGATTATCGAATAGGTTCGCTGCAGATTGCTCTTAATAAAGAGCAGTTCGGCAGATTAAATAACGGGAGTTACCATGTCTTTTTCGCAAATGAGCATTCGCCAGTTGCAGCAGTCGCTGCGCGATGGAAAAACCAGCTCGGTTGAACTGACCCGCGCCTGTCTTGAGCGGATCGCCGTGACCGACGCGCGAGTTAATGCCTTTGTCACTGTTTGTGATGAATCGGCATTAGCCGCTGCAGCAGAGGCCGATCGTAAACTCGCTGCTGGCGAAGGTGGTCTGCTGACCGGGATTCCGATTGCGGTCAAGGATATCTTCAATACCGCCGGAGTGCGGACCAGTTGCGGTTCCCGAATCCTGGAAAATTACATTGCGCCATACGATGCAACCGCGTTCGCCAAGTTGCAACAGCAGGGTGCGATTCTGCTCGGTAAGCTCAACATGGATGAGTTCGCCATGGGCAGTTCCAACGAGAACAGTGCTAATGGCCCGGTCCATAACCCTTGGGACCTGGAGCGGGTCCCAGGTGGTTCCTCGGGTGGCAGCGCCGCTACACTAGCTGCCGGGCAGGCCTATGCAACTCTGGGGACCGACACTGGTGGTTCAATCCGGCAGCCGGCTTCTTTCTGTGGTGTGGTCGGGATCAAGCCGACTTATGGACGGGTGTCGCGTTACGGGGTAATCGCCTACGCATCGAGTCTGGATCAGGTCGGTCCTCTGGCACATAGTGTCGAAGATGCAGCCTTGATGCTGGGTGTCATAGCTGGCTATGATCCTGCCGATTCGACCAGTGTCGACTGCCCGGTCCCCGACTATCTGACCGGACTTGATGGCGGGGTTAAGGGGATGAAGATCGGTCTGCCGCGTGAGTATTTCATTGAGGGTCTGGATTCCGCGGTCAAACAGGCGGTTGAGGCGGCGATCGAGATTTATCGTGGCCTTGGTGCTGAGATTGTCGAAGTCAGCCTGCCGCACACTGATTATGCGGTTGCCTGTTACTACCTGATTGCGACGGCAGAAGCCTCAAGTAATCTCGCGCGCTATGACGGGGTACGCTACGGCGTTCGTCAGCAGGCAGAAGGTGGATTAAGCGGAATGTATGAAAAAACCCGTGCCGCAGGCTTTGGCGATGAGGTCAAACGCCGGATCATGCTCGGCACCTACGCCCTCTCTTCGGGTTATTACGATGCTTATTATCTCAAGGCGCAAAAAGTCCGGACTCTGATTCGCGAGGATTTCCTCAAGGCGTTTGAGCAGGTCGATCTGCTTCTGACTCCTGTAGCACCGACCGCTGCTTTTAAGCTCGGAGAGAAGACCGACGATCCGTTGCAGATGTACCTGTCCGATATCTTTACTATTCCGGTGAATCTGGCCGGGACCTGTGCCTTAAGCCTCCCCTGCGGTATGGACGGGCAGTTGCCGGTCGGCCTGCAGTTGATCGGTCAACCCTTTGATGAAGCACGGATACTGCGAGCGGCCCAAGCCTATGAAACAGAGACCGACTGGCACAAGCAACGCGCACCACTGGACTAATTTAACCAATGATTTTTGCTAGGCATCATAATTGATCCAGCAGGGAGTTTTTCATGCATTCAAGATATGAAGTTGTTATCGGGCTTGAGGTTCATGTCCAGCTGACAACCAAGACCAAAATTTTTTGCGGCTGTTCCACCGCCTTTGGTCAGCACCCGAACTCACAGACCTGCCCGGTCTGTCTCGGTCTGCCCGGAGCGCTGCCGGTGCTTAATCAGCAGGTGGTCGAATACGCAATCCGTGCCGGTCTTGCGACCAATTGTCAGATAGCACCGCGCTCGATCTTTGCGCGTAAAAACTATTTCTACCCTGACCTGCCCAAGGGCTATCAGATTTCACAGTTTGAATTGCCGATTACTGAGCATGGTTGGCTTGATATCGACCAAGAGGCTGGTGAGAAGAAGCGGATCGGCATTACCCGCATCCACATGGAAGAGGATGCCGGTAAGTTGCTGCATGGCGGCAACAGCGGCAGCCGGGTCGATTTGAATCGCGCCTGTACTCCGCTGCTTGAGGTCGTCTCTGAACCGGATATGCGCAGTGCCGATGAGGCGATTGAGTATCTCAAACAGTTGCACCAGATCGTCGTCTATCTCGGTATCTGTGATGGCAATCTCGAAGAGGGTTCTTTTCGTTGTGATGCTAATGTTTCGCTGCGCCCCTTTGGTCAGGCTGAACTTGGCACCCGCGCCGAGTTAAAGAACATCAACTCCTTCCGCTTTATCAAACAGGCGATCGAGTATGAGGTTGAGCGTCAGGCGGAGCTACTCGATGATGGTGGCAAGGTCGTGCAGGAGACTCGCCTGTTTGATGCTGATACCGGGGTATCTCGTTCGATGCGTAGTAAGGAGGAGGCACATGATTACCGCTATTTCCCTGATCCCGATCTGGTCCCGCTTGTTGTTGACGAGGCCTGGATTGCGCGAGTGCGTGCTGAGTTGCCAGAAATGCCTCTGGTGAAGCGGCAGCGCTATGTCGAGCAGTTTGAACTGCCAGATTATGACGCTGGAGTCCTCTCGGCTGAGCGGGGAGTGGCGGAATATTTTGAAGCGCTGGTCGATTTGCACGCTCAACCTAAGATCTGTTCCAACTGGGTGATGGGTGAGGTCATGCGCGCACTCAATGACAATGAGAGCACAATAGTCGATTGCCCGGTCTCTCCTGAGTTGTTGGCCGGTCTTCTTAAGCGGATCGACGATAATACGATCTCAAACAAGATCGCCAAGACTGTTTTCGACGAGATCTGGCAGACCGGCAAGAGTGCCGATCAGGTTATCGAAGAGAAAGGTTTGAAGCAGGTCTCCGATAGCGGGGCTATTGAAGCGTTACTGAATGAGATCATTGCTGCCAATATGGGGCAGTTTGAAGAACTCAAGGCTGGCAAAGATAAACTGACCGGGTTCTTTGTTGGGCAGGTGATGAAGCTCAGCAAGGGGAAAGCTAACCCTGGGATGGTCAATCAGTTGATCCAGAAAAAACTTTCGGAGTAGCTGCAACATTTTCAAAGTTCGTAAAATTTCATTCAAGTTAATTTAAGGAATAGAGCTATGTCCGGTTGCCAGATCGATAAAAATGTTATTCGTCCGATCCGTTTTTTCAACGGTGCTTGCCAGATGCTTGATCAGCGTCGCTTGCCAACCGAAGAAATCTGGATCGATTACACCGATTATCAGGGTGTGGCCGAAGCGATCCGCAGCATGGTGGTACGTGGTGCCCCGGCGATCGGTGTTGCAGCGGCGATCGGTGCCTGGTTCGGTGCCCGGGATATAGAAACCGAGTCGAGTGAAGTTTTTTTTACAGAGTTGGAAAAGGTGTGTGAGGTGCTGGCTGCAACTCGGCCGACGGCAGTCAATCTGTTCTGGGCACTGGAGCGGATGAAGTCTTTTGCACATGCGAATCTGGATCGCAGTGTGCTGGAATTGAAAATCGGTCTGGAATTCGAGGCGCTGGCGATCACTCAAGAAGATGAGCAGCTTTGTATCAAATTGGGGCGGCAGGGCGCTGGTTTGATTCCTGATGGAGCGCGGGTTTTGACCCATTGCAATGCCGGTGCTTTGGCGACAGCTGGTTACGGGACTGCCCTGGGAGTGCTGCGCGCAGCTGTGGCGTCAGGAAAGAAAATCTCTGTGCTGGCTGATGAAACCCGGCCATTTATGCAGGGCGCGCGACTGACAGCCTGGGAACTGCAGAAGGACAACATCCCTGTGACTCTGATCTGCGACAACATGGCCGGATACCTGATGAGCAAAGGTGAAATCGATTGTGTCATTGTCGGCGCCGACCGTATTGCCTCGAATGGTGATGTTGCTAATAAAATTGGAACATACACAGTGGCTGTCTTGGCCAAGGAACATAACCTCCCATTCTATGTCGCAGCCCCCTTGTCGACCTTCGATATGAGCCTCACCGATGGTTCGCAGATCCCGATCGAAGAACGCGATGCACGTGAAATCACTCATGTGGGCGACATTCAACTGGCTCCGAGCGGCGTGCCAGTCCGCAACCCGGCTTTTGATGTGACACCGGCACGATTCGTCACGGCGATCATTACCGAAGCGGGTGTGGTTGAAGGTAACTACTCGCAAGGGCTTGCTGCCCTTTTTAATAATTGATGACTACAGCAGGAAATCTGGAGATTCTTTGAGCGAAAAACGGATCGATATCTCTGCAAGCTTGTTGGATGGTGAGCATACTGAAACGCTTGCGCGGCAGCTAGAGCCCTTTGGTTTTGACGAGCTCCAGCGGAGTGCCATTAATCTTGAGTTGCTGTTCGAGGTCTGGCCGCGCACTGATCTGCTGTGTCTTGTCCTGGCCGATTCTCTGCTGACGGCAGACCCTGACCTGGCCCTCAACTATCTGGAACGATTGTTGTCGATTGTTGAACAGGGTCAGTTACTACAGGTTCTGGAGGATGACAATCGTCGTCGGCAGCTCCTGGTGATCCTGGGAGGATCCCCTTTCCTCGCGACCCTTTTCTGCCGAGATACCGTATTTTTTAAACAACTCTTTATTGATGGTGAAATCGACCAGTCAGTAAACGAAGAGCGGATGCTCGCAGAATTACGTGAACTGATCAGCCTGGATGTTGAACCGCATGAATGTGACCGTCTGCTGCGATGTTACAAGGCGCGCCAGTTTCTACGGATCGGTGGCCGTGATTTATGCGGCTTGGCCGAGCTTGAAGAGGTCACGGCTGAACTCTCAGCTCTCGCTGCCGCTGCGCTGCAGATCGCTATAGAAGTCTGCTCATATCAGCTTCAGCAAGAGTATGGGCAGCCGATTGCTGAGGATGGTGGTGAGGCTGAGTTTACCGTTCTTGGCATGGGTAAATTGGGTGGGCATGAGCTCAACTTTTCGTCCGATATCGACCTGATCTACTGTTATTCGACCATGCGCGGACAGACCAGTGGTGGCAGTCGTGGGGAGCAAATTGAGCTGCGGCGTTATTTTATCAAACTCTCTGAGATGATTTCTCGAACTCTCCATCAGCCGACTGCCGATGGATTTGTGTTCCGTGTCGATACCCGCCTCCGGCCTGATGGCAATAGCGGAGATCTGGCCATCTCTCTTAACGCCGCCGAGACATATTACGAATCCTGGGGGCAAAGCTGGGAACGGGCGGCGATGATCAAAGCTCGCCCCGTGGCGGGAAGTATTGCGTTGGGGGAAGAACTCCTGGCGCGGCTTGAACCCTTTATCTATAGGCGTTTTCTCGACTTCGGTATGATTGAGGATATCATGCTGATGAAGAAAAAGATCGATGCAAGCCTGAATCGAACCGGTGAAGGGGAGTCGAATCTTAAACTCGGTCGCGGCGGTATTCGTGAAATAGAATTTTTCATTCAAGCCTTGCAACTTGTTAATGGTGGTAAGAATCGTCTGTTGCGTGAGCGGAATTCGCTTAAGGCTCTCAGGCTGCTTGGCGAGCAGGATTTGATCAGTGGCGAAGAGGTCCTCTCTCTGCAGCAGGCCTACCGTTTTTTGCGGACCGTTGAACACCGGATTCAGATCGTTCAGGAACGGCAAACTCATTCTTTGCCTACGCGTGCTGATGAAATGCTTGCCCTGGCGCGGCGTAGTGGTTTTGATGATACTGATAGTTTTAATCAGCGACTGAAAGATCATCGCGAAGAAGTTTGCCGGGTTTACCGTGGTCTTTTCCACTCCGATGAACCGGTTGAAGCGCTGCGTCCAGAGGTGAGCTTGCTCTTTGATCCTGATGCCGATCCAGATCTGGTTAAGGATCTGCTTGAAGAGAAGGGCTTTAGTAACCCTGATGCAGCTTATGTCAGTTTGCATGCCCTGCATGGTGATCAGCCGGAGAGACGCTTGACGGAACGCGGCAGACGCTATTTTGAACAACTGATTCCACTCTTGTTGTCGGAACTGCTGGATTCTCCAAATCCGGACCAGGCTCTGAATAACCTTGAGGCATTTCTTAATCGTTTGCACAGTCGAACTTCTTTTTTCGCTCTACTTGCCGAAAACCCGGAAATTGTTAAACTATTAGTCACGCTCTTCGGGTCGAGCCAGATGCTGTCACGAATTTTTATTCAACGACCGGAATTGCTTGATACCATGGTGTCACGTGCCTACGCGATCAGTGTCAAACCTCAGCAACAGATGGCTGATGAATTGACGGCGCAAATGATTGAGACCGAGAGTTATGAAGAGCATCTTGAAATTTTAAGGCGCTTCCGTAATGAAGAGTTTTTGCGCATAGCTCTTAACGATCTGCATGGTGAACTTGGTCAGAGTGAAATTACACATCAACTTTCATGGTTAGCTGAAGTCTGTCTTGATCAGGCGATACAGATGGCGCGGCACGAACTGATACCTCGCTTCGGATTACCATTCCTCGAAAGTGATCAGGAGCGTGAAGTTGCATTTGCCGTGATCGGAATGGGGAAGTTGGGTGGTTATGAACTCAACTATCATTCAGACCTCGACATCATTTTCCTTCATGAAGGGGCTGGAAAAACCCGCCCGGTCGAGGGGACAGACAGTGATCGTTTCCGCGAACTGAACAGTCAGGAGTATTTCGCGCGCCTGGCGCAACGCATTATCAGCGCCCTGACCCTGGTGACACGTGAAGGGATTGTTTATAAAATCGACACCGATCTGCGTCCCTCGGGGAATCAGGGACCGTTGGTGACTGGTCTTGGTGTTTTTGAAGTTTATCATCGCGAATCTGCCCAGCCCTGGGAGAGACAATCGATGACCAGAGCGCGCATGCTCTGTGGTCCGCCTGAGTTTATGCAACGCTGTCAGGTTCTGATTAAAGAGTTGACCTTCGGGCGTGGACTGCCAGAGAATCTGGTGCCGGAAATTTGCCGCTTGCGGCAGCGGATGGAAAAAGAGATCGCCCGCGAGAATAGTGGACGGATCAATATCAAAACCGGCCGCGGTGGAATGGTCGACGTAGAATTTTTGACTCAGTATCTACAGTTAATGCACGCTCATGAGCACGAAGAGTTGTGTGATCAAAATACCCTGCACCTGCTTAAGACGATGGTCAGTTTACAACTGCTGGATGCTGAGGATGGTACGACCCTACTGAAAGGCTACAAAGCTTTGCGCCGCCTCGAAAATAAGTTGCGATTGCTCTATGATCAGTCGATGAATGAGTTGAGCGTGACTGGCACCGGCTTACGTCGGATTGCTCGCAGTCTCGGTTATGAGAAAGGTGCCAGGTCACCAGAGGAGCAGTTACTAGGCGATTATCACCAGATTACTGAAAATATCCGTGCGGTGTTTGAACGCAGGCTCTGTTCGGTGACAACAGACACTGACGTAAAAGGTTAAACTGATGACAAAACGAGTGATGGTTATAGATGATGATCGGGGCATTCGGTCATTTTTACAGAAGACTCTGTATGTAAAGGGTTACGAGGTTGTTGTTGCTGAGCGTGGTGCCTCTGGCCTGCAGAAGCTCTTAACAGGGAATTTTGATCTTGTTTTTCTTGATCTCAATATGCCAGAAATTTCAGGACAAACCATCTGCGCTGCGCTGCGTAAGCAAGAAAAAACCAAAAATCTTCCAGTGGTGATGATGACAGCCATGTTTAAGACAGCGCAACAGATTGAGGATGCGCTGAAAGAATATGATGCCAGTGCTTTTTTGCTGAAACCCTTTACAGTGGCAGCTTTATTTGAAGTGGTTGAGGCACAGATTGGGACGGCATCAGCAGCTGGAGCTGAACCGTTCGATGGCAAGGCGTCTCAAGTTAAAGATGAACCAACCACTGATTCTGCGGAAAAGAAGACTGAGCCCCCTGCTAAAGTAGAGACTGAGCCATTGTCGGGGAGCCTCAGTAAGGCAGAGTTCCCTCAGCTTCTCCATCGACTCTATAAGCAGAAATTGACAGGGCTGCTGCACCTTCAAAAAAATTCTGCCAAGAAAGTCATCTATGTCAAAAGTGGGTATCCGATCTTCGTCCGCTCCAATATTCTTGGAGAATGCCTGGGTCGAATGCTGGTTAAGGATGACGTGATCACTCAGGTTGACTGTGATCAGTCGATTGAGAATAGTAAGACTTCCGGCAGGCTACAGGGGACAGTCCTGATAGAAATGGGCCTGCTGACACCGCAGGACTTGCATGATGCCCTTAAGCAACAGGTCACAGAAAAGCTCCTGAATGTTTTTGCCTGGCCTGAAGGTTTGTTTCGTTTCGTCCCGCAGGAGAATTTCAAGAAAAGCGTCACCAGCATAGAACTTTCACCGGCTGGATTGATTCTTGAGGGGATCAGGAATTACTGGGAAAAGGAGCGGGTTGAAGGGTATCTGCGGCCTTATTTGACGGACTATCTCAAGCAGGCTGAAAATCCGGTCTATCTGTTTCAGGATATGGGTCTTTCACGCCGCGGAGAAGAGGTTTTTGCTGAATGCCTGGGTGATTTAACCCTCGAGTCGATTCTGACGCGGCACCCCCTTTCAAAAAATGAAGTGCAACAGGTCCTGGCTGCGTTGATTGTTTCTGGAATGGTGATCCCTCAGACCACTGCCAGCAGACTCGATGATGACGGACGTGCACGTCGTAAGGCCGACCGCCCGATCGACAGCGAGTTACGTAAGCAAATTTTGGAAGACTATAAACGGATTATGCCCGTAGATTATTTTACTGCACTTGATATCGGTCATAAGTCAGATAGTGCGACCGTACGACGTGCCTATTATAAGCTGGCCAAGCAGTATCATCCTGATCGCTATCTTGGGCGCGGGCTGTCAAATGATATGGAAAATAAAGTTAACGAAATTTTTGGACATATCACACAAGCCTATACCGTGCTCAGTGATCCAACAACACGGACCGAATATCGTGATGAATTGGAAAATGGGCCCAAGGCGAAGATCGATGTTAATCAGGTCATTGAGGCTGAAACTTCTTTTCAGCAAGGACGTTCATTACTTAAAATACGGCAGTATCGTGACGCGGCCAAAAAGTTGAAGATATCGATTGAATTAAGCCCGGAAGAGCCTGAATATTTGACCAGCTATGCTTGGGCTGTTTTTAAATCCTCACCTGAAAACCCTGGCGTTCAGAATCAGGCCCTTGAAATTTTGCTTGCTTCTCGTGAACTTAACCCAGGACTAGAGGAGACCCACCTTTTCCTGGGACATGTTTACCAGGCACTGGGTAAGGAGAGGCAATCTGAAAAGTCTTTTGAAATGGCAGTGCAGGCGAATCCGAATTGTACCGAAGCTTTGAGAGAATTGCGATTGATCAACTTAAGGCGTGGTCAGCCAGAGCCATCGCGCGGGATGTTTAAAAAATTTCGCAATAAGGAGAAATAGAATATGAGATATCTTGTTTTATCAGGGTTATTTTTTGTTACAGGCTGTGTTCCCTGTATCCCTTGTCTTTAATTCCCGCATTCAGAGGTTGCAATGGTCTCTGACATCCGGGTTAAATTGAGCTGATGTAGTGCTTCCGCAAACAGGTTACTGCCGAGGATCGGGCGGACCCGTTTGAGATAATTTCCAATAATCCGGCTGCGAATGCTGTCGCGAACCTCTTTTGATTGTGGGGTGCAGACAACCCCCACCTCAATATTATCCCCCCGTCCGATTTCTTTCCCATTGATAGAATAGACTGCCTTGGCATGGAGGTTATAGGTTTCATTGTCGCGCTCTAAGCAGATCTCCATCTCTTCAGCGTGTGCCAGTTCAAAGGGAGAGATGAAGCGGATGCCGCGATCAGCCAGAGTGACGATATGGGTGTCAATTTGCTGTCCGCGTACAGTCACTCGAATCGGCCAATCGACACAGATGCGGATGTGGTTTCGTGGGGTGCGGTGAAAGTGGTTTTCCAGAGCAAGGTAGAGGGTCTCTATCGTCAGTGGGACTTCGAGACGGTGTCGGTCCTGATAATGTGATGAACTGAAGATCAGAGTATGACTGAAGCCAGGGGGCTGCTCCATACCTTCACTAATAAGGAGTAATGGATCATCTTCAGGCTTATCCGTCAGCCGATAGCCCCACTCAAGTATTAATGCCTTAATCAGTTCGTAGAGGGGATTGTTGTTGATGCAGAGATGAACGTTCTTCACCATTGGAGAACGAGAGGTTTTGCCAAGCATAGTCAATTTATAACTCCAGGAAGTGGTTGGTGGAAATCGAGGACGATTGCCGTACAGTCATCAGCAGGTGGATGGATGCAACCAAAATCGAGACTTCGCTGGTAGACTGCATCGAGAAACTCAATGTGGTCGCCTCCCAGTTCCATAAGGACAGACTCGACCCTGTTGGTGCCATACTGTTCCCCCGCAGAATTGACTGCCTCACTGAGACCATCTGTATAGAGGAGAAGGCGGTCACCAACGTTAAATTCAAATGTTTCTTGTTCGATATCGGGGTCTTTGAAGAAACCGAGCGGTGGCGCTGTGGTTTCCAGATGGATCAACTGATCGCCGCGGCGGATCAGTGGATTGACATGACCGCAGTTAATATAGTGCATCTTGAGGCTTCTAGGGTCAATAATCGCGAAGAAGAGTGTTGTTGAAAAAAGATGATCAATTTTTTGACTGCGGGCGGCAAAATTTCGTAGAAAACAATTGATCCCGGTTACAACTGCCAGCGGGTCGCACTTATCGAGAGATGCATGACGAATGAAGCCGTAGATCAAAGACATGATGACCGAGGCATGCAGGCCGTGGCCGGTAACGTCACCGAGGTAGAGAGTTTGACAGCCATCGCGCATTTCGATGAAGTCGAAGTAGTCACCGCCAAGGCCTTTGGCCATAAGGTTTTTTACCCCGATACAACACCAACTGCAGATTGGTGAACTACGTGGGAACAGCAGCTGTTGGACTCCGCTAGCCAAGTCGATCTCCTGTGACAAGGAGCAACCACAGATTTTCTTGGAGTCTTTCTGTTTAGTCAAATGTCAGTTCCCGTCCAGTGAATAGTGCGATACTTAGTACCACAATTGCGCTTGTCAGATATTTGTTGAGGCTGCTGTATCGAATGATATCAAATTATTCGACGTATGCCAGTGGTCGGCTCACAGTACGTGTGTCGATGTCGGATCGTAACATTGGATCTTGGGCAGCCAGAGGTTCTACGGAGCTATTGGCCTGTCGCTTTGCGTGAAATAAGAGTGGAAAGATGATTTGTTAAACGATCCTTCTTTATTCTGAAAAGATTAGGAAAAGTGCTACACTTGCAAAGCGTTGGTTAATTAATGGTTATTGTTTTTGAATGAATATCTGGAGGGGTAGGAGGTTTCTGGTTGAGAGTTTTTATACTGTTGATGCTAGTTCTGCTTCCGGCTCTGGCCCAGGCGGAAATGCAGGTCTATGTTCAGAAGGTCGTCACAGGCCCAATGGTTGATGGTGACAACTCGGATGGGGTTTGGAAACAGGCGAAACCGGTCCTGATTGATGATCTGGTCGCGAATGAATCAATTTTTTTGTCGGCAGTCTATACCGATGAACGGATCTATTTTTTGGTGCAGTACCCTGACAAGGCTGAAAATCCCCTGCATAAACCTTGGATGTGGAGTGAGGATGAGCGGAGTTATCTCGAGGGCCCTCATCGTGAAGACACCTTTGTTTTCAAGTGGAGTATGATGACACAGGACGTGAACCTGTCGGTCTTCTCGGATGATGACTATCGCGCAGACGTCTGGTATTGGAAAGCGAATCGCAGCAATCTCGCTGGATATGCAGACGACAAGATGCAGATTCTTGATAGCTCTGCAACGGAAAAGAGCAAAAAACTACGCAGTTTCAATGGGCAAGTGCGCTATCTTGATCGAATTTCAGACGAGGGCGCTGCACCCTATCGTGAAATTGGTGCGCCGGATGAACACAAGCCGGTAGCCATTCGCTACCAGCCTGCCCAGCCTGACGGTAGCCGCGCTGACATTAATGCGAAAGGGCGTTGGGTAAGTGGTTTTTGGGTCGTCGAATTCTGTCGCAAACTGCAGACCGGGCATGCTGATGACATCCAGTTTTCAATGGAGAAAAAGCCCTTGTTCGGCGTGTCTATCTTTAGCCTTTATGGCAATAATCTGGATGTTACTTCACCCAATTTTTACGGGATGGGCCGGATTTCTGAACCACTGCGCTTGAATTTTATCAAGTAGTTTTCCTCGCTGTCCTTTTGATATCAAAAAGCCGCTGCTCTTGAAAAGGAGAAGCGGCTCTTTCTTTATGTTGTTTATGGAAAAGTGATCTTATGGGTTGTGATGATCCGCGTGATGATCACGCAGACCAATCCCGCGGCGAATGTCCTCCAGAATCATGTAAAGACTGGGGATCAACAACAGGGTGATGACGGTGGCAAAGAGGATTCCGAAGGCCAGACTTATCGCCATGGGGATCAGAAACTGTGCCTGTACGCTGGTTTCAAGCATGATCGGCATCAGCCCGCAAAAGGTCGTCAGGGAGGTCAGAATGATCGGTCGGAAACGCCGGGTCCCGGCGGCAACAAGGCTTTCACGTAACCCCATCCCTTTTCGACGGTTCTGGTTGGCGCGGTCGATCAGCAGCAGGGAGTCGTTGACCACAACTCCTGATAGGGCCACCAGACCGAACATGCTTAACAGACTTAGATCAAAGCCCATGATGATGTGTCCGAAAACGGCACCGACCATTCCGAAGGGGATGGCCGCCATGATCAGCAACGGCTGGCTGTAGCTGCGGAAGGGGATAGCCAGTAGGGCGAAAATTATCAACAACGACAGTTTAAAGCCGTCGATCATACTCCCCACTGACTCGGCTCGTTCCTTCTCTTCCCCTTCCATATCGAAACTCAGACCCGGATAATCGGCAATAAGTTGTGGCAGAATCTTGGCTTTTAGTTCTTTGAGGATATCCTGCGCGTTGTTCGTGTGACTATCAACGCTGGCGGTGACATTGATCACCCGCTTACGATCAGTGCGGTTGATCTGGGAGAATCCGAAACCCTGACTAAAAGTCGCTGCGATATTTAAGGGAATCTCGCCTCCAGACGGGGTGCGGATCCGCAGATTCTCAAGGTCGGCCAGAGTCCGGCGATTTTCTTCTGGATAACGAACCATGACCTTGATTTCATTGCGCCCACGTTGAAGTCGCAGAGCTTCGGCACCGAAGAAGGCGGCCCGAACTTGGCGACCCAGATCACTTTCGGTAACGCCGAGGGTTTGTGCTGCAGGTTTGAGGCGTAGTTTGATCTCACGTTTACCCCGTGCATAGGTATCTTCAATGTCACTGACTCCGGGGTATTCAGCCAGCGCGCTACGGAGCCTGTCCGAGGCTTGTTCTAATACCTCAAAGCGTTCATGAGCAAGTCGCACATCGATGTTAGCGCCCATATGGATCAGGTTTGAGGCAAAGGTCAGGGATTCAACGCCGGGCATTTCACCCATTTTTTCGCGCCAGAGTGCAGTAATCTCTGTCGCCGGGATGCCGCGCTGTTCACTTTCGGTCAGAAACATTGCCACGTTGGTAAGGTGGGTGCCGCTACTCGTAAATCCGCCGCGCGGACCTCCGCCGGCGATAGTGCCGCCGACCACAGAATAGATATTACGCAGGATGGTGCTCCCTGGTGCGCGGCTTTGGTCATATTCGTCAACTGTTTCTAGTGCCGTTTTGACGAGGCGTTGTTGTACCAGTGCGGTATCCTCGGCCGGCATCCCGCGTATCATCTGGACCGACGCAGTAATACGATCACCATCGACATCAGGCATGAAGCGGAATTTGACCACACCACCCTTGACGATACCGATAGTCAGGATCAGTGCTCCTATAGCGAGCGCCAGTGAGACGTAGCGGTAGCTTATGTTCAGTTCGAGGGTTTTATGGTAGGGACCGGCAATAAAACGATCGAGGGCGTTTCCGAATTTGCGCCTGACCCGATCAATTGCGCCGAGCAGGCCGCGACTTTCGCCGCGACGTTTTCCGAGAGCCAGGTGTGCCGGCAGCACTAGTAGAGATTCGACCAGAGAGACCAGTAGCAGGGTAATTACGATCAGCGGGATAACCTTGATGAACTTACCCATCATCCCGGAGACGAAAACCAGTGGCGTAAAAGCAGCTACCGTGGTCAGGATAGAAAAAGTGACCGGGATTGCCACTTCCAGAGCGCCATCAATCGCAGCTTGGGCGAAGGGTTTTCCCGCTTGGCGGTGTTCATAGATATTTTCACCGACCACAATCGCGTCATCGACCAGAATTCCCAGCGCAAGAATGAAGGCGAAGAGCGAGATCATATTGATTGAAACCCCGATAAAGGGCATCAAGAAGAGGGTACCGAAGAAAGAGATCGGGATTCCGAGCATGACCCACATGGCGAGACGGATTTCGAGGAACAGACCGAGGATAATAATGACCAAGCTGAGGCCGAAAAGGGCATTTTTTTGCAGCAACGACATGCGGCTTTCAAAGATCTCGGAAGTGTCATTCCAGGCCGCAAGCCGAATGGCCTCAGGTAACTGCAGACGTTTAGTCTCGATATAGTTCTGTACCAGTACCGATATTTCGGTCGGTTTCTGATCGCCGATTCTGAAGACATTAACCATCGCTGCTGGGTAACCATCGAAGTGCGCGTATTCATCGGTGTCAGCGAAGCCGTCAACCACCTGCGCAATATCGCTCAGCTTCACCTGAGTACCATCGGAGTTGCTGAGGATAACAATGTCGGCATATTCAGGCCCGAAGTAGCGTCGTTCTTTAGTGCGGAGCAGGATTTCACCGCCGGTAGTTTTAATCGAACCCCCTGGCAGGTCGAGGGACGCACTGCGTATTCTGCTTGCTACCTGCTCGAGGGTCAGGTGGTATTGGCGCAGGCGATCTTCTCGAATTTCGACAGAAATCTCGAAAGGACGAATACCACCCAGTTCGACTTGGGTAATCCCCGGCAGTTCGAGCAGTTCGTCACGGATGGTTTCAGCTTGCTGGCGCAGGCTGCGCTCACCGATCTCGCCGTAAACAACCAATGAGATGACTTCGCGGCGATTGACCAGTTTACTGACAACCGGTTTTTCGGCGTCCTCAGGGAAGGTGGTGATCCGGTCGATCTCACTTTTAATATTTTGCAGTACCTGATCCGGGTCCTGATCGGAATAGATCTCTGCGATGACGCTTCCGGAACCTTCCCCGGCACTCGATTTGAGTTGTTTTATACCGTCGACCCCCGTCAGAGCTTCCTCGACTTTAAGGAGAATTCCCTCTTCGACCTCTTCCGGGCCAGCACCGGGGTAGGCAACTGAAACCGAAATGCGATCGAGAGAGACCTCGGGGAAGACTTCCTGCTTGATTTCCGGGGCCTTGATGATGCCACCCAGAATCAGAATCAGCATCAGCAGATTGGCTGCTACATGGTTGGTGGTCATCCAACGGATGGCACCTATCATTGTTGTATCCCCTTGTTTTGCGGACGGAGCTTCAGTCCCGTTGCAGCCCCTGAGATATTGGTGAGAATCAGGCGTTCGCCCCCCTGCAACCCTTGATCAATCAGCAACCTCTGTTGTTGACGCCGCAGAATATGGATCGGGCGAATTTCAAGCTGGTCATTTTCGTCAGCCAACCAAACGACATTGCCCTCACGCAAAGCACTGCGTGGAATGATGACCATCTGGCCGAGATTTGCACCTTCAATTTCGATATCGACAAACAGGCCATTGACTAGAGGGATGTCGTGTTCTGCTTTTTGCTGTTTGAACTTGTAGGGGTCATCTACGCTGATGGCTATCTTGGCCATACGACTAGCACTGTCAATTTCACCAAAGGTCCGGGCAACGGTGCCTTGCCAGTGGTAACGTTTGTCGTTGATCAGTGTAGAAACGATGCATCTTGCCCCTTTTTTATCACTGCCAGTTGACGGAATCTCGATCCAGCTCAGGTCGGCAAGCGGCAGGGGCACAATGATCTCAGCTTGATCGGTTCCAGCGAACATCGCCAGCGGGTAGCCGCTGCGAACGTATTCACCCAGATCGACTTTCTTGCTACGGAGTCGTCCATTGAAGGGGGCGAATATGCTGGTGCGTTCCAGATTCAGTCTGGCTAGATCAAGATTGGCTTGCGCCGCCGCAAGGTCAGCCTTGGCACTGACGAGTTGTGGCTTTCGCAGAACCAGCGCTCCGGGCATCCCCTTGTCTGGCAGCTCAATCTGTTTCCATTCACGTAGAGCAATGCCCGATTGTTCCTCTTCTGTTTGCAACCCGGTTCTGGCGCGAGCCAGATCGGCTTCAGTCTTCTGTATGGCCAGTCGGTAGTCACGGGGATCAATCTCGAGAAGTTTATCCCCTTTGCGAAAAAAACCACCTTCAACAAAGGCTGGTGAAACCCAGCTCAGTTTGCCAGTGACCTCTGCGACCACTGAGATCTCCTGTTGCGGTTCTGCAGTGCCGGTGGCATGAACGGAGGCGCGTTCTGTCTGGCGAACCACTATGATGGTTTCGACCAGCAGACCAGGATTTATTTGTGACTTCTTTTCCGGAGCCTTGCGTGATTTAACCAGTGTAATGGCCCCGAAAACCGCGATCAGCAGAATCAGAAGTGGCAATACCCATTTAAGGTGGTTTTTTTTCGAGTTGATTTCGTTCATTGAGATTTCCCCTGCTTGACCAGTTGTTGGTGATCGGTATTTAATTGTTCGGCCATCCAGTTACCGCCAAGGGCTCGAGCTAGTGAGATTCGCTGTGACAGCAGTTGTCTTTGGGCTGCCAGCAGTTGGCTTTGGGCATTAAAATTGAAAATTTGAGCGGTGAGTACCGGCAGGTAATCACTCAGTCCATTCATGTAGCGGTCGAGGGAGAGTCGTTGTGTTGCCACAGTCGCTTTCTCCCGTTCTTGCAGGCGGGTGATCTTTGCTGCAGTGGTGCGATTACCGCTTAAGGCATCATCGACCTCCTGAAAGCTGCGCAGGATTGTTTGCTGGTAGCTTGCGACGATTTCCGTAAATTGGGCGCGATTGCGCGCCACCTCGGCTTTGCGGCGCCCACCATCGAAGATGGGCTGTGACAGTTTGAGTAGCAGGCTCCAGAAATCACCAGTGATCAAGCTGCCTGTAACATCTGAACGGGACCCTCCATAACTTCCTATGAGATTGAAAGTCGGGAAGCGATCAGCGATCGCCGCTGCGACTTCAGCATCCTTAGCTTCAACCCGCAGTAGCGCTGCTCGAATATCAGGTCTATTTGTCAGGAGATCTGCTGGGATCCCTGCGGGGAGTTGCGGAGGAGCTGCGGGGATTTTCGCCAATTGAAGAAACTTTTGACTTCCCGGGTAATCACCAAGCAAAACTGCCAGTGCATTTTCAGCGACAGTCAATGAATGCTCATAGTTCAAACGATTCGCTTGAGCTGCTGCCAGATTTTGTCGGGCTTGATAGAGATCAACTGCGGCGGCAATTCCCTGTCGGTAACGATCTTCAATCCTCTGTGATGTCCCGCTATAGCTGGCGATAGTGGCGTCAGTCAGCGCTAGCTGGGCGCGCTGCTCGACTGCTAGATAGTAAAGATCGGCCAGTTGTGCTGACAGACTTATATAGAGGCTTTGCAAGTCCATGCCTGATGCATGGTAGTTGAGTCGGCCTGCATCAGCTCTTGATGCGAGTTTGCCAAGTAGATCCAGCTCAAAACCCGCCAAGAGTGATAGTTGAGAGCTCTCCCCCTGCTTGGTACTGCCGGTTTGCCCTTCGATCGCCAGGCTTGGGTAACGAAAAGAACGCGTTTGCCGCATTAAGGCTTCAGCCTGGCTCAGTCGGGCATGTCCCTGAGCGAGACTGAGGTTGGAGCGAAAAAGCTGAGACAATAATTGATTCAAATTTGGATCGTTGAAATTTATCCACCATTGATCTGGTCGAGCTTGTCCGCTCGCCTCTGATACTGAAAAACTGATTGGTAGCTTCTTTGGTTCGACGGTCTGTTTACTGTGAGGCGCGCAGGCACTGACTAGAAATAGCAGGACAGGTAAGAATCGAAGAATCAACATGGAGCCTCCAGTCCGGCAGTGACAAAATTTATCAGGTTGTTTGTCATGAAATCATCGTCCTCGGGGTTGGAGTCGGAATTGTCCTTGAACATTTGTGAAAATCCAGAGAGACAGATGCAGTGTCCCATCGCTCCCATGGTGAAGAAGAGGCGGGTGAAGATAAGTTTTGACGGCAGATGGGGCAGAGCCAAGCATAATGCAAGGTGTAGTTTGTTGATCAGAGGATGGATCAGCGCAAGAAAAAGATCCCTTACCGCCGGATCGGCAGAGGTCATTGCCCGGCCAACGATACTGATGAATTCACTCGAACCGATACTGTTGCGCCGGAAGGCGAAGGTTGGTTCAACGAATGCACGCACTAGAGCTTCTGTGCCTGGAATGGCCTCTGACATAACCGCTTCCGTCAAAACCTGATCAATCCTATTGCTACGCTGTTGGTTCAATGGTAGCAACCGGCGTTCCAGTACCGCGCGGAGGAGGGCTTCTTTAGAACCGAAGTGGTAGTTGACTGCTGCCAGGTTGGCTTTGGCAGCAGTGGTTATTGCGCGCAGGGAAGTGTTGGCAAATCCCTGTTGCGAAAAAAGGCTCTCGGCCGCATCGAGTAACCGGGTCTTTGTATCAGTTTGAGTCATTTGTGGCTCCTCTATTGAAACAACCATTTAAAACGATCGTTTTAAATCTGTCAAGCGGGCATGTTGACAGAATCATCTCAAAAAACTATAAAAGAACAGAACTTATTGTTTTTATTGAATAAGATTCTTTTTCAGACCTTTTCGGAGTGATTAAGCTGACCATGCTTTTTTCTAAACAAATGGCGGTTGCCTGGTTGATCCTGTTGGGAGCTCTGTTGCTGGCGGAAGGCTGCCTGTCTCCGATTTCGGGCCCTGTTTTTTATCAGCAGACCGCGTTGCCACGTGAACAGATCGCCACGCAGATTCTCAAAACCGTTAACGAAGGTCTTGATTCCCATCCTCAGTCACGCGAAGCGCGATTACTACAAAAATTTTACGGTGCTCAGAATGGTCTCCCTGCCTGGATTGATAAACATGGACTCTCTCTGGCAGCCTGGCAGTTGATAGCTGTTTTGGAAGATGCGGGTCGGGAGGGCTTGCCGTCTCATCGTTACGAGCCTGAGTATTTGCGCGGTCTTCTACAGCCAACTAAAGAAGAGAATGAGGCATATCTCGGTTGGCCCTCTGCACAGGTTGCAAGGGTTGATATTGCGTTAAGCCGTGCGTTTTTCCGCTATGCGGGAGATAACCTCTGGGGACAGGAGCGCAGTTGGCGTTCTCGCAGTGATTGGCATCGCTTCCCTCGTGATATTGCTCCGACTCAATTGCTTTCGTTGGCGCTTGAGCTTGATGCGATGCCTTCAGCTTTGCGAGAGTTGCCGAATGTGAGTCAAGGCTATTTGCGTTTGCGTCAGGCATTGCATCACTATCGTGAGTTAGCCGCAATCGGTGGTTGGGAAAGGATAAGTCCGGGAGCCACCCTGCACCTCGGAGAGACTGACCCGCGTGTGCCACAGTTGCATAAGCGACTCTGGCTTGATGGTGATCTGTATGGCGACATGGGGCAGGGTGATCTCTATGATGTTGAGCTTCAGCAGGGCTTGCAGCGCTTTCAACGCAGGCACGGATTGACAGCTGATGGGACTCTGGGCCCACAGAGTTTGCAGGCCTTAAATATCCCGGTTGAACAGCGTATCGATCAGATTTTACGTAATATGGAGCGTTGGCGTTGGGAAGAGAATCGTTCCGGGCATGCAGAGATTCGGGTCAATCTCGCATCATTTTTGCTCGAAGTGACTGGTGGCGAGCAGTCTTTGTTCAGTATGCCAGTCATTATCGGGCGTCAGGAACGAGCTACCCCATTGTTTTCCAGCCAGATTGAATCACTTATTCTTTCGCCTTACTGGTACGTGCCGCCAACATTGCTGCGTGAAACTTTGCCGCGTATTGCCGCCGACCCTTCATACTTACGTCGCAATCATTATGAAGTTCTCGACCCTGCGGGGAACTTACTTGAGATCGGACGGAGCTTCAGTCGCAGATGGCAACAAGGTGAGGTAGAAGCTTCTTTACGCCAACAACCGGGGCCGTGGAACCCGATGGGAGACATCAAGTTTCTGCTCCCGAACTCCTGGTCGATCTATCTGCATGATACACCAAAGAAGCAGCTTTTCAGTCGAACTCAGCGCGCGTTCAGCTCGGGTTGTATTCGCTTATCCCAGCCGCATAAGCTTGCACGTTGGTTGTTGAAACGTGACAGCTGGGGACAGTCACAGATGGAAGAATTGTTTGATTCGGGCAGTTCACGCATGATTAAATTCGAGAATTCTCTCAACCTGAGCATCGGCTATTGGACAGCTTGGGTCGACGATGCCGGTCGGCTTAATGTTCGTGATGATATATATGGGCGAGATCTGCAGTTGGCCAGAGAATTGCGCCAGAACCCGGAGTATTTCTCTAATTATCTGACCAATTGAAAAGCGCTCAGTTCCTGACCAACGATCAGGAGCCGAACGCTCTATTTATTCTCAGCTTGTGAGACTACTCAAAAGCCGTCTTCATGGTAACCCTCAGGGATGCGCACCACCAACACTGGAACCGTCGAAATGTGCAGAATCTTGAGAGTTGTTGTGCCGAGCATGGCATCGGCCAGGACAGAATGACGATGCGACCCCATGATGATCAGATCGGCATTACGCTTTTCAGCTTCCTCGATAATGGCTTGCTTGGGCTGTATTTTTCTAACGGTAATACTGGCTACCCGTTCACGGCCCAATGGGTCACTGGCGGTCTCTTTCGAGCAAAGAAGCTCGAGGCGTTCGGTGATCGTCTTTTCGGCCTCGGCGGCTGCCTTCTCAAAGATGTCTTCGGCCTTTTCCTGAAACATGTAGAGATCAGCCATACTCTGTGCGGCTGCCGGCAACGGCTCATGGCCGTGGATGATATGGATTTTTGCATCGTATTTTTGAGCGAGGCTCAGGGCGTAGCGAAAGACATAAGGTGTGCCCCCACCTAAGCCTGTTGTGTAGAGAATGTTCTCAATTTTTGGAATCATCTGCCGCTCCTTTATTGCGTAGCTCTTCTGTGAGGAAAAGTTCGGGTACAAGAGATATTTACACTACCAACAGTATGCCGCAGATTCTGAGAAAGAAAAGAGGGTCAGTCTATTTTGACAGGAGTAGATGGAGTTGTTTCTGAGCCGAGTAGCAGGGCCAGCCAGCGTGTCTCGGGTTTCACTTCAAGGGCAATTTTGACGATCATCGTCAATGGCACCGATAGCAGCATCCCGACCGGACCGAGAGCCCACCCCCAGAATACCAACGACAGAAAGACAACCAGAGTTGACAGCCCAAGTTTGCGGCCCATCAATTTTGGCTCAATTGCACTCCCCATCAACAGGTTAACGGCCAGATAGCCACCAGCAACCATCAGGCTTGAGACAGGACCAAGTTGTACGACAGCCAATAATACTGCAGGAACCGCCGCTATAATCGAACCGATGTTCGGTATGTAGTTGAGTAGAAAAGCAACCAGCCCCCAGAGCAGAGGATAATCGAGCCCAAGAATTACCAGCCAGAGAGTGATCAGGACGCCGGTTGCAAAGGAGACCAGTGTTTTGATTGCCAGGTACTGCTGAACCCCGGTATTGAAACGTTCAAAAGACTTGAGAGAAGCTTCAGCATTGTCGAGGCCAGCTCGCAGTTTGTCCGGTAACCCCGCTGCTTCAAGTAAGATGAAGACAACTGTCAGCAGGATCATAAAGGCGTTGGCCAAGACGCCACTGGCTCGGGCCAGCATGTTCCCCGCAATCTGTAAGGCTTTTGCCGGATCAAAATAATCGGTTATCAGATTTGTGGAAACGCTTAGCCCCAGCCCTTGCAACCAAGTGACAAGAGAGAGCGTCTGGGTGCGTAGACTTTGTTGGTATTCAGGAAGAGCACTAGAAAAATCGTTTGCCGAAGAACCGACCAGAATCAAGACGGTTAAGCTTGACCCAACAACGGTGAGAATAACCATTAAAACTGCGAGGCCAGCGGGGACTCTGCGTCTTTGTAACCAGTGCATTGGTCCCGCGCAGAGAATGGCGATGAAAGAGGCAAGCAGAAATGGGACAAGCAGACTTTGGGCCGCGCGCATTCCGGCGACGACTATGACGAATGAGGCCAAAGTCAGAAGCAGTCCGTAATTACTGGAACGGGCAGATGCCATTAAGTAAACTCAGGGAAGATGAGAAAAATTTTGTTGGGCAACAGATACCTGCCTTTGGCTATTGATGTCAAGTTTGTGCGGAATCTCTTCTTTGGAAATTTACAGAAAATGTGGTTTAATTCGTGCCACCCACTTTTTGCAGTCGAGGATATAAATCAATGGCAATAATGATCTGGAATGAAACCTATAGTGTCGGTGTGAGCGAGCTTGACGAGCAGCACAAATCACTGATTCACATGATCAATGAGATGCATTACGCGATGAATAAAGATAAGGGGCAAGAAGCCATTTCATCAATCGTTGAGCAGATGTTTGATTACATGGAAACCCACTTCACAACCGAAGAGGGTTACATGCGTAACTATGATTATCTCGGCTTAGCGGCTCACCAGCAGAAGCATGAAGAATTTCGTATTAAGGCTAAGGAATTACGGGAGAGAGTTACTTCGGGAGAGTTTGTGCTGTCGTTCGAAATTGTGCAGTTTCTTTCTGACTGGCTCCAAAATCACATTATGGTCACCGATATGAAATATACATCCCATTTTTCAGAAAAAGGGGTGCGCTGAGTCAGGAGGTCAAAGCGGGGTCGATACATGAGGTCGGCCCCGCTTTGATTTGTCAGTAGGATTTTCGAAATGTCGTCTTGTGGCATGATGGACAGGGAGGTATGCGAACGGTTGATTTAAGTCGCATCTCTTTTTCACAGGCCTTGCAGGTCAGGGTGCCAGGGCTGGTTACTTCACCGGTGTGGAATTCGAGAACCTTCTCCGATCGATCTGCAATATCACTCAAAACGTCAGCTGCAGTATTCAGAAGTTTTGCCAGTCCACTCTGGACTCCGGCCGCCAAGCGGTGTGGTTCGGCTGCGGTGATCACTGTGTCACGCGACTGTTTGAGTTTGCGACCGACCTCACTTAAGTCACGGCGTATATAGTTCCCGATCTTTTCAGCCTGTTCGCGGGTAAAATCGCCCCCGGATGCAATTTCATCCCCTGCCTTCTTCAGCGCTTCATCGATTGTTTTACGCCCTTCTTGCAGAATTTCCGCCGAGCGATCGGCCAGCCTCTGGTACAGATGGACATCCTCATTCTCTTCTGGATCCTGCTTCTTTTCGGTCATTGCTGCTCTCCTGTCGGTATGTTCAAATTGTTTGTTTTGAATTGTATCAAATGGCCAAGGATTTTTCTTTAAATAACGGCCGAGTTTTTTCTGCGTAGCCGGTCAGTTCCAGAAGGAAGGAAAGGCCCATAGGCAAGTCTAAGGGCCTCGCCTGATTCTGTTCTTTGAACTTCATCAATTGGTAAGCGGAAAATTCCCATTTTTTAAGTTGAACATTGTTAACGGATAATTTCCCATGAACCATCTGCTTTACGGCAGGCAGTACCGTATGCCTGTTGCTCTTCGCTACCGATCCAGACGGTCTGTTGATATTCGCGACAATAATCGCCAGTTTTTGATTTATAGGTTTCGATTGGTGTGATCTTGCCACCGTTGCCTGAGTCCGGGTTGCGCCAAGGAGTCGAGGTGTTGGTTGGGGCGTGCTCCAGTGCGTACTGGGCATTTTTCTCCATGGCGAGTTTATCAGCCTGGTCGAGCGAGCGGCCTATATCTTGTCCGATCAGGGCCCCAGCCAGTGTGCCAATGGCTACGGCAACAAGGCTGCCTTTTCCGCTACCAATATGTGAGCCGAGCAGGGCACCTGCACCTGCGCCGAGGAGGGTTCCGGTCTGTTCTTTCTGACCTGCATATGGTGAACACCCGGTAATTGAGAGAGCGCAAATTGTAACGAGGATCAGTAACTTCTTCATCTTCAACCTCCTATTTGTAAGAGTTTTCTGGCATTTAGCAGGTACCCGCAAATTTTCAGTGTAATCGACAGCTGCCATCGTGGCATCTGGTATTGGGTAACAGGTGACGGAAGCGAGCAAAAGTCGCGTAGCCAATATCTGCCCCCTGTCTGATTCCCGGCAGATTAAGAGTTCGTTCGAGGATGCTATAGAGGGGAGATTCGGGAAACGCACTCCAGATTCTAGCAAAGGCGGAGACCCCGGTGTGGAACTGCCCTTCGGCATCGCGCACGTGCAGTTCTTTCATGAAATCTTCTAGTTTGTGGCCGTGTTCTTTGGCTCTGAAGCCTGGGGCGCTGATGTCAAAGAATACCAGCCGGTCAGCACACTCGCGCCTTTGATAAATTCGCATTTCCCGGCTGCAGATTGCGCAGCTACCATCGTAAAACACCTGAAGAGGAAACCTCGTACTGGTTGCCATGCTGACCTCCATTGTTTTCTCAGCATAACAGAGACTACAAAGTTCTGCAGTGGCTTGAGATGTTCCTTTGACTACTCCTTCTCTCTCCTCACAAAACCGACCTCAAGACCAAAGGGTTTCCCAACTTTTTGAAGGGTTTTAAGGGTTGGGTTTCCCTTCCCTGTCTCGATATCCTGCAACGCATCATGGCTGATCTTTAATATTCTTTCAGCATAAATTCTGCGGTTCATCCCTAACGTTTTACGCATCTTGCGTGCTGCTTGGCCAAGAGTAAGCTCGCCATTATTTATTCCTTCAAACAGCTCTTTACGCATTTTTTTTATATTTTCTATGTCTGGTCTTTTCATGTCGCTCGCCTTGGTGCTGAATAAGTTTTCGATTCAGCGTCCCTTAGGGTTTGGGCCAGATGAATGATTCGTATAGTTAGTTTTTCTATAATGCCAGGCTCAACACCGCAGCGTTCCATAAGGTCAGGAAGGCGTTCAACTATTGTCGCTTGTCCAGTAAACCACTGCCTGAACTCCTGGGTACTTATTCCTGGAGCATTAAGAGTCTCTGCAATCAATCCCCACTCAGGATCTCCTGTCGCTTTCTCCTGCCTCCAGCGTGAAGATCTAGGGATTCCTTCTGGGTCTAAAAACATCGGAGCAAAGTCAAATAGTGGCGAAAGGGCAGAGGTCCCATTGGGCCTTTTGATTACTGCGGTATTGCGCCCATGATTGTCCGTGTTACCCAGTGCCAGGTTGAGAATGTCTCTCTTGATGTATTCCAGAAGGTCTTGCCGTGGATCTACGACGTACTCGGGCAACAGATCACAGAATGTATTGTGAGGAATTCTCTGTCCGAACGTGTTGAATTCACAGATCGACGCCATTGACTCCAGTCCATACCGTTCAATCCCGGAATTTGTAACCTTGCGGTCGAACCGTTTGATGAAGAGGGAGTCTTCCATGAATATCAGCTCGGTTGCGGTCTTTAGCCCAAATGCGCGGGCGACCTCATAATATGGGGCTTCATTGCGAAGGACTTGCCGGTCTGCTTCTTTCTTTCCTCGTGGGAATTTGACCAGCCAGTGTCTTCTTACCTGACTCTCTGCCAATGCTCCCTCCGCGTGCCATTTTCCTCTGTGGTCTTCAACCAGAAGGAATTTGGGAGCTTGTCCTTGAATGCTCGACGCTCCAGCAATCAAGGCACCGTTTGCTTCCGCATACTCTATAAAATCAATATTTCTTTCAATGATGTCATTTCGCTCAAAGCCTGGATGCTCGATAATTTTAGGGGGGTTCGCGCTGGCTATGCGTAAATTCCCTGGTGGGCAGCCCGCAGCAAAACATAATAAGGGCCAATCAGCGGCCTCATCATCTCTGAGATGCAATTGATCAACCCAGTACGCCCTTGCAGGACCGGCTGGTAGAAGGTCCAAAAGAAAGGCTGGCCAGCCAGTGTGCTTAAAATCAGCGAAGCTGATCGGGTAGTGAACGCCGACTCGATCAACCAGTCGATCAGTGTCCATGTATGTCAGAACATAATCTATGTTGTAGGTGAGGGTTCCCCATTTCTCAAATGTGGCAACTTCATGCCAATGGCCCCCGTGGTGGATCTCAATGACAACTTCATCCATTATTAGCTCCGATTTGTTTTTATGGTATTGTAACCCTATATAAGGTCCATGTCCAGTCAGTAAGATAGGGTTAAATACATATATTTACCTTTGCCCCTTAATGTCTATGTCTCCCTGTGGCGGAGATACCTGTTTGTTCTTTTGATCAATATTCAATCCAAAGATTGAAGACGGAAATCGCTGGTGTGGATTCTGAAATTGAGGATGGATGAAATCGGGGTGGATGAGGGCCAGGTTTACCTGAAGGGGCGCAATGCAGTGCTTGTCGATGCGATGAATAAAACAAAAGTGGGCATCCTTATAGGAGTGCCCACTTCTGGGGGTGTTATGGCTCCCTTTGCAAGACTCGAACTTGCGACAAGGTGATTAACAGTCACCTGCTCTACCAACTGAGCTAAAAGGGAATAGTGTGTTTCGGTTCCGGAATATATGGGATTGAACTGCTGCTGTCAAGTGTTTTTAGGCAGTTTTTAGCTACCTTTTTTTAGATCGATCAGGACCTGTTTGGCAACCGCTTTGAGGGTTTCGAAGATCCCTTCACCGGTCGCGGCACAGGCCTCAAGATCGGGAACCCCGTCGGGGTTGAGCAGCTTGCGCAGCTCTTCGACCGGTGTGCAATTCGGCAGGTCGCGTTTATTATATTGAATAATAAACGGCAGTTTTTCTAGCTGGTAGCCCTGCTCTTCAAGATTGTCTTTGAGGTTTTCCAGGCTCTCAATGTTGGCATCAAGGCGTTCTTCTTGTGAATCGGCCACAAAGACGACTCCGTCAACCCCTTTGAGGATCAGCTTACGTGAGGCGTCGTAGAAGACCTGTCCCGGGACGGTGTAGAGGTGAAAGCGGGTTTTGAACCCACGAATTTCACCAAGTGCTAGAGGCAGAAAATCGAAGAAGAGGGTCCGCTCAGTCTCAGTCGCCAGCGAGATCATTTTACCTTTGGCGTCCTGTGCGGTCTTGTTATAGATGTACTGCAGATTGGTCGTTTTGCCACAAAGACCGGGACCATAATAAACGATCTTGCAGTTGATTTCGCGTGAAGCGTAGTTAATAAAGGACATATTGCTATTAAAACCTCGATCTAGTTAAAGAGGTTGTCTATATCGTCATCGGTGATTTCAGCGAACGGACTGTCGACGCCTGGTGCTTCATCGTGGATTTCGGTTTTTCTGATGAGATCTGCGAGAATGACTCCCAGTTCAATACTTGCTTTTTTGACACGCAAGCGGACCAAGCCGAGAGAACTTCGTTGATCGAAGATAACGACCAGAATCACTCGTCCACCGATGATGGAGATATGGATATTATCCTTCTCTCCTTCGTGAAACAGGATCGAGAATTCTTTTTCACCGATCAGCTTGGCGAGTCCCCCGGTTGCTGCGATATTGCCAGCCGTCAGGGATGCCAGACTTGTGGTGTCAAGATGCTCGGTTTCTCCGGTGGCAGCGATTAGCTGACCATTCTTGTCGACCAGGAAGATAACGTTTGAGTTCGACTCGCGGAGGAGTTTCTCAATGAGCGTCATGATGCGCTTGTATTCCTCGTCATACATAACAAGGGATGATTGCGGGCCCAGCATTGGTGTCTCCTTGTGGAATTATTGAAATACCATTGCACTGTATAACACCGAGGCTTATGGAATTTCAAGGTTTTTCGCTTGGTTGCTGAGAACTTGTCCGGCATTAACCCCAACTGGTGCAGATGTTGGTTACAACTTAGTGGTGGTGTTGACTTGCCATGCTGAAACACCTATCTTTTGGGCATGTGAGTGCATCGCGGGAGAAGAAGTCACATGCCAAATTTTGAATCACCGATCGGTCTGCGTTGTTGGGATCAGCAGCCAGGGGACAGGTCTAATCCTCAACAAGAAGGCTACGACCTTTCTTTACTTGAAAACTGTGAAAATGCCTTTCGTTTTACTGCCGTTGCCAGTGCATCCAAGGTTTCGTCTTTGATTCGCGACTTTTCGCGTTATTTACCTGATGAAGCTTTTTTTATCATCGAGTATTACCCTGATGAACCTTTGATGCAGCGTCCTGCATCCACCGAAGAACGTCCTGTGCCTGAAGTTTTTTACTCACCCTACATGCCAACGGCTGAAATTATCGGCATGATTCAACCCTTCTTCGACCGTTTGATTCATGATGGCTTCGTCGGGTTTGGGCTGGCAAATAATCGCCAAGGGTTGGAGATGTTTTATTCGGAAGAGAAGGTTCTTACTTTCTTTACCGACAACCATCTGCGGCTGTGCAACTTCTTTCAGCAGCAGGGGCTGCCATTCTCTCCAGATCTTGTGCTGCCTGCTGATTTTGGTCATGATCACCTGTCCCTCCTTGGAATGTCTGGGAAATTATTGCCCGAGTCATTGTCTCATCTGCATCGAGATGAGCTTGATTCTGTTAATTTCTGCCAGCAGTTGATCGATCTGCTCGATATGTACCCGGTCGAAGAGGGAATATCCTTCTTCTTGACGCGCAAGGAGCAGGACCAGGTCACATTTCTCCTTGGCGGGATCGCTGACTTCGCTGACTTCGGTGAATTGGATGATGCCGACTTTGGTACCCTGTTATTAAACTGGAGCGATTTTGTTACCGAGTGCGAAGAGGGGTTTGAGGGGAACCTGGAGGAATACTGCCTGGGCCTTAAAGTGCGTGATATTATTCAGTTTGTGCTTGATGGGGCCTCGGCTGAATTAACTGAAAAGATCGATCGAATCCTTGACGTGCCAGATGCCACTTTCCGACGGATTCTCATCGACCGTCGTAAACGGATAGATCGCCCTGAATCGAACGAGACCCAGCCGGAACCTTTCTGGTATCAGGGTGTAGTTCGCCAACAAGGAGTTGAGTTGCGTCGCGATCTGATCCGTAGTGGTTGGTTTGCGCGCTGATGATCTGTCTGTTAGCGGCAACTCCCCACGAGACAGTTCTGCTACGCCAGCAGCTTCCACTGCTCGCTGATGCCCGAATACCAGGCCAAGCCTTCTCTTGTCATTTCTGCAATGAAGATATCTTTTTACTCCATACCGGAATCGGGATTGCCAGTGCAACCTCCAGTTTGACACGGCTCCTTGGGCAGCTAAATCCGGAACTGTTGATCGCTTTCGGCTGTGGTGGGAGTTATCCGGCGAGCGGATTGGTTAATGGCGACCTGGCTCTGGCAACGAGTGAATACTTTGGTGACCTGGGAACAGCCAGCGAAGAGGGGTTTGTACCACTCTGTGATCTGTGGCGTGTGAAGTCAGAAGATGAGCCGCCTCTATTTGTTCAGCAATTCGATCTTCAGGACCTCTGGAGGCAACAAGCGGTTCAATTGCTGCTGGGTGCTGCTGAACTATCAGATCTCAATATTGTTTGTGGCCCCTTTGTCACGGTCAATACCGTCAGTGGAACCCCTGAACTATGTCGGGATCTGGAACAAAGAACTGCCGGGATCTGTGAAAATATGGAGGGCGCGGCCCTGGCACAGGTTGCACAGCTTTACTCTGTTCCCATGATTGAACTCCGTGGCATCTCGAACCCCTGTGGCACTCGCGATCGCACGGCCTGGGATTTGCCTGCGGGGATGAGAGTTGCGCAACAGGCCGCACTGCGACTCCTCAAAGATCTCCCCCGCCTCAGGGAGAAGGTATGCACCTGAGCCTTGGTTATTCGCCCTGCCCAAATGACACTTTCATTTTTCACGCCTTAAGTCATGGTTTGGTTGAAGCGCCCTTTACGCTGCAGGTGCGGCATGAGGATGTCGAAACCCTTAATCAGTTGGCCAAGAATGCACTTCTGGATCTGACCAAGATTAGTTACCACGCCTTCGGACATCTGCGCGACAACTATTGTTTGTTACGTAGCGGCGGTGCTTTAGGCCGTGGCTGCGGACCACTGGTGGTGGCGAAACAATCACAAGAGATGAGCGATCTGGCCGATCAGTTGATAGCTATTCCGGGCGAGTTGACAACGGCCAACCTGTTGCTGCAACTGCATGGTGAGGGTTATCGTCGCTTGAAGATCCTTTCGTTTGAGCAGATCATGCCCGCAGTCGCCAGTGGAGAAGTCGCTGCAGGGGTGATTATCCACGAGTCACGTTTTACCTACCCCGACTACGGTCTGGTCAAGCTGCTCGATTTGGGGGAGTGGTGGGAAGAGGAGACTGGTCATCCGATCCCCCTGGGTGGGATCCTGGCACGGCGCAGCCTGGGTGAGGAATTGATAGCTAAGGTCGATGACGCCATCGGACGCAGCCTGGATTACGCTTGGCAGCATCCGCAACGGGCCTCCGCATATATTGCCAGTCATGCTCAGGAGATTGACGCGGAGGTGGCGCAGCGGCATATCGAGCTCTACGTCAACTCTTTCTCGCGTGACCTCGGCAACGAAGGGATCGCAGCGATCGAAGATCTCTTCAACCGTGCCGAACTGCGCGGCCTGATCCCGCAGAGTTCAGAGTCGCTGTTTATCTGAATTTCATTACATAGATTTAAAAAAAAAGGCCGGCCCAGAGAGGGAGCGGCCTTTTTCTTTTTAGATTCTCAGCGCCGAAAGCTCAGCGTAATCGCCGGTTTTATTTTTTCAGATGGACTGCCTTGATGTACTTGGCGTTGACCGCTGTGCTGAGAGCTTGCAGAGTCGCCTCGTCGGTTGGAGAATCGATCGAGAAGACCACCATCGCTTCGCCGGCCTTTTCGCGGCGGCCAAGACTCATATTGCCGATGTTGATTCCGGCATCTCCCAGCAGGGTACCAATTTTCCCCAGGGCTCCGGGCAGGTCGGTATAGGTCATGACCAGCATATGCTCTTCAGGGCGGAAATCGATGTCGAAATTGCGCATCTTGACGATCTTGGGCGTCCCGTCAAACAGGGTGCCGGCGATGGTGCGTGAGCCTTCCTGGCTCTCGATCGACAGAGTCACCAGGTTGGAGAAGGATTCCGTTTCGGTCGAGCGCACCTCTTCAACTGTGATACCCATGTTGCGTGCAATCAGGTTGGCATTGACCAGATTGACTTCCTGGTCGGTGCAATGATTGAGCAGCGCTGCGAGCCCGCTCACGGTCAGTGGGGCACAATCGAAGCGCGCCAGTTTGCCGTGGTAGGTGAAGGTGATCTTGTTCGGGTTAGGTGGTGCCAGCTGCGATATGAATTCTCCGATGGTGCTGATCAGCTCGATGTAGGGTTTCATCTGGTCCATCAGGTCGGGATCGAAGCGCGGAATATTGACCGCATTTTCGAGCGGCTTGCCGTCGATGTAGCTGATGATCTCTTTGCTCACATCGACTGCGACATTCTTCTGCGCTTCAAAGGTGTTGGCTCCCAGGTGCGGTGTAACAACCATATTCGGGTGGCCGATAAGCTGCTTGAGCGTCTCGGTGTCTGGTGGTTCCTTGCTCCAGACATCGAATGCGGCAGCGGCAACCTTGCTCGAGTTGAGTGCATTTAAGGTCGCGGCTTCTTCGTAAATTCCGCCACGTGCGCAGTTGACGATGATCACCCCGTTCTTCATGCGTGAAAAGTGGTCGGCGCTGAGCATGCCCCGCGTCTCGTCATTCAGCGGAGTGTGAACCGTGATGATGTCCGACAGACGGATCAGATCATCGAGGGAGACCAGCTTGACCCCAAAATCCTCGCCGCGTTTTTCAGAAATATAAGGGTCGCAGGCAATAACCTCAGCTTCAAAGGCTTTGCAACGCAGGGCAACCCGGCCACCAACCTTGCCGAGACCAATAACCCCGATGGTTTTCCCTTTCAATTCGTAGCCGGTAAAGGGCGCGCGATTCCAGGCGCCACTCTTGAGGTCCGCGTTGGCTACGGTGATTTTCCGGCAGAGACTCAATAGAAGCGCCATGGTATGCTCAGCCGCTGAATTGACGTTGCCAAAAGGGGCATTGACGACGATGATTCCGCGCTTGCTTGCAGCGGGCACGTTGACATTGTCGATACCAACCCCGGCCCTGGCAACCATTTTCAGATTGGTGGCATGCTCAAGCAGGGTCTCATCGATGGTGGTACCACTGCGCGTAATGATCGCCTCGTAGTCGCCGATCGTGGCGTAGAGTTCTTCAAGCGACATGCCCAGTTTAACATCCAGCTTTACGCGTGGATCTTCCAAGAGCAGCGCCAATCCATTTTTTGAAATTTCGTCAGTAACCAGTACCTTCATCCTTGTACCTTCCTTATGTGTCGACCGCTGAGCGGGGGGTAAAAGAGGGCGATTTTATGCCCAACGCTGTCACCTGTCAACGGTTGTGCGATTCCGTGGGTTAGTCCGTTTGGCTTGTCAAGTGGTCTGTCTGCAATATCTACAGGATATTATCGCCGAGGTGCCGCTGATCGGTAACGGTTATATTTCGATGATCGGCTATCAGAATCGCGGCTATACCTTCGTTTCGATGGACTAACTGTTGTTGCGCTCAAACTCTTCCATGAAGGTGGCCAGTTTCGCTATCCCGGCCATCGGCATCGGGTTATAGATCGATGCGCGGATACCACCAACATTGCGGTGACCCTTGAGGGCATAGAGTCCAATGGACCCGGCTTCTTTGAGGAACTTGGCTTCAAGTTTTTCGCTGGCCAGATTGAAAGACACGTTCATAATCGAACGATGCTCCGGATGAGCCACGCCGCGATAGAAATCAGAAGCGTCGATTACTTTATATAGCCGGGCAGCTTTTTCTTCGTTGCGTTTTTCGAAGGCTTCGACACCGCCTTGCTCCTTGATCCACTCCAGAACCAACTTGGTGGTGTAGATGGCAAAGGTGTTGGTGGTGTTGGTCAGCGAATTATCGGCATCGGCCTGAGTGTAGTTCAGCAGAATCGGGGTCTCCTTGGCAGCAGAACCGAGCAGGTCTTCACGGATGATGACCATCGCCATGCCGGATGGACCGAGGTTTTTCTGCATGCCCGCATAGATGACACCGAACTTGGAATAGTCGATCTTACGCGAGAGAATCTCCGAGGTCATATCGGCGATCAGCGGAACATCGCCAGTCTCAGGAAATTTGTTCCAGCGCGTGCCGTAAATTGTGTTGTTGCCGGTGATGTGAACATATGAGACATCGGCGCTGAAAATTGCCGGATCGTATTCGGGAATCCGGTCGTAGTTGGTTTCGGCACTGCTGGCAGCAATTTCAACATGACAGAAATTTTTGGCATCCTTGGAGGCCAGTTTGGCAAAGTTGCCGGTTTCAAAATAAAGACATCTTTTTCCTGACTTGCGGCCAGCCAGGTTGAGCGGCAGAGCCGAAAACTGCATGCGTGCGCCACCATGGATAAACAGGATTTTGTAGTTTTCGGGTAGTCCGGTCAATTCCCGAAACAGTGATTGCGCTTCTTCCAGGATTGCCACAAACTCTTTGGAGCGGTGACTGATCTCGATCACCGACACGCCCATCCCCTGGTAGTTGAGCCATTCTTTCTGAATCTTCGCCATGACCGATTCTGGCAGCATGGCTGGTCCTGCACCGAAATTGTAAACTTTGTCAGACATGGGCTGATACCTCCCGGGTTAAATGTTCAAATGTTATTGTTTGCAAGAGTGCGGGCGCTGATCACACCATCAATCGCTTTCAGTTCTGCAATCAGGTCTTCTTGCGGGTCCTGTTCGATGTCGATCAGGTTGTAAGCGATATCGCCGCGACTCTTATTAATCATATCGTCAACATTCAGGTTTCGGTCCGCCAGTACCGAGAGGATCTGGCCGAGCATCTTCGGTACATTGCGATTGCAGATGGCCAGACGGCAAACTCCGCTCCGTTCCAGAAAGATGTTGGGGAAATTGACCGAGTTGCGAATGTTCCCGTGTTCAAGGAAATCGATCAGTTGACCGGCCACCATGATAGCGCAGTTCTCTTCCGCCTCGGCGGTGCTGGCGCCCAGGTGTGGCATCAGCACCACGTCATCACGTCCGACCAGTTCCGGTATCGGAAAATCGGTCATATACCCGCTCAGTTTTTCACTGTCGAGGGCCGCTATGATCGCCGCGGTATCGACCAGCTTCTCGCGCGAGAAGTTGAGCAGGACCGAGCCGGACTTGAAGCTTTCGATCAGCTCTTTGTTGACCAGGTTGTGGGTTGCCTCAACCACCGGCAGGTGCAGGGTGACGTAGTCTGACCTTGAGAGCAGGGTTTGCATGTTTTCAACCCGCTCAACGTCGCGTGGTAAGCGCCAGGCCGCATCGACAGACAGTGCCGGATCGAGCCCAAGAACTTTCATCCCCAGCACCAGCCCGGTCTCGGCGACCAGAGAGCCGATTGCTCCCAGTCCGACGACTCCCAGGGTTTTGCCCGCCAGTTCAGTGCCAGCGAACTGTTTCTTGCCGTCTTCGACCAGCTTGTGAAGCGCTGCCTCGTCGAGGCCGTGACCTTCCCGTTTGATGAAGTTGATGCCACCAAGGATATCGCGGGTCGACATTAACAGCCCAGCGACGACCAGTTCCTTTACCGCATTGGCATTGGCTCCGGGGGCATTGAAAACCACCAGCCCGCGTTCTGTGCAGTCTGCGACCGGAATATTGTTGACGCCGGCACCGGCGCGGCCGATCCCCTTAACCGTGGCGGGTATCGCATCCAGAGTCAGCTTATGGCTGCGCAGCAAGATAGCATCAGGATGACCGACCTCCGAAGCGATCTCGTAAGACTCGCGTGGGAACCTTTCCAGCCCTTTGACTGAAATCTTGTTGTACGTCAGAACTTTGAACATGGCAGATTCCTCCCGTTGATGTCTTCAGAGCAGGGGACAATGTTCGTTGCTAATCTGTTCTTTAGTCTCTGTCAATCAGGTCTTGAACTGCAAAAAAAGTCCCTTTACCGGAGACTACTTGACCAATTTAAGATGACTCTTGCCGGGAGGATCACTATCGGTACCCTCTTCGCTAGAGTGTTGTTCTGAAGATTCCGGCCGATCCAGCTGTGGTAAGGCATCCATGTGCAGCATATCTTCTACTGCAGAAGCTATAGTCAGACACTGTTTCATACAAACTTTATGGGCTGGACAAGTTGTGCAGTCGGCCTCACCGGCAGCCATTTTCAGGCTGTGGATCACCAGCTCGACACTCTCCAGTTGATTCAGGGGGATCAGGAACATGTTTGACCTTTCAGAGTCTCAATTACCACTTGCCATACTGCGATCATCCGCTTCGACGAAGCGCTTGAGCTTTTTCATCATTGCGCTGAAATCTTCTGGGCGCAGTGATTGTGGACCATCACTAGCGGCTTCCTCGGGGCAGGGATGAACCTCAACAATAATGCCATCGGCGCCAGCGGCAGCAGCGGCATAACACATCGGCGCAACCAGATGAGCATGACCGGTGGCATGCGAAGGATCGATCAGCACCGGCAGATGAGTCAGACTTTTCAAGACCGGAACGGCTGAGATGTCCAGTGTATTGCGGGTGGCTGTTTCGAAGGTGCGGATACCCCGTTCACAAAGGATGACCTTACGGTTACCCTCAGACAGAATGTATTCGGCGCTCATCAAAAATTCTTGCACTGTAGTCGCCATACCGCGCTTGAGGAGTATCGGCTTGTCGAGCTGGCCGAGCATCTTCAGTAGGGCAAAGTTCTGTGTGTTGCGCGCTCCGACCTGCATCACATCGGCATAGCGTGCCACCAGTTCAACGTCACGTGGGTTAACAACTTCGGTGACGATCGGCAGACCGGTGAGTTCACGCGCTTCGGCCAGCAGCTTCAGGCCGTCTTCTTCCATCCCCTGGAAGCTGTAGGGGCTGGTGCGTGGTTTGAATGCCCCGCCGCGTAGCAGCCGAGCACCGCTCGCTTTGACAAGCTCGGCGGTCGAGCAGATCTGTTCACGGCTCTCGACAGAGCAGGGGCCAGCGGCGACCATGAACTCATTGCCACCGATAACCACGCCCGGCGCAATTTCGATCTCACTCGACTGGGTCTGGACTTCAAGACTGGCCAGTTTGTAGGGTTTCATGATCGGCACGACGTTTTCGACTCCCGGCAGAAGTTCCAGGGATTGCAGCTTGTCCTTGCCGACCTCATCACCGACGGCACCGACAACGTTGCGGGTTTCGCCGTGAATGACATGGGGCTGGTAGCCAAGTTCGAGGATTCGTTTTTCGACATCGGCCAGCGACTTCGCGTCGGCACCTTTTTTCATGACAATAATCATTTTATGAGGCTCCCTTTTGAGGAGATTGTCCGTCCAGACAAGCTCCTCGGCTGTTGAAAAGGCAAAAGGCCGCCCGGTTCTTCCGGCGGCCTCAACTTTTCAACAGAATAAAAAGAAAAGACCATGGAAGAACTAGAGTGCCGTTCTGCCATGGTCTGAATCCGCCAAGCTGATGCCCGCTACAGATTCTTCTCCCCGGCAGCCGGCCCGCTAAAGCCGAAAACCCAGTAAAAAGAAAATGAGCTGTTAAAAACATAAGTCATGGTTTGGATCCC
>JAJRQB010000015.1 GCA_024280485.1 Deltaproteobacteria bacterium
AAATCAATAAGCTGATCAATCTTTCGAAGCGGATGATTTGCGCGAATCCGTTTCTCAAGATTGATGTTTGCGTAAAACAGTTTGCCTTGGGACGATTCTTGGACACCCATCATAATAGTTGCCTCCAGACAGGCATTATTACACCTTAAGACGTTGATATTTAACAGTTATTTATCTTTTTGGCCTTAGTGGATCCCGTAGGCTATTTTTGCTTTCGCGATGTCTGGCTTGTTTGGGCAACAGCCCGTTAAACTATGACGCAGGTTCTTTAATCAGGCGGTATTTTATCCGTCGAGTCAGCAAGAGAATGCCACCAAAAACAAGAGGAATGGATACTGCCAAAAGTACACTTTTACTGACACCCCATTGCGTGAGAGGCAATCCGCCAAGAAGATATTTGATCAGGCCGATCAGGTAATAGCTGATTGCGACCACTGACAACCCCTCAACGGTCTCCTGTAGTCGGAACTGCAAGCGACTGCGACTGTTCATACTTTCCAACAGGGCACGATTCTGCTCCTGCAGGGACAGGTTAATACGAGTACGCAGTAGATCACTGGCCCGCTCAATCCGCTTGGAAAGATCCTCCATCATGCTGTGAACAGAAGTACAGGTCCGCAAAGCCGGGTCGAGTCGACGACACATAAATTCACCAAGCGTGGAATTACATGCGACTTTATTTTCAGCGATACGCTCGAGGCGATCCTTGATCATTTCGTGATATGCCTTGGCCCCGGAAAAACGGCGGTTGGTTTCAGCTCGCCAGGTTTCCAGACGCGATGCGTGCTGCGACAGTTTCAGCAGCAGCTCACGCTCTTCTTCCACGGAGTTCAATTCTGACAACCCAGCAAGAATATGTGCCATTTGCTGATCCATCTCCACCAGTTGCGGAGCAATTTGCTTGGCCAGAGGCAAAGCGAGCATGGCAAACAGGCGATAAGTCTCCATTTCAATCAGACGGCGACTGAGCCGTCCCATCTGTTCTTCCGGCATCCCTTGGTTACAAATGATAAAGCGACCAAAACCATCGTTGTGAAGACGAAATGCGGTATAAAAAGTAGCACTGCCCTGCGCAGTGACGCTTATGGAGACTGGATGACCCTCAAAGTGACGGTCAAGGGCGTCGTCGTCGACGAAGGATTTGTCATCGGTAATGGCCAAGTGGAAGGCCGCGACAACTTCTCCAGGTTGCTTAGAGAGCCAGTCAGCCCCAAGCCGCTGGATGAGTGTATTTTCAAAAAGCTCAGCTTCCGAACCACAGGGACGCATGAGGGTAATGGAATAGAATTCAACATGACTTTCCCACTGTAGGGAGAAATCTCCAAAATCCAGAAAGCCGCTTTCACTAGGGTTTGGGGGCCGAATATCATAGTGGCGGCATAGATCGCAAAGCAGTTCAAATGCCTTGTCGTGTTCTTGCTTCTGAGCACGAAAAGCGAGATGTGATATCTGTTGTGGGGTTGTTACAACAGGAAAGGGTCGTACGTGCAATTCGTCGTAAAGATTCGTACGCAGAGGATGAGATTTACAGTTCATATGGGTAAACTGTTGCATTACTTTCATCCTTTATTCCACCGAATTACAAATACCATGAGTGCATCCAATAGGCGACCAGGCAATCTCAGGCGTTCGGTGTGCTACAGGGGCATGAAATAAATATGACCACCACAATTTCTGGGTGGCCATTTTCATATTTGATAAGTGGTGATTTGCGAGTGACCACCAGCTTAGCCAGGAACAGCAGGTCTCCTGAGGGAAAAGCATTAATTCTATTCTGCCCAGTTTCTAAAAATCCGGCGAGCCTATTCTTGAATAAAAGAGTTACACAAGAATTGGAAGATGTCCTTGCTGCCTGCTTCAACATCGCCTTCAGCAAAACTCTCTGGATCCAAAATAATTTGCTGCACAAACCCTTCTATGGCCCCAATGATCAAACCTGCCTTCATGGCGACCGTCTTTTCATTGAAGCCAGGTCTTCCTGACAGGATGTCTCCTATCGGACCGACAAGGAGTTCACGCGTAGCGCGCTGTACCCTCACTATCTCAACTTTCAAATTGGCGTTAAAAAAAGCCTGGGCGGAGAGATCGCAATATGCCTTGAGACGATTTGGATCGTGGTAAAAAGCATCCCAATAGGATTTTATTCCAATACGCAGTTTTTCCTCGGGAGTCTCTGCCCTGTCAATGTCTTCCTTTAAGCGTCCCAGAAGTTTTCCAACGTGGTGTTGAATTAGACTGGAGATAAGACCTTCCTTACTATGAAAATAATAAGTCAAAGTCCCTTTGCTTACCCCGGCTCTTTCAGCAATGGAATCCATGGTGATCTGATTATAGCCAACCTCCTCAAAGCACCGTGCGGTGACATTAAGGATATATTCCAGTTTGTCTTCCTTCGGCAAACCCTTCAGTGCAAGACTTTCTGCCATTACATTTCTCCATTAAGCAACTAAGTTAACCAGATTCTAACCTAAGGAATTCAAACTAAAAGAGCAAGAATTTTATCCTAAGTCAACGAACTACTCTGTGTACCGACTATTGAAACATGCTGATCTCTTTGATTTGATTCAGCGTAAGGCCCGTTTGGGCTTTGATAGTTATTTCAAACGATCCCAAGCCGTTTCAATGTACCCTTTGAAGGTAATCCATTCTTATCATACCCCCTTATCCTATAATAACGACCCAGCATTTTAGCCAATGGAACCGTACGTTTTTTTGCATCGAAGCTTCGGCCCTCCTTGAGCATTCGGGCCGGCAAAGTATCATCTTTACTCGAAATTCCCTCACGGGTATTCATGTATCTCTCTAACACGTGTATGCGGTCACCAGCCTTTAGAAACTCTTTTGGGGTCATTCGCACACCAGTCACAGAGGACCAGAGATCGCTATATAGGCTAAAATCCGTAAGATGAATGGCGATTCGCGGCAGATATTGCATTAAAGCAGCCAGCAATAAATGAGGGGTATGTTTGGTAAGCGGCGCTTCAAACAGATAAGCATACGAGGTAAATATGCAGGTATGAAGTGAATTGACACTGGCCGTCAGACTTTCAAAAAACCTGGTGAATTCAGGCTTTGCCTTGTCGGTATAGGGATTCAGAAGTCCAAAGAACACTTCGAGGGCGGTGACAAAAGCCGAAAGATGACAACCTCCCCGATTGGCTACCGCATAGGCAAGACCGTGGCCAAAAGATCCTCGCGGATCATAAGCGGCGATTTCCATGCCTTTGACCTGGATCGCGAAATCTTTTCCACCGTATTTATCCGCCATGGCACGGGATCCCAGAGCCATCTCGGCGCCCAAACCCTGACAATGCGCGATAGCATCCAGTGCCTCGGCCACTCCTTCTGGCGAGCCGAATTTCAAATCGCTCTCAAGCAGGCCTTTTTCTGCCGCCTCCATCACCCAGGCAATGGTGCCCCCCGCTGAAATGGTATCCATCCCCATTTCGCCACAGATCCGATTCCACTCTGCAATGAGATCAGAATCAAAAATCTCAAGGTTCGTTCCCAGCAATCCGACAGTCTCGTATTCAGGCACGGGCAACTGCTTGCCCCCGAATTCCCCTTTATGACCACAGAGGATAGAGCAGGGTTTACAGGTGTGATATTTGGTTTCGTGTTTCGCCTTCATCCTTTCGCCCGAGACCTCAACGGCCCTCTCATCTGAACCATCTTTAAAGTTTCGGACAGGCAGGATACCCGCGGCATTGGTAATATTGACATTGGCACTCGTCCCGTATTGAGGATAAGTCACAGCTGTCATTTCAAACTGTTTAATATAGGCTGCTGCGCGCTTTTTGACTGTGGAAAATTTCGGTTGATTAACCGGCAGGATCTTATAGTCACCACCGATGGCAAGAATCCCTTTCAGATTTTTCGACCCGAAAACGGCTCCGATACCACCACGCCCCAAAAATCTTTGTGCAGAGGCAACGTTGGCATATCGGACCAGGTTTTCACCTGCAGGCCCGATTGCCAGAGCGCCGGATTTTTTCCCGTCCGCCATAGCCTGCTGGGCACTGAGGGTATCCATCCCCCAAAGGTGACTGGCGTCCTTGAATACGACACCATCCGATGTCACCTCAAGCACAACAGGTTCTT
>JAJRQB010000157.1 GCA_024280485.1 Deltaproteobacteria bacterium
AAACCGATGGACACGAAGAACGCGGAACTGGGATCCGATAGAGGCAGTCATACTTAACCCAGCACCTAAAAGGCTCTCAACAGAGGACCTCGATGCTGCAGCATAATTGAATGGAGCGACAACTATCTTGACACCCACCGAGCGCTGACTTAATGTCAGAAAAGCGGACAGGGATGTCCGCATCAGCGAGTGGAGGGGGGCCTGCGCAGGGAAGGATATGATGTCCGAACCGTAGTAGGAGTGTCTCGGCACCATAGAATTTTAAAGCCCCGTAATCACTACGATTACGGGGCTTTTGTTTTTTTGCGGGTGCATATGGGGTGCATTTGAGATAACGGGCTCAAGTAGGTCAGGGGGAATTAATAAAACAAAACTGCGTCAATGCCTGCGTCAAAACTGTGCAAGTAGCTGTAATTTTATGCTGGCAAGAGGAGGGTTAGTCCTCTTGTCGTATCAGGGTTTTGGTGATGATGACCTTACCGCAAACCTTTGTTTGCCATCGGAAAGTTGCTGAGTTCTGTCGGTAGAGATTATTTGGAATTTGGTTTTTCGCAGACTGCGTCGCGGAGAGGAGCTTATTCGTACAGATTTCATAGTAATCGTGGCAGTGGGCTTTCCTGTCCTAGGTTTGTTTAACCAGATACGTAGGCACAATTCATCGTGGGGCCAGCGCCCGACGGCTATCTATGGAGGGGGCTCTTGGTGAATTGAACTGATGCTGTTGCGAATCATTGGTGATGACATACATCATTGCGTGCCCTTTGCTCAATAGATCTATTTGCCCTTCCTGCCTGCTTCGACACTTCTTCTTTAATCTAGTCCGTTCTATGTAAAACCGTACAAAATGGCGCTTTCCCGTTGTTTTGCTCTTCAATAATCACGGTTCGAAAAACCGTGCTGCAATGGTGGGGCATGCTTTCTGCTATGTAGCGGATATGTAGGGTTTAGCTCGAGTGGGTTGAGCCGGCCAAGGCTGATTTTGGATCTTTGTATTCTGATCCGCGGATTCCTGTACACATCCGTTCCTCTCAGCTTTCAATGGATATAGGACGTTTTTGCAATAGAAACCTTTTCTGTTTTGGACCGACAGCATGATTTTAAAGTCTAGACATCAGCACGACCAAGGAGACGGGGGGAATATGGAGACGAGTCTAGAACGCATTCGAAAAGATATCGAAGCGTTGAGTCATTTCAATGCCACACCTGGGTGCGGTGTCACTCGCTTTTCCTACAGTAAGGAGGATCGTCAGGCCAGGGATTACCTGTTGGAACAGTTTAAAAGTTTGGACCTGGATGTATCTATTGATGGGGTAGGGAACATTCGAGCTCGATACCTAGGCAAGGATTCTGACGCCCCGATCGTCATGACTGGATCACATATCGATACCGTGCTAAACGGCGGCAAGTTCGATGGTGTCGCAGGTGTGGTGGGAGCACTAGAAATTGTGCGCGTTATGCATGAGAACGACATCAGACCCACCCACTCGGTAGAAATTGTCATTTTTACTGAAGAGGAAGGCTCAAATTTCTACTCCACCATGGCAGGAAGCAAAGCGCTGACAGGTAAATACGGTATCGATGATCTGAAGAAAATTTCGAACGAAAATGGCGTATCCATGTTTGATGTGGCTCGTCAGTTTGGCTTGACTCCGGAGAATGTCGAGGAACATAGAATCAGGCCAGGTGAAGTCAAGGCGATGATCGAACTGCATGTGGAGCAGGGCGCTGTTTTAGATGATGAAAAAAAGACAATCGGGATTGTCAACGCGATCGCCGGGATGAAAACCTTTGTGGTGACGTTCACCGGGAAATCGAATCATGCAGGGACGACCCCCATGTATTTACGCGAAAATCCCATGTCGGCGGCGGCGCAAGTGATCAGCGAAGTCGAAGATATTCTGCAGCAGGTAGGGACGCACAGCACCGTAGGGACAGTGGGGAAGATTATTTGTGTCCCCAACGTTCCTAATGTCATCCCGAACAAGGTCGCATTCACCTTGGACGTCCGCGATGTGGATCCTCGGGGGATCAGGGCAGCAGTCGCCGAATTTAAAAAGCGGGTTGCCGATAAGGCTGCCGCACACAAGGTCGAGGTGGATATCAGTCTGATTGCTCAGGGGCAGGCTATTCAATTGGCTGGAACCGTGGTCGGTACGATTGAAACTGCGGCTCAGGAGCTGGGCCTTACTTACAAGAAGATGAACAGCGGTGCCGTGCATGACTCGGCGATGATGGCTGAGCTTACTGATGTGGGTATGATCTTTGTCCCAAGTGTTGCAGGTCGAAGTCATGTACCTGAAGAAAATACTCCGTTCGAGGATATCAAGGCAGGTTGTGACCTCTTGCTCAAAACTGTCCTCAGATTAGCAAGATAAGATTCAAAGTTCAGACACCGTGGGGAACCTTTGCACATAGGCTGAGGGTAGAAAAGGAAAACAATGTGCAGACTGCCCACCAAAAAAAAACCGGACTGGCTCAGAGTAAAGCTTCCTTCAGGGGACCAATTTCGCGCGGTAAAAAACACCCTGTCGACCCAGAAATTGCACACGGTGTGCGAGGAAGCCTGTTGCCCCAATAAAGCTGAGTGCTGGAATGCGGGTACTGCAACCTTCATGATTCTGGGCGATATCTGTACCCGGGGTTGCGCTTTCTGTGCGGTAACACGCGGTAATCCGGCGGGGATGGTGGATCAGCATGAACCACAACGCGTGGCAGAGGCTGCGGCGGCGATGGGGCTCTCCTATGTGGTGATCACTTCGGTATCTCGTGACGATTTGCCCGACGGAGGTGCCTCTGCCTTTGCGGAAACCATTCGAAGCATCAAACGGCTGGAAGCCTCTCCCGGGGTCGAGGTGCTCATTCCCGATTACCGGGGGAATGAACTGGACATTGTTCTAGCCGCTAAGCCTGATGTTGTAGCTCATAACATTGAGGTCGTCGAACGGCTTTCCGGGCAGCACCGTCATGAGAGCTTCAACTACCAGCGATCTCTGGAAGTTCTCGAACAAATTTCTCGACGCGGCGGCGCGATTGCTAAATCTTCTATCATGCTTGGGCTAGGTGAGACCGATCAGGAAGTTGAAGAGTCGATGCGAGATCTCGTTAATGCTGGTGCCCGGATTCTCGCCTTGGGTCAATACCTGCAGCCCACCTATCAACACGCCCCGGTTCAGGAGTATGTTCCTCCTGAAACCTTCGATCTCTGGGGTGAGCGAGCTCGGGAATTCGGGTTCGAGTTTGTAGCCGCTGGGCCGTTGGTGCGAGCCTCGTACAAGGCTTCCGAGGCGTATGTGCAGCGCCAGCTCAGTCAGTCTGGATCAGCTTGATAGTGAGAGTTCCTTGTTCTAATCATCCCGACCGACCTTCGGTCCTGACTTGTTCAATTAACCGTGGTTTCTGTAGTGAATGTGTCAAAACTGTAGATATGCGCTGTGGTTGGTGCGGATATTGTGAGAATAAAGCCAAGTGTCCAATCCAGGCACACTATCGAAGGCACGAGTCTGAAAAGCCATGATCACCCTTTTCGGTTTTTCGATTGATAAACTTGGAAGATAGGGTGACCTAGCTAGAGGTCTAAGGAACGACCTGTAAAATTGAATGATAAAGTTAAAACCCAAAGAGTTGGCGAAGAATATTGCGTTGAGGGTTTTGATGAACCTCTTTTAAAGAGTGGCGCGGATATGATGTGAACGAGGAGACATGGAAATGCCAAAATTAAGTAAAGAAAAACTCAAAAAATACCGTGCCCTGGATCGAGATATGTGGGATTGGGCTAATAAGGAAGTGCAGGTCGAGGTTCAACGTTGGATGGATCAGGGATGGTGCATTGATCCAATTGCTATCAATGAGCGTCAGCATCGTGGATTTTTCCAAAGTCCGTTTCGGGAAAATACTGAAGATACGGATATCGTTTTCCTCGGTATCCCGATGGAAATGGGTGCAATTGGGCGGTCTGGCAGTGCTGGCGCTGCGCGCGCAGTTCGTGAACGGTCTCTGGTTAACTTCGGCCCCCACAATCATGTGACAAATCAATTGCCCTTCGGGCAGTGCAGCGTGATTGATGCCGGGGATGTGGATTGGTCACATCTCAGTCATGAAACACAACTTAACGATGTTTATGAGAAAGTTCTCAATATAACGCAATCAGGCGCTTACCCGTTGTCTGTCGGTGGTGAACACACATCGACCTATTCGGTTATGAAAGCACTGTCAGAAGCGCACGGTGGTGAGGCTTTTGGATTGGTTCATATCGATGGGCACGCCGATACCATGGGCCCATATGAAGGCCAGAGGGTTAATGACGGTTCCTGTTTGCGTTATGCCGTGATCGACGGTTATGTCGATCCAGAGCGTACGGTGCAGATCGGAATTCGTGGTCGCGTCGCCAATGCCGGGGTCTGGGATTTCTCTTATGAATCCGGCATGACAGTGATTCCACCGGAGGAGATTGACGAAAAGGGTATGGGCTACGTAATCGACAAGGTGAAAGAGATTGTCGGAATGGATAAGGCCTACTTTACCCTGGATGTGGACGGGATCGACGCTTCGGAGATGATGGGAACCAACTGCCCGGAACAATGGGGCGTTTCCAGCCGCGACACTCGAAAGCTTATCCACGCCTGTCATGATCTGAATATGATCGGTGCAGACCTGATGTGCTACAACCCGGCCTTCGACCCGACCGGTTATTCAGGACTGATTTCGACAGCACTGCTCTGGGAGCTGTTCTGTATGCTCTGTACGACCAAAGAACGCGCTAACGGTAAGAAAAACCCGACCAATTGGCGCTAGTCAGCAACTTAATAACGGCAATTATGCTTATCTAGTCAAGGAGTTACGTTATGGCTTTGAACCGATCTAAATCTGAAGCAATGTTTGAGCGCGCCAAGAAGACGATTGCTGGCGGCGTTGCCAGTTCCATGCGCGCATTCGATAAGCCTTTTTTCGTCGAGCGCGGTGAAGGTTCGCGCATCTGGGATGTGGATGGCAACGAATATATCGACTACGTCATGGCCTATGCACCCTTGGTGCTCGGTCATGCACCAAAGGTGGTCAACGATGCTATCCGTGAACAGCTCGACAAGGGGTTGATCCATGGCACCGGCTGCGAACTCGAATGTGAACTGGCCGAAGAAATTGTCAAGCACGTGCCCTGCGCCGACCAGGTCCGCTTCGGCATGTCCGGTTCCGAAACCATTCACATGACGTTACGTTTAGCGCGTGCCCATACCGGACGGAATAAGGTCATTAAATTCGAGGGAAATTTCCACGGAACCATCGCTGATATTTATCTGAGCGTGACGCCACAAATTCCTTTTGGCCCGGATCACCGTCCCTGGACCAAGCGTCAGGTTACCGGCCAGCTGCCAAGCGTCGAAGAGGATGTTGTCATCCTGCCGTACAACGATCTTGATCCGGTTGAGGATGTCTTGAAGGCGCAAGCCCACGAAATCGCTGCCATCATCCTCGAGCCGGTTGCCAACTACAATGGTATTCAGCCTCCGGCACCAGGTTTTCTGGAAGGCTTGCGCAAGCTGACCGAACAGTACGGCGTATTACTGATCTTCGATGAAGTGGTCACCGGTTTCCGCATGGCTCCGGGTGGGGCTCAGGAATACTACGGTGTCGTGCCTGATCTCTTTGTCTCTGCCAAAGGTGTCGGTTGTGGCGTGCCGATGGCCGTTTTTGGTGGTCGCAATGAAGTGATGAAAACCATTGCCGACGGTACGATGCCCCACTACGGTACTTACAATGCCAATGCACTCTGTCTGGCCGGTTCTCTGGCTGGAATTCGCGAGCTGACCAAAGATGACGGTGCGGCCATCAAGCATCTCCACAAGGTCGGGCGCTCGCTACGCTTGGGTTTGAACGGCCTGTTTGAAAAGTACGATGCGCCCTTCTATGCCCAGGGTGTCGATCCATTTTTTGCCGTGGTCGGTCAGGAAAAACAGGACACCCGCACCTACCGCGATACCCTGACACGCGATTACGACACAGCGCGCCTGTTCCGTGATGCAATGTTTGATCGAGGGGTATGGTCTATCTTCCGTGGAAACTTCGTGCTGTCGGTGGCGCATACCGATGAAGACGTTAAGCAAACCCTCAAGATTGCCGAGGAAGTGCTGCAGAGCGAGAAATATTAACCTTCGTCGACAAAAAAATCGGAACAGGTGAAGAGGTGAGACTTCGCTCAATACCACCTCTTTATCTGTACCGAAAACCTTTGGGAAAATCATGTTTTCATTGCAGGGAGAAAAAGCGTTCATTACCGGGGCGACCCGAAGTCGGCTGCTGTTTCCCAGGCTTTGACCGCATTGGGACGCATCGGCCAGCCGGAGGAACTTGCTGCGCTGTGTCATTTCCTGGCGAGTCGTGATTGTGGATATCTGACTGGCCAAGCGATTAATCTTGATGGAGGCTGGACTGCCGGAATCCCGGCTAAAACCTTGGATCGGCTGGCTAAATAATGGGTAGCGGTTTGACAAAAGAGGATAAGACGATGATGCGTTTGGCTGGAAAAGTTGCTCTGATCACAGGGGGAACAAAAGGTGTCGGGGCGGCAACGGCCCGGCTGATGGCGAAGGAAGGTGCCAGGGTTGTGGTCACCGCCCGTTCCGAAGGGCCTGGGCGGGAGATGGAAGCAGAACTTTGCCGGTCAGGCGCTGATGCGTTATTCGTTCCGCACGATGTCTCCGATCAGGCATCCTGGCAGAACGTAATCAATGCGGTAGAAAAGAGATTTGGTGCTCTCGACATCCTGGTAAATAATGCCGGTGTTTACGTCAGCAAGCCTTTCGAGGAAACGACGTTGAGCGATCTTGACCTGATTTTGAATATCAATCTGCGTGGGGTATTTCTCGGGATGCAGCTGGCGCTGCCATTGATGAAAAAGACGGCGGATGAAGGACAGGCAGGGGCTATCATAAACGTGTCGTCCACCGCTGCGATGGCCGCTCCTCTGCATGACTCGATCTATTCAGCGTCCAAGGGCGCGGTGCAGCTCTTGACGCGCTCCATTGCCAAGGAGTTTGCGAGAGGCGGCTACAACATTCGGGTCAATACCGTCAACCCGGGTATTATCGAAACCGATATGACCGAACGAGCCATGGAGAAGATGGTGGCGACCGGCGTGTTTGAAAACCGTGAAGCAGCGGTCAAGGCACTGCTGGAACCTTATCCCATGGGACGCTTTGCCATGCCCGAGGAGGTGGCAAGTATGATTCTGTTCCTGGCATCCGATGAGAGCCGTTACCTGACCGGCGGGGCTTTTCTGGTTGATGGAGGGGAGACGGCTTGAATTGAAAAATAAGTAAGTGTGAGATGGTTGTTGGTCGCCAGGGACGAGATACAAGCTAGACTTTCATTGCCGCTACAATCGTTTGCAAAGGGCCTCCCGTCTGGGGAGGCCCTTTTTTATCGTTCGCCTACACATTTAAACAAATAAAAGAGGTCTTTTGAAATAGCTCCATTCCTGCACAAGTATTATGTATCATGCACGCCGTGACCCATGATGAGGCGTTTATCTTGGCGTGGACCTATTTTTGCGTCGCCGATAAGCCTGGGCAATGCCACCACCTGCGGTCTCCCGGTAAATCGAGGGGAGGGCCTGGCCTGTTTCTTTCATCACTGCAACGATTTCATCAAAGCTGATCTTGTGCGTCCCGTCGGAAAGCAGTGCAAAATTACAGCAACTCATGGCACGGGTGGCAGCATGCGCGTTTCTTTCGATGCAGGGGATTTGTACGAGTCCGTTAACCGGGTCGCAGGTCAACCCAAGGTGGTGCTCCAGTCCCATCTCGGCGGCATATTCAATCTGGCGAATCGTCCCGCCATGCAATTGCGTAGCGGCAGCGGCGGCCATGGCACAGGCCGTTCCGACTTCGCCCTGGCAGCCGACTTCGGCACCGGAGATCGAAGCATTGTGTTTGACCAAATTACCTATCAGGCCCGCTGTAGCCAGTGCCCGTAAGATGTCTTTCTGGCCGTAAGAATGGTATTCATCAAGATAGTAGAGAACCGCTGGCAAGACACCGCAAGCACCGCAAGTCGGTGCCGTGACGATGCGGCCGCCTGCAGCATTCTCTTCGGAACAAGCCAGGGCGTAGGCGCTGAGCATGCTGTCCTGCTTGAAGTGTGAATTGTAAAGAGAGGCTTTGCGATAGAGGGAGCGAGCCTTACGAGCCAACCCCAGTCCGCCTGGCAGGACTCCTTCGCTGTCCAGGCCCCGCACGATAGTGGCACGCATGGTTTCCTGGACCTCTTCGAGAAAGGCCCAGATGTCATCGCCTTCGCAAGTTGCAACATATTCCCAGAAAGATTCTCCCGTCCTGGAGCAGCGTTCCAGGATTTCTTCCATGTTTGACAAGTCGTAAATAGTAGCGGGTTTTAGCTCTGCGTCGGCTTCCTGAAGTGCTCCGCCACCCACACTGTAGATGTCCCAGGAATTGATTATCTCTCCGGAATCGGACAGTGATTCGAAGCGCATCACATTGGGGTGCAGGGGCAGTTCCTTTTCCGGCTGCCAATGAATTTCCAATGGCCGGGGGGCAAAGGTTTCGAGGAGTGCTTTGTCTGTCAGGTGTCCTTGCCCGGTAAACTGCCGAAAAGGGTAACCCGGTAGCTCGTCGCATCTGGTTGGGTCTTTAGAAACCTTATCGCCGCTTCACGGGGAGCCATGGTGTGACTGCTCGAAGGACCGGTTCCTATGCGATAGAGTTCTTTTATCGTGTCCATATGCTATCACCTTGACTTGTGGATTTAGGTGCCCATTCTGACGACCCAAAAAGGTCGGAGCTAACATTTCCTTTTTACCAATCTACTGGTTGCCCATGTATCTTCTGCTTTGTCAGGAATAGTCCAAACAATGGGAGGCTACTCCCTCAAAAGCAAACTTGAAGTCGGCCGAGAGACCGGTTTTTTCAAGGGCGTCATACAGCAGAACAGGATTGCTCAGAAAGTCATACATAAAGACAACTTCTGAGGCCTTTAAATAGGCTATGAACGGGTCATTCAGCTGTCGATTGTAAAGGGATTCCACCATCTCATAGATATTCTTTCCAGATTGTTTGAATGGGGCCACCTTGTCAGTCCGTTCTAATATTTTATTCACTGAGAACTGGATCCACTCTCGGACATTGCCGACAGAGCCACGATGGCCGGGCAGAAAAATTCGATTGTCGATCCCGCTCAGTGTGACGATCGATTGGCAGAAGGCGGCGTAGTTGCTAAAACGACGACCGTCTGTGGCCGTTAAATCAATCTCCATCAGGGGCGTGGAGAAAAATCCCCGCAGGATGGCATCGCCGCTAATCGCATAGTTGTCCAGCAGGTAGACGACATCGCTCTGTGAATGCCAAGGGCAGTTTAGATAGCTGATGCCTAACTTTTCGAGCAATTCTTCGGATTCTTCCAGTATGTGAACTCCTTTGGGAAGCGGTTGCGCCGAAGTGCTGTTCATTGCCAGCGTTTTCAACACTGACTCGAACACCTTTTCTGGAAATCCGAGTTTGGCCAATAGCTGTGCCTGCTGTCGCCCCCGATCCCCAACATTCTCGGACCTGTAGGCGTCATGCCGGGAAACAACGATTTCGGCTCCGACCTCGTCGGCAAGAAACCTTGCCAGACCGTGATGATCGGCATGACAGTGGGTCATAAAAACATACTTGATCCGCCCCAGATCAACATGAGTTCGCAGGTAATTAGCGGCTTCTTCAGTCGCCGGTCCGGCATCAAACAGGATAAGATCGCCGTCCACCTCGAAGGTGTAAACGTGTACCGGTTCTGCAACATATGGGTTGTCCATAGTCAGTTGGGTCATTTTTAACCGGTAATTCGAATCAGCAAGTTGCGTCATAATGGTTTCCGGTGGGTGTCAAGATAGTTGTCGCTCCATTCAATTATGCTGCAGCATCGAGGTCCTCTGTTGAGAGCCTTTTAGGTGCTGGGTTAAGTATGACTGCCTCTATCGGATCCCAGTTCCGCGTTCTTCGTGTCCATCGGTTT